>CAZVXA010000364.1:0-4619 GCA_964630955.1 uncultured bacterium | reverse complement strand
CTTAGAGCCTATCCGAAAACCCAAATTCTGGCAGGCGCGACGCGACAGCGTCGCGCCTGCCAGAATTTGGGTTTTCGGTTTTCGGATAGACAATTAGAACAAAATATCCTCCCTGGGAAGGATGGATGCACAGGCTTGGGCGATTTAGCTTGTGGTATTCGTCTAACTGATTGCGGTTTTCGTTTGCATAAGATACGGGTGCAGTGGTGATTCCTCCTTGAGGGAGTCAGGGGGTGTGCCCCTGCGTGGGGGCACCGCCCCCACCCCCGTACCTTACCAACACGGGAAGTGCAATATTTTGTTTGAAAGTCGCCGATAGCAGGATCGCTGTTCCCTCTCAGGGTTAGAGGAGCGGGGGTTGCGATTGATTATACCTGTCCATTTTCATCTAGTTTTAGGAGAAAATAATGGTGAGTCAGACCACCGCTTCAATGTCTGCTTCCATTCTGGAGCGTATCCTCCGACGTATCCAAAATCAAGTTTCTGAACGAATCAAAATTCCGTTTGAAATCCATCTATGGAGCGATCGCACCGTTCATTTTGGAGAGGGTAGTCCCTGCTTCCAGGTACAGGTCAACGGGACAGATGGACTGGCTGCACTTGCCAGCCTTGATGAATTGAAAATTTGTGAAGCTTACATGGCAGGGCACCTGGATCTGGCAGGTAATATGCTTCAGGTTGCCAGTTTGCACAAAGTTCTGGGCGATCGCCACCCACTGCATCATCTGTGGCGGGCGATCCCACCGTTGCTGATGGGTCAGGTTAAGGTCGATCGTCAATCGATTGCGCAGCACTACGAACTGGAGCACGAGTTTTACCTGAGCTTTATGGACCCCTCCCGCTGCTACTCCCATGCCCTGTTTGAGACAGATGATGAACCGCTGGCAGTGGCGATGCAGCGAAAACTGGCGTTTGCCCTGACCTCCGTCGGCGTCAAACCGGGCGATCGCGTCCTTGATGTGGGTGGCGGCTGGGGCACTTTTACAGAGTACGCCGGACAGCGAGGCATCCACGTCACATCCCTGACAATTTCCCGCCAGTCTGAAGCATTTATTTCAGACCTGATTCAGCAGCAACAATTGCCTTGCCGGGTGCTGTTTCAAAATTTTTGGGAGCACCAACCCAAAGAAAAGTACGACGCGGTAGTGATTCTGGGTGTGCTGGAACATCTCCCCTCCTACAGAAAAGTTCTCCAGCACCTTGAAACACTGCTCAAGCCGGGGGGCCGCATCTATGCTGATGCCAGCGCTTTCCGCCAAAAATATGTCGCCCCAACGTTTATTACCCGCTATATCTATCCGGGCAATCACAGCTTTTTCTGCCTGCACGATTTTCTTGTAGCCCTCGCCGATCGCCCGTTTGAACTGCTGGAGGTGTATGGCGATCGCCACAGCTACTACCTCACCTGCAAAGCCTGGGCAGAAGCGTTTGAAGCGAACCGTGATTACATTATCAGTCGTTGGGGAGAAGCCATTTACCGTCGTTTCCGTCTTTATCTCTGGGGATCAACCTCCGCCTTCTTGAATGGGGGACTGGAGGCTTACCGGGTTGTCCTGGAGCTGAAGCACTAAGAATTGTGGAGTGGCAGTCCCGCTAGCGGGACTGCCACTCCACAATTCTTAGTGCATTCAAGCTTGGAGTGCCCGATTATTGGGTGTAGTTTTGAGTGGGCTGAGTCGATCTCGAATATTGGGGAACAGTCTGCGCTGGAGCAGAGAAAAAAGGTTCACCGCGCAGGAGTAAAAGTAGCATCACAAATAGCACTAGCAGGAACGACAGGTCGGTGCTGGCAGTGGATGCTGGGGACGCTTTAACAGTTGGGCGGTTCAGATCGCGCCGGAAGTCACAGTTGAGGCATTGATATAGTTCGGGTTGCCGCTCCAGCAGCGATCGCTTACCGCAGTTTGGACACTCTACCAGATCTGCCATAGAAGTTACCTCGCACTCTACTGACCTATCAGCCAGTAATGTGAGTCTGACGCAAGCGCTTCTCCGGAAACATCCCCATTAGGGGGAACATTCGTTTCTCTCCGTGGAAGAAGCCTGATCGGTTGACTTACGCCGGGGCGGATGATTTTGGTGGGAAAGTGTAGCACTCGCGCCGTGCTTTCCCGCCTTCACCACAAGCCGATACAATAGAGCTACGCAAATTGGCGATTGCAGGATAGGTCATGGTTCAAACACCAATCGAACCTCAACTTCTATATCCAGACTCCGACGGTAAACCAATGGCTGACAATACCGTTCAATACCGCTGGATTGTGCGGCTGGTTACCAATCTCAAACATCTATTCAAAGAGCAAACTGTTTTTGTCGCCGGGGATTTGCTCTGGTACCCGAAACAGGTGACCACCCCACCCGTTCCGGTTCAAGCACCCGATGTGATGGTGGTGCTGGGGCGACCCGACGGCGAACGGGGCAGTTACAAACAATGGGAAGAGGGGAACATTGCGCCTCAGGTGGTGTTTGAAATTTTATCGCCCAGCAACACCGCCAGAGAAATGCTCAACAAGCAATTGTTCTATCGAGAGCATGGGGTGTTAGAAATGTTCTTTTATGACCCAGATTCCTTTGATTTCTGGGGATTGGCCAGATCCGGTTTAGAACATGATTTTGCACCTGTGACCGCCCTGAATTTTCCCTGGACTTCACCAACGCTGGGGATTCAGTTTGAGATGTTTGACGATGGGTTGGCGATTTTTTATCCAGATGGCGAACCCTTTAAAGACCCGAATGAGCTTTTTGAGGAACGTGACCGGGCGCAGCAAGAACGCGATCGGGCGCAACAAGAACGCGATTGGGCGCAACAAGAACGCGATCGCGCCTTTGCCAAACTCCGAGAATTGGGCATTGACCCAACGGAGTTGTAAGCACAAAACAGAAGTGGCACGGTGAAAAGCACCGTGCCACCTCTGTTTATGCTGATTGGCTGACAAAACTCAATTGCCCTCACCCCAAACCCCTCTCCCAGAGCGGGAGAGGGGCTTTGAGATGAACCAGTTCGGTCTGGCTCCCCTTCGCCCCTTGTGGGAGAAGGGGTTGGGGGATGAGGGGGAGAACTGATTGACTGACAAAACTCCTGAAACCCCGATTCCTGCGTAGGTTGGGTTAGCGACAGCGTAACCCAACATAACCGCTGCTGGTGTTGGGTTTCACGCTGTTCAACCCAACCTACGGTAAAATCTGTCAGTCAATCAGGGGGGAGAAGATTTGTCAGTCTATCAGGTGTTTATGTCTGACTCCGCTGAAGATTGCTAAACCCGCGTCCCAACAGCGCAAATAGTACCAGCGTCCCCTGAATCACGCCTGCTAAAGAAGATTCTAAATCTAGCTCCAGTGGAAGCCGCAAGCTACCAATATTCAGAGCGCTAAAAAAGAAAGCAATCGGTAACAGCAGCCAGATATTTGACCCGGCCAGCATGGTCACCAGCAACGCCAGATAACCCAGATTACTGCTGACGCTGGGAATCAGCCGATGAAAGACGGCCAGCACCTGCAACGCACCTGCCAGTCCTGCTAAACCGCCACAGATCACAAAAGCGCTCAATAATTGGCGCACCGCTGGAATTCCCAGGACATAGGAGGCTCGAAGGTTCTGACCCACTGCCCGCAACTTCAATCCATAATGGGTGCCGCGAATCACCACCAGGGTTCCAGCCAGGGCGAGGAGGGCGATCGCCAGCGCAATGGGACTGGCATCCGTATTGCCAAACGTCGGCAACCAGAGGGCTTCACTGAATTGCTCGGTGCCGCTCATGGAGGCCACTCCCGGACGTTTCCAGGGGCCAAAGATGAGATACAGCGCCAAGCCATCGGCGACAAAGTTGAGTCCTAACCCCGCAAAAATTTCGTTGATCCGCCCGTAGACGTTTAATACACCCGCCAGCAGCCCCCACAGCATTCCTCCCAGTGCGCCCATCAGAATTGCCAGGGTAATCACCAGTGCAGGCGGCAGGCTGGTTTCAAACAGACGAATCGGGATCATGGAGGCGATCGCCCCCGCCACAATCTGTCCTTCGATCCCCAGGTTATACAGTCCCGCCGTGAAGGTAAAAATCAACCCGCAGGCGCATAACAGCAGCGGAGCCAGGGTGGAAACAACACGGGCAAACTGCCCCGGCGTACCAAATGCGCCAGAGGCCATATTGGTCACCACATCCAGGGGAGACGCGCCAGACAGAATAATAATGACAGCGATGAAAACGAGGGCGATCGCCAGGGAGCCAAGCTGGTAGTAGAGGGTGCGCGTCATGGGCGAAAGGGAGAGGCGGATTGCAGAGCGACAAACTCACCTTACTATAAGGGGGGCGATCGCTGTGTTCGCAATAAACCCTGAAAACCCAGGAAGCTGTTTCGCCCACGCAGTGGGTGAAACAGCTTCCTGGGTTTTTGGCTTCTCCACGCCTATCGTCTGAGGACTTATCCGAAACCGAAATTCTGGAGGGCGCGACGCTACAGCGTCGCGCCCTCCAGAATTTCGGTTTCGGATAGACACCAAAAAACTGGACTTTTGACTAAATTGCGCCGATTTTTCTTGAAAAGCTGACGCAGTCAGCTTTTCAAGAAAAATCGGCGCTAAAACCAATTATGCCGCGAAACGCTTTTTACGAGAGCGTTTC
>CAZVXA010000363.1:0-4647 GCA_964630955.1 uncultured bacterium | reverse complement strand
CGGGCTTCTGGGTCAGCAAACTTTGAATCACCGCCGCATCACACCCTTTGCGGGGTGGATCCAGCAGTACAATGTCTGGTTGCACGGCCAGTGTGGGCAGCAGGTTTTCAACGGCTCCCGTGTGAAAGGTGACGTTGGTGATACCGTTCTGTTCGGCGTTCAGGCGGGCCTGCTGAATGGCTTCGGGTTGCAGTTCGATGGCGATCGCTCGTCCCGCCCGCTGTGCCAGTGGTAGGGTCATCGTGCCAATCCCACAGTAGGCATCCACAACGGTTTCAGTCCCCTGCAGGTTCAGCTCCTGCGCAATTACCTCCACCAGTGCTTCTGCCTGTTCGGTGTAGACCTGGAAGAAGGTGGTGGGATGAACCTGAAACGTTAACCCCATAAAGATTTCTGTTAGAAAGGGTTGCCCCGCAATCAGACGCGTCTCATCACCAAAAATGGCATTGCCACGCTGAGGATTGATATTCAAACAGACTCCCACCAGAGCGGGATACTGGATCAGCCACTCCTGCGCCTGTTCGTCCAGGTTGGGCAGATGTCCCTGTTTTGCCACGAGCGTCAGCAGCATTTCTCCTGTGCGCCGCCCAATGCGCAGCCCCAGGTGCCGCAGTTCTCCGGTGTGTCGTTGCTCATCGTAAATCTGCCAGCCCCGGCGTTGGATGTCCTGTTTCACCTCCGCCAGCAGGGGATTTAACCGCTGATCCTGAATCGGGCACTGGTTGAGATTGACCAGATGGTGGCTGCCTTTCTGGTAATAGCCCGCTTGAACCTGGCCAGAGTGCGATCGGCTCAGGGGGTAGGTGGCTTTATTGCGGTAGGCGAGGTGGACGGGGTGGGAGGGTAGGAGAGTGGGAGAGTGGGAGGGTGGGAGGAGTGGATCGACGGGGGGATTGGAGAAACCACCAATGCGCTGGAGATCCTGGATAACTAAATTACGCTTGGCTTCGCGCTGGAACTCGTAGTCGATGTGCTGCCACTGGCAGCCGCCACATTTGTCGGCCACGATGCAGTGAGGACGGATGCGGTGGGGGGAAGGTTCTAGAAGCTGGTGCAGCTTGCCCTGGGCGAACTGGGGTTTAACGCGGACGAGACGGGCCAGGAGGCGATCGCCCACCACGGTATCTGGAACGAACACGGCTCTTCCCGCATAGCGTCCCACACCATCTCCGCTGTTGCTCAGATCGGTGATGGTTAACTCAACTAGTTCTCCCTGCTGCCATGTTTCAGGCTGTGATGGCATCGTCAGGGATTCATCTTGAACGGTCACAAATTATTCCTCATTTCGCTTTTGCAGAATATCGAGAATCCGGCTGTTTCTGTCTGGAGGCCACGAATCTCGGACTGCATTTCCCGAATATCCGACTGCATCTTTCGCAATTCTGACACAGTGGCTACTGCTTGAGCAGCAGGTAGAAGAGCTGTCCCGTGCCGTTGATCAGTCCAGCGCGATCGCCCGCCAGTGCTCCTGTGCCCATAAAAATATCCACCCGTCCGGGGCCCCGAATTGCGCCCCCGGTGTCCTGATCCAGCATGTAGCGGTTAACGAACTGGGGCACCAGTTGTCCCCCCGCAGTGGGGTAGGGAATTTGCGTCTGGATTAACGTCAGCGCCCCCGGCGGCATCAGAGTTTTGTCGGTGGCGATCGAGCGCTCTGCGGTCACAGGCACATTCAAACTGCCGATGGGGGGTGCGCCTGCGGTTTCTCGAAAGAAGATAAAGCGGCTGTTGCGGGGAATATATTCGTCAAGGTCGTCGGGATTTTCCTGAAAGTACCGCAGCAGCACGGGTAGCGTGAGTCCTTCAGCGGGAAGCTTGCCATCCTTAATTAACTCGCGCCCCAGGCTGACGTAGGGGTAGTCGGTGCGTCCGGCATAGCCCACGGTTAGTGTGCTGCCATTGGTCAGTTGTAGTCTGGCAGACCCCTGCACCTGAACGAGAAACGCCTCCAGGCGATCGCGCAGCCACACCAGTTCCAATCCCCTCAATCGCCCGTTCGACCCACCGAGGCCATCGCTGCCCTCCAGTTCTGCCCGCGTTGGGTGGGGCTTTGGCCACTGCGCCAGGTCAGGGGGAAGCCGGTAAAGGGGGTAACGAAACTCGGCGGTGGGCTGGCGACTGGCAGTATACGTCGGTTCAAAGTAGCCCGTAAACTGTACGGTTCCCTGACCATCACGACCGACGGATTGGTAGAAGTCAAACTCGCGCTGTACTGCTCGCTGGAGCGCGACTGCTGAGCGATTAGTCTGCACCAGTGCTCGAAATCGCTCCAAACTGCGACGAACCCGATCGAGGGTAATGCCCTCTACGGGATACTGGGCATAGGCGGTAGCAGCAGCAGGCGTGTCGAGGTAGCGCAGGGAGTTGGCGATCGCCTCTAGCAGGAACTGCCGATTGGAGGTATTCGGACGCTGGCTGTAGACCTGATCGTCCAATCCCAGGAGTGCAGGCACATCCAGGCTCTGCTGAAGTTCCGCCAGCGGGCGGCGCTGCAACGGGGGAGTCAGTGGGGGTTCCGGCTCAACCGCCAGGGCCGAAAAAAGAGAGAGGCTCAGCGTGAGAACGAAACTGGTAAAGAAAAGGGCGATCGTAGCAGCAGCAGATCGGCTTAAGCGCTGATCTGCTGCTGGAAAAAGGAGTGGGGGTTGGTTTTGATGGTGCACAAACGGACGAACAAGTTCTAAAAGTCATTCTAGAATCGATCGACGCTACCGGAAAACACAGGTTCCACCCGCAGCGCCAGTACTGACGCCGGACGCAACACCATGTATTCGCCCTGAATATTTTTTATGGGGACGTTGATGAAATCGGTCGAACCTGCTTTGGGCACCAGTTCACTGCTGTACCACTTCTGAAAGTCCTGAATAGTGGGGAAGCGGACTTCTTCCCGGTGCCCCCCCTCCATCAAGATAAAAACTGCAATCTCACTCGGCGTTCTGGGCATATTTCTTCCCTAAAAACTCAATCACCCCCGAACAGCGTAGCCCTTCGGCGGCACTGTGGTAAATATGCCCCAAAATGCTTTGAAAAACTAAACTTTCACAAAGCGATTGCCCTCGCGGAGCGAGGGCAATCGCTTTGTGAAAGTTTTAGATCACGAAACCAGATTGAACCGCTGCAAATGACCTTCAAGCATTTGGGGGAGCGTTTTGCGCAGTTCGGTTTTGTTGCGGAACTGGAGGCGACTGCTGCTGGGCAGGTCGAAGGGAAATTGTCCAGGTAGATCGGGGCGCTCCATATGGGCCAGCAGGATTTGTTCCGGGCGCTTGCACTGGAGCGCGTAGCCCACCTCGACACAAACTTTGGGATTAGGGAAGAGTTGGGGAGGCGTACCATCCACATAGAGGATGGGCGTACTGTCGGCGATGAACACCAGGCTCTTGCGGATTTTGCGCATCAGGGTGCTGTTGAGTCGGATGGGGGAGTCGGTGAGACGGTGCGATTCTTCAAATTCCAGGTGAATGCGCGATCGCCGATTAAACTTCTCGACGAACTCTTTCACTTCATCGCGCAGGAGTTCGCTGGATTCGGGGAACTCGTTCTGGTAGCACAGGAAAATGACGGGATCCAGATGGCTCATCACGTCCTGCTTGGTGAAGTAAATCTCGTGACTGGTGAGATCAATATTGGAGATGGCGTAGCCGCCGCTACCCTCAATATAAAATTCCACCACCTCCCCATCCAGATATCGCTGAAACCAGACCGACTGCTTCACGTCGTCGCTGTCATCCAGGAAATCTGCCCGCAATGCCGATTTCAGCAGGCTACTTTTGCTGAGCCTCAGATCGTGGGGCCGTTTTTCCAGATCTCGGAGGGGTTCGTATTCCTGAAGGTACCAGGCTTTGAGCGCAATTATGGCCATAGCAGGAAGGAGGGGTATGGGAAGGGTGCGATCGCACAGGGATTTAAGGATTGCTCGAAACAGGAGAACAACCGCAATAGATCAATTGTACTACATTCCCGAATTTTAGGAGTTGACTGGAAGTTAAACAAAGTTTAGCCTGTTCTTTCCCAATTGAATGGCTGGGCAATGCTGGGAACTTGCAGGAGCAACCAGCTCAGTCGCCGGAGTTTTGACGACTTTCCCAATAACGCCGCGAACCGCTCTCGTAGAGATCGTTTCAGAAAAAATCGGCGCAATTTAGTCAAAAGTCCAGTCAGTCCGTGGGCGTGGAAAAAGTTGAAACCCAAAAAGCTTAATCGCGTTTACCTACTTAAATTCGCTTTGAATACAGGGAGGTGTCATGACACCTCCCTGTATTCAAAGCGAATTTAAAACAACAACAGCACCCAAAACCTTAAGCTGAGTGATCTCCTCTCCTTCGTCGTTCTATGTGGAGTTGTTCTAGCTACACAACTGATTCAATAACCAGCGTTTCACTATTATCAGGACTCCCTTCCAATGAACTGAGGAAATATCAACTTTTCGTCGGGTGCTGTTGTCTTTGATCGAGACAGATTTGAGTAACCAGATCTTTTCTCCTTCGGTTTACAATCTGTCAGGGAAGCTCTCGCTTCTGTTTTTAATATAGATGATTTGCTGATAGAAACAAGGGAATGAAAACAAAGTTTACTTTTTGGTTAAATACGTAGGGTGCATCCCGCTTTTGCAAATTTCCAAACCCAGTTTTGGGGGGGGGGGGGGGG
>CAZVXA010000362.1:0-4677 GCA_964630955.1 uncultured bacterium | reverse complement strand
GTGATCTGTTTTTTTTCGCTGTGTGCGCTCCACCCCCTTTTTTTTTTTTTTTGGGGGGGCCCCCCCCCCCCCCCCCACCACTCCTCTTAATATGAATTTGCTTTCGCGTAATCCCCCACCGAGTAGCACAGGTTCTTGAGGGTGACGAGCGCCCGTTCTTCCAGCTTGCTGTCCTGGACTTTGCGGATCACGGCCAACCGCTGTTCGTAGCACTCAATCGCCTTCAGGGTTTCACCCTGGGTTTCATAGACGATGCCCAGGTTCTCCAGTGCCTGTTCCTGGTTACGAACATCTCGCAGTTCACGGGCGATCGCCAGTCTCTGCTCGAGGTAGCTGATTGCCTGGGGGAAGTCGCCCATGGTGGAGCAGGCACTGGCCAGGTTTTTGAGAATTTGGAGTTGGGTGGGGCGATCGTTGGTTTGACGGGCGATCACCAGCAGTTGCTCGTAGCAATCCAGTGTTTTTGCAAAATTTGCCAGGGCGTGGTGGGCGTTGCCCAGGTTGCGGAGTACCTGGCTTTCGACCTGGGGATCCTGGAGTTCTCGTGCCAGAAACAGGCTTTGTTCATAGTGGTCAATTGCGGTAACGCAGTCTCCCATCGCTTTGTAGGCCATACCCAGGTTATTGAGGGCGGCCATTTCCCCCCGACGGTCGCCAATTTTTCGAGCCACCTCCAGGCTCATCTGCTTATATTCCAGCGCCTTTGGAAAATTCTTCAGGTGTCGGTAGGCGTTGCCCAGGTTTCCCAGGGCCTGTCGTTCAGTACGGCGATCGAGGATTTGCTGTGACACTTCCAGCGCCCGATGGGAGTAGACAATGGCTTCCGGGTAATCCCCCAGTGCATAGTAGGCCAGCCCCATACCGCTGAGCGTCCGCGCTTCACAGGTGCGATCAATGACTGAACGGCAATCGACCAGAACGGCTTGAAAGAGCTGGAGTGCTGTGGAATATTCCCGGATCTGGTAAAGTTCGATTGCTTTTTCGAGGCGCTCATTCAGTCCTTCGGGAGGCACTTCTCCTGAGGTGAAAAGATTGCAAAAATCCCATGCGCTCTGTGGCTCCCCACCGCGTTCAGATGGAGGGACAAAAGTTCCTTGATAGGCGTCGAATTGCTCTGACATAAGATGATTTAGCTGGACATGGGATGGCGGTTGCCTGCCATGTTGCACAGAAAGATAAAGGGTATTTCTACTGCTGAGTATTTCGCCTGACTGCCTCGTACAGCAAAACAAAAGTTTTGTAAGGGGTCAGGGGGTGTGCCCCTGCTTGGGGGCGAGATTCCCCAACCCCCCATGTGGCAGAACCTGGTGTCCACAACACTTGATGCGCTGGTGCAGGAGCCGCACTGGATGAAGAACAGATAAAAAATTGATAATTCTGCTGTTTGCTTGTTTGTCCCTTTAAACTGCCACAATAATCAGCAACCCTGTACGGTGAATGTCCTGAAAATCAACGGTTTTTGCTGAGCGATCGCTGGAATTGATGTCGGTGGTTTCACGGTGAATCGAACTTCAGCAACAACCCCGCAGAGCGGTTTTCAGGCTGGCGCAGTAAAGGTTTGGATGAGGTTCGCCTGAGCGCGACGTCCTATCTTCCTCGACGGGCTGCTAGGCTGGAGTTACCGATTACGAAATTGCTGTGCCTGCCGTATTTGCTGACGAAAAACTGCTCTTTACCCCCGCCACTCCCAGTGGGGATGCGGTGCCGATGATCTTCGCTTTCCCAAATGAGTACAGTGTTGGAATTACCAGCCTGGGGTATCAGGTCGTGTGGGCCAGGTTAGCGTCTCGTCCTGATATGCAGGTCAGCCGTCTGTTTACCGATACCCATGAATCGCTGCCATCCAGGCCAGAACTGTTAGGCTTCTCCCTGTCCTGGGAACTGGATTATGCAAATATTCTCAGCCTGCTGGAGCAGTTGGACATTCCTCTGAGAGCAAGCGATCGCATCCATCAGCACCCCCTGGTCTTTGGTGGTGGTCCTGTTTTGACTGCAAACCCGGAGCCGTTTGCCGACTTCTTTGATGTCATTCTGCTGGGTGACGGAGAAAACCTGCTGGATGAGTTCGTCTCGGCTTACCAGACAGTACGGCATGAAAACCGTCTGCAACAGTTGCGTCAGTTAGCAAAGGTTCCCGGTATCTATGTGCCGTCACTGTATGAGGTGACCTATACCGATGCGGCGGGGGCGATCGCCACCCTCACTCCCCGCTATCTCGATATCCCTGCTCAGGTCGAGAAACAGACCTACCGGGGTAACGTCCTTTCGGCCTCCACCGTCGTCACTGAACGCGCTGCCTGGGAGAACATTTACATGGTGGAGGTGGTGCGCAGTTGTCCAGAGATGTGCCGATTCTGTCTGGCCAGCTACCTGACCCTGCCGTTCCGCACCGCCAGCCTGGAGGGATCGCTGATTCCGGCAATTGAACGCGGTCTTCAGGTTACCCAACGTCTGGGGTTATTGGGCGCATCGGTCACCCAACACCCGGAATTTGACACCCTGCTGGACTATCTGGATCAGCCCCAGTTCGATGACGTGCGCCTCAGTATTGCCTCAGTTCGCACCAACACCGTCACCGAGAAGCTGGCCCGATCGCTTGTCCGCCATGACACCCGCTCGATCACGATTGCCGTCGAAAGTGGGAGCGATCGCCTCCGCAGAATCATCAACAAAAAACTGGAGAACGATGAGATTATCCAGGCGGCGATCAATGCTAAAGCTGGAGGACTCAGCTCGTTGAAACTGTATGGTATGGCAGGTGTTCCCGGCGAACTGCCCGAGGATCTGGAGGCCACTGTTTCCATGCTGCGCAATCTGAAGAAAGCCGCACCCGGTCTACGGCTCACCTTTGGGTGCAGCACCTTCGTCCCCAAAGCTCATACCCCCTTTCAGTGGTATGGCGTCAATCCGGATGCCGAAAAAAATCTGAAGCTTTTGCAGAAACAATTACGTCCTCAAGGAATTGATTTCCGTCCCGAAAGCTATAGCTGGTCAGTGATCCAGGCACTAATTTCACGGGGCGATCGCCGCCTCTCCCACCTTCTAGAACGGGTACGCCACTACGGAGACTCATTGGGTAGCTTCCGTCGCGCCTTTAAGGAATTGCGGGGTACCCTTCCCGACCTGGATTTCTACGTTTTTAGCGATTGGCCCGTTGACCAACTGCTTCCCTGGGATCACTTAAAGGGACCATTACCTAAAGCGACGCTGATCAAGCATCGCGATAGTGCCATAACTGAAGCAGAACCTGTTCTGGTATAGATCGTTTGCTGTGCAGTTCCCCGAAGGGGAATCAATAGGAACTTCAGCAATCGAAAAAGGTCTGATTTTTTAAGTGGTAATATGCGTTAGCGGCAGCATAACGCATCATCTTCACCCATCCCGTCACTTTCACCTGAAGATCGAAAATTATGTCTGATATGTCTGAGGAGTATCACACAGCGCAATTACCCCTTTGGGGAACTGTGAAGCAAACACCCCATTCTTCAAAACGACGAATTTTTCAATGGGCAATCCTTGCACTGCTGATAGGGTGCATTCCTCCTGTTCTGGCACAGGATTCTAATTTTGGGGCTACCACATTGTCCGCTGGTTTTCAGTCTGCTCAAGGGGTGATGCAGGGGCGTACGGGCGGATCCTTCTCCCTGTCTTCGATTTCAAACCGCGATCGCGCCGGAAATCTCTGCGTTGGCTTTGGTGACTCTACTCCCGACCACATTTTGAACCTGCGGAGTGGCTTTGCTCGCCTCAGCCTTCAGGTCAATAGTCGAGGCAATGACACAACGCTGGTTGTTCAGGGGCCAAATGGATTTCTCCGCTGTGGTGATGACACAGGCGGCAGCAAGGATGCCAGCGTCGAGGGCACCAATTGGCCAGCAGGAACTTATCGCGTCTGGGTAGGAACTTTCGATGCCAGGAAGCAGTTTGACTACACGCTGACGGTGCGAGAGAGCTTTTAACGGAGAATGGCCTATGACCCTTGCTCCGTGGCGATCGCCCCTCTCTCGTGCCCTGCACCGCAATCGATCGCTGGTCTACAGTCGCTATGTCCAACTTGCTACCGTTCAACTCAATGGGAAGCCTGCGAACCGGACGGTGGTATTTCGCGGTTTTCTGGATGACAGCAATCAGCTCAAGTTCATCACCGACAGCCGTAGTGAGAAGGTACCCCAGAGTCAGGCAAATCCCTGGGGCGAAGTGTGCTGGTATTTCCCCAAGACACGAGAACAATTTCGTCTGCTGGGGCCGTTGACGTTAGTGACCGATGCCGTGACGGAGGAGAATCTGGCAAAGGCTCGTCATCGGCAGTGGACAGAACTATCGGATGCCGCCCGCCTCCAGTTTGCGTGGCCCTCTTCCAGGCAGGAACGTCTAACGCAAAGCGATACTCCGGAGGAGACGCTGGACAATCTGTTCTCACCCCCACCCCCTGACCCTATTGTCCCCCTGCCCAACTTTTGTCTGCTGCTGCTCGACCCCATTCAGGTTGATCATCTGGAACTGAGGGGCGATCCGCAGAATCGACGGCTGTATCTTCAGTCCGAAAGCGAATGGCAGACGCAGGAGGTGAACCCTTGAGCAAATCCTCCAAATTCTCAAGCCTCATGCTATCTAGGGGCTTGCCATAAAATGAAATCCCAGTAGAATCCCAGTTTTCGCTTGGCGCGGCTCAGCCGC
>CAZVXA010000361.1:829-4725 GCA_964630955.1 uncultured bacterium | reverse complement strand
CTCGGTGATCAAATAGGGTACATTGCACAAAGACTCTTTATTCGTAGGATGGGCAAAGCGAAGCGTGCCCATCTAGCCTATAGTTGGGTGATGGGCACGCTTCGCTTTGCCCATCCTACGCGGGGTTGGTTCATTTTCGCATTTTCTAAAGTCGCCGAGGTAATAGAGGCAGAGCCTCTGAAGGAAATTCTCGGCCAGAGGCTAGGAACGAGCAAAGCTGCTGGGTAACCTTTGTGGAGGCGATCGCTGACTTCCTCCCACTGCTGACACCGGGGGTTCAAAACCCTGAAAACCAGCAAAAAAGGCTTTTTGAAATTTCCTAACTCAATATTACGGAGGTAGTCTTTATGCCACAGCAGCCCTATTTATTGGCTGATGGTTTGACCTGTGAGCTGCCGTCCGATCGCACATTATTCCGCAAGGCGATCGCCCTCTCCCAGAATCCCAGCGTTTTGCTGCTGGACGAACCCACCAATCACCTGGACTACCAGGGGTTAGAGGAACTGCGGCGATCGCTCCAGACCTTCCCCGGCGCGTTTGTCATCGTTTCCCATAAACCGCTATTTCTCGATCAGGTGGCGCAAACCATCTGGGAACTCACCCCCGACGAACTGGACGTTTACGGCGGCAATTTCTCAGCCTACCGGGAGCAGAAACAGAGGGAACGGGATGCCAGAGAGCGATCGCACGAAGTCGCTCGCAAGCAACTGAGACAGGCGAAAGCCTCTGCAATGCGGGAGCAGCAGCGGGCTGCACAATCTCAGCGAAACGGTCATCTGCAAGCGGACAGTATGCCCACCATCGTTGCAGGGGCCTACAAACGAAAAGCGGAAGTGACTGCGGGGAAACAAAAGCTGAAACACGAGAAGGCAGTTGCGATCGCCACGCAAAAAGTGGCTGAGACTAAAGTCAAAACCACGAAAGCAACGGTGATTCAACTAGAGGAGAGGAGCCACAATCACCGAAATTTATTGGAGATTCCGGGCGCATCCCTGTGGATTGGCGATCGGCTGTTGGTCAACCCGATGCAATTTCAGTTGCGGTATGGGGATAGGGTGGCGATCGCTGGCACCAACGGTTCTGGCAAATCCAGTCTGATCCGCGCCATCCTCGGTTACCCAACTGAGGCGATGCTGAAATCTGGGGAGGTACTGCTGGCTCCCAATCTCAGCGCTGCCTATCTGGATCAGAGCTATGAACTGGTCGATCGCCAGCGCACGGTGTTGGAGAATATGCAATCTGCGAACCCGTCGCTGGAGTATCAACTGGTGCGTCAACAGTTGGGGCATTTTTTGTTCGGCGATCGGATCATCAGCAAATCTACATCTGCCTTAAGTGGCGGAGAACTGGCGCGATTGGTACTGGCGATGATCAGCGTATCGGCGATCGATCTACTGATTTTAGATGAGCCGTCTAATAATCTAGATATCACTACAGTGAATCAGATGGTGAATGCTATGAATGACTACAAAGGTGCATTAGCAGTGATTTTTCACGACGTTGAATTTCTCAGTCGAATTAGAATCAATCGTGCATTTAAGATACATAGACAGCGAATGGAAAGAACAATACATTTACCTGTTGAAATTGAGCAGTATTATCGGGAGCTATTGGATGCTTGATACCACTTCTTCATAAGGTGGGACATTATAGTAGTGGTGCAAAGTATCTATTACCTCGGCAATATTTGAGGATGCATTCGTGTAGGTTGGGTTGAGTGATAACGAAACCCAACATAAGTCCGGGCGTTGGGTTTCACTTTGTTCAACCCAACCTACGCAAAATGTTTCGATGCCTTGTTTCAGGCTGCCGGAGTAATATTACCTCGGCGACTTTAGAAAATGCGAAAATGAACCGACCCCGCGTAGGATGGGCAAAGCGAAGCGTGCCCATCCTACGAATAAAGAGTCTTTGTGCAATGTACCCTATTTGATCACCGAGGTAATAAGTAGATAGGCGCGATTAAGCTTGAAACCCCAAAAGCTGTTCCGCCCGCGCAGCGGGCGGAACAGCTTTTGGGGTTTCGACTTTTTCCACGCCCACTTACTTATACTCCAGCGACTGAATAAAATACGTTAACGATGAGTAACTTGTAGGATGCGTTAGGCGATAGCCTTAACGCATCACCCACACGGATGACGATACGTTACGCTACCGCTACCGTAGCGTACGATAACATGCAGCCTGGTAAAGTGTGTTATCAGCCCGCATTTTCACTCTGATACTCTGCTATCTGCTGGCGGATAGATGCCTGAATTTTGCTATCAAAATCTGGATCGTCAACCGTCGTGATGACAGGACGGGAACGCTCCCTTCGCCTTGCCAAGTAAGCATGGAAAGCAGCATTATCATCTCGATGGGTTAGGAAATAACGCCAGCCCGCTTCAACCCGCCCCGACATACGTTAATCTAGAGAGTTGTATTCTGCGGCACGAACCTTGATAGAGCGGTATACCCTGCCCGAAATGGGCAACCTGTGGACAGAAGAATATAAGTTTAAGACCTGGCTTCAGGTGGAGATCGCCGTCTGTGAAGCGCAGGCCGAGTTGGGATACATTCCTGCCGACGCTGTAGAGACAATTAAGGCCAAGGCAAAGTTTGACCCGAAACGGATTCTAGAAATTGAGCAGGAAGTGCGCCACGACGTGATCGCCTTCCTTACCAACGTCAACGAATATGTGGGGGATGTAGGGCGCTACATCCACCTGGGCATGACCAGTTCAGACGTGCTGGACACGGCGCTGGCCCTGCAACTGGTGGCCAGTCTGGACGTGATCCAGTCCCATGTGGAGCAGGCGATCCAGGCCATCCGCTTCCAGGCACAGCAGCATCGGGAGACGGTGATGATCGGGCGATCGCACGGCATCCACGCCGAGCCGATCACCTTTGGTTTCAAACTCGCGGGTTGGCTGGCAGAGATGCTGCGGCACCGCGATCGCCTCTGTCAGTTACACAGAGAAATTGCCGTGGGCAAGATCTCCGGTGCGGTAGGCACCTACGCCAATATTGATCCGCAGATTGAGGCGATCGCCTGTCAGAAACTGGGGTTGGAACCAGACCCTGCCTCGACACAGGTGGTCTCGCGCGATCGCCACGCCCAGTTTATGAATGCTCTGGCGCTGCTGGCGGCCTCCATCGAGCGGTTTGCGGTGGAGATCCGCAATCTCCAGCGCACCGATGTGCTGGAAGTCGAAGAATTCTTCTCAAAGGGGCAGAAAGGCTCCTCTGCCATGCCCCACAAGCGCAACCCGATTCGCTCTGAACGGCTGACAGGGATGGCGCGGCTGATTCGCGGGTATGCAGTGGCAGCGATCGAGAACGTGGCACTGTGGCACGAGCGGGACATTTCCCACAGTTCTGTCGAACGGGTGGCCTTCCCTGACGCCTGCATCCTGACCCACTTCATGCTGGTAGAAATCACCCATCTGGTAAAAAATCTGCTGGTCTACCCCGAAAATATGCAGCGCAATATGAACGTCTACGGTGGCGTCGTATTCAGCCAGGGGGTGCTGCTGGCGCTGGTGGAGAAAGGGTTGCCCCGCGAGGAGGCGTATGCGATCGTCCAGGGGTGCGCCCATCAGGCGTGGAATACTCCCGGTGGGGATTTCCATGTGCTGATTGCCGCCGATCCGACGGTGACTTCTAAGTTATCCCCCACTGAGGTCGAAGCCTGTTTTGACCCAAAACGACACCTGCGGCATCTGGATACGGTTTACCAGCGGCTGAATATTTAGGGCTTCTGCCTTTTTGTTTGTAAGACCTCCGCTTTGCCAGAACCTCATATCATATCTGCTTCAAAACCCAGAGTAAGAAGTGGGGGGGGGGGCCACCCCACCCCCCCACATAATAAGATGTAGAGTATGAACCGCGCGAAGACAACGGAAAAAAAAAAAAGG
>CAZVXA010000361.1:0-819 GCA_964630955.1 uncultured bacterium | reverse complement strand
CCCCCGTTTTCCCACCAAAACATTAAAATATTGCAAAAAACCCCACCTTTTTTCGGGGGGGTGGCACCCCCCCCCCCGCCACTTCTTACTCTGGTTCTGAGTAGCAACGGCTATATCACAGTGAAAAATTCGTCAGGGATGAGACATAACATCGATCGCCACCGCCACCGCCAAAATCAAAATGTCGTTCTGAGATGGCTCAATCTGTACGCCGTAGGTATCTGCCAGTCGGAACCATTTCTTGGATACCTCGGCGACTTTGCGATCGCCGTCCCCAATCTCGAACTCGTAGTTAATGATATTTCCCTTCACCTCCAGGTCGGGGCCATCGCCGACTTTGACGGTGTAGCGATCGCGAATCGGTGAGATCAGCGCCTTTTTCACAGTGGCCAGCTTCTCGTCGTTCTCACCTTCAATCGTCATGGTGTCTCGAATGGTTAGCAGTCTCTGCTGAAGCTTGCACAGCGTTTTGCCCTGCAAATCTTCAAAGTAGAGGGTGTCACGAACGCGCAGCATCTTTCCGTCTACTTTAAACGTCCGCTCACCGCGATCGTTCTCAATCCAGAAATCGTCACCAATCGAAATCAACTTTTGTCGCATCCGGTAGCGAGTGGCGGTTCCACGCCGTCCAAATACCTCACGTTCGTTCTGACGTTCTTCCCGACGTCCCTTTGCTCGATCAAACATCTGTTTTCTCCTTATTTTTGCAATGAATTCATGAATACCTTGAATAAGCCACGGTTGTTTTGGTGAGAGCCACGCTCCGCGCGGCTCTCACCAAAACAACTGAGCTTTAAGCGCTTGAAAAGCGCTGTAAGG
>CAZVXA010000360.1:0-4767 GCA_964630955.1 uncultured bacterium | reverse complement strand
CCCCCCCCCCCCTCTCTCAAAAACAATTACAGGTTAATTTGTTCACGATCCTTAAGGGGGGGCTAGGGGGGATCAAGGAGTGATGAAGCTTCTGGTGTTTAAGAATTACTTTACAAATCAGCTCTAAGAGTGACAAAAGAGCACTAAACCAAAGCCCCTGTTAAAATCAAACCAAATGTTCCACTGGAGACCTATCTAGCTTCAGCTTTTTGGACGAACACTAGTGTTGCGAACACTAAGTGCTGCAACATGGGGGTTTGGGGGCGAAGCCCCCAAGAAGGGTCACACCCCCTGCCCCCTCAAGGGGGAATCACCCCTTCACCCCTTGCAAAACTTTTGTTTTGCTGCACTAGCCGATCCCCTACCTGCTTATGCCAGAATCTTTACAGTGCGGTTGTGTCTGACATGCTGGGAACCCTGCTGGGCGGTCGGTATCGAATTATTACCATCCTGGGGGCGGGCGGCTTTGGCCAGACGTATCTGGCAGAAGACACCGAGCTCCCTCGCCAGTGCGTCGTCAAACAGTTCAAGCCGATGAGCCAGGACCCCAAATTTCTGGTGGTGGCTCGACGGCTGTTCGAAACCGAAGTCGATACTCTCAGGCGGTTGGGTGAGCACAATCAAATCCCCGACTTCTACGACGCCTTCGAGGAAGACGACGAATTCTATCTGGTACAGGAATTCATTGAAGGACAGTCCCTCAGTGACGAACTACACCACCGATCCAGCCTGGACGAGGAAAGTGCGATCGCCCTCCTGAAAGACCTGCTTACCGTCCTGCAATTTGTCCACCAGAGCCATGTCATCCACCGCGACATCAAACCCGGCAACCTGATCCGTCGGCAGAAAGATGGCAAGATCGTCTTGATCGACTTTGGGGCCGTCAAAGAACTGCACACCCAGATGACGCTCCCGCCGGGGCAGACCGCCCTGACGGTAGGCATCGGCACCCAGGGCTACACGCCCCCTGAGCAATTGATGGGAAAACCGCGCTACTGTAGCGACATCTACGCGCTGGGAATGACCCTGATCCAGGCCGTCACAGGGCTACAGCCTGCTTATCTATCGGAAGACCCCTCCCCATCAGAAATCCGATGGCAGGATCGGACCCCTATCAGTTTGGGGCTGAAGTTTATCCTCGATCGCATGGTGCGGTCTGACCACCGACTGCGATACCAGTCCGCCGAAGATGTTCTAAAGGCACTGCAAACCCTCTCAGAACTGCCCACCAACGCGACCGACATCCCCCCCCATCTGCTGTTACCAGAGTCCCTGCGCAGCCTGACCCAACCATTTGAGCAGCCCCACTGGCGCGATCGCCTCAAATCTGGCCTGCGCGTTGGTGCCATTGCGACGCTTGCCACCACCACGTTGCTACTGGGCATTCGTCAACTGGGCTGGCTGGAGTCGCTGGAACTGGCCGCCTACGACCAGATCACCCGACTCCAGCCGACCCAGCCCCCCGATCAGCGGCTGCTGGTAGTGGGCATTACTGAAGCCGATTTGCAGATGTTACAGCGACCCACGCCGTCTGATGCAACCCTGGCAGAGGCGATCGCCAAACTCCAGCAGGCTAAACCCCGTGTCATTGGCCTTGGCCTGCTCCGTGATCTGCCCCAGGAACCAGGACGTGCTGACCTGTTGCAACAACTCAAGCAAAAAAATATCGTTGCCATTACCAAACTGGGCACCAGTCAGACCAGTCGCGTTCCACCGCCACCAGGAATGCCTCCCGACCGGGTTGGTTTCAACGACTTTGCCGTAGATCCAGATAACGCGGTGCGTCGGAACCTGATGTTTGGTTCCTCTGAGCAGGAGACCCTCCTCTCTTTCTCGCTGAGACTATCGCTGAACTATCTGGCGGCGCAGGGAATTCAACTTCCTGCCAAGCCAGCGGTTCCCGACGTTTTGCAAATTGGCGATGTCCTGTTTCCACCACTCGCGCCCACCTCAGGCGGCTATCAGAACGCGGACGCCAGTGGTTATCAGGTAATGCTGCGCTATCGATCGCCCGACACCCTGGCTCGACAGGTCACCCTGACGGAAGTGTTGCAAAATCAGGTGCCACCCGAATGGGTAGAAGACAAAATGGTACTGATTGGTACAGTCGCTCCCAGTGGTAAAGATCTTTTCTATACGCCCTTCAGCGCCAGCGAACGCAACGGTCACCAGATGCCGGGGATTGTGGTGCATGGACAGCAGGCCAGCCAGATTCTCAGCGCCGTGCTGGATGGGCAATCCCTTATCTGGTACCTGCCCGACTGGGGGGAAGCCCTGTGGATTATTGGTTGGGCGCTGGTGGGCAGTGGATTGGCCTGGTTCATTCGCCACCCACTGGTGCTGGGGCTGAGTGGTGTGGCGGCGCTGGGAGCGCTGGGGGGAACGACGGTTCTGGTATTTACCCAGCAGGGATGGTTGCCCGTGGCGGCTCCGTCGATCGCCCTGTTGCTCTCGACGACGGGAGTTGCCCTCTACCGCGCCTATTACGACCAGAACGAACAGCAGGAAAAGACTCTACTGTTGCTCAGCAACAATCCCACCCTGCCGCTGCATCACCGATAGTTAAGGTCTGGCTGCAGGTCGCGCAGATCGTCCGCCAGTTCCAGCAGTAGGATGGCAATGCGATTCAGGTGGTCTTCGGCAATCTTTTTGGCCTAGAACTCGAAGTAGATATAGGGCGGGCTTTCGTTGGGGGCCAGCAGCCAGGAGAGGTACAAACACACTGGTACCAGCAGAAGTTTGACCACCCAATTTAACTTTACCTTCAGCCCTCGCTGGAAAAAGTACGCAATGCACATGGCTCCTACCAGTGCCCACAGCATCAGTGTCAGGTGGTAGCGGCTCATTTGTAGGGCCTCGTCATAGATTTTCTGGGCGAACTGGGCGTCGGCCTGATGCCCCCAGAGGCGCTGCACGACGAGAAAGGAGTCTTCCAGGTCGGGGAGGCGAAAGAAGATCCAGGCAAAGTATACGGAGATCTGTGTGATGCCCCAGCCCAGGAGGGTGCCCGGTATGCTTTTCCAGAAGGTTGCCAGGGTGGCCAACCGTTGGGAGAGGGCGTCGGTCAGGCGGTGAATGGCCAGAAACAGACCGTGTAAGGCTCCCCATACAACGAATCCCCATGCGGCACCGTGCCATATCCCGGCGATCAGCATGACGATGATCAGGTTCAGGCAGGTGCGCCACAGGCTGCGACGGGAGCCACCCAGGGGGAAATACAGGTAGTTGCGGAGCCAGTCGCCCAGGGTCATGTGCCAGCGCCGCCAGAAGTCGGCAATGCTGGTGGTGAGGTAGGGGAAGTTGAAGTTTTCGGGCAGGGTAATGCCCATGAGCAGGGCGCTGCCGCGTGCGACATCGACGTAACCGCTGAAGTCAAGGTAGAGCTGGAGGCCATAGGCGAAGATGGCGAGCCAGAGATCGCCGCTGCCTGCCCGCTGCAGGTTGCTAAAGCTGAGGTTGACCAGGGTGGCGAGGTGATCCGCCAGCAGCAGTTTTTTGACGGCTCCGCAGGCGATTAGCCAGAGTCCTTCGACCCACTGCGGGGCCAGGGGAAGTTTGAGGGTGTCGGTCTGGGCGTCGAAGGGGTGGAAGCGGGTGATGGGGCCGGAGATGAGTTTTGGGAAGAAGAGTTTGTAGCTGGCGAATCCCAGGAAGCCATAGGTGGCGGGTGCGCCCCGGTAGACGTCGATCAGGTAGGCGATGGCTTCAAAGACGAAGAAGCTGATGCCCAGGGGGGCAATGAGCCGTTCGCCGATGAGGTCGGCCTGCTGTTGGACGGCGGGTGCGCCAAGGACTGCTCCGACGGAGGATACCAGGAAGGGGATGTATTTGAACCCCACCAGCAAAAGGATGTTGAGGGCGATGCCAAGGGTGAGTACTTTGATGCGACGACGGTTCCAGTCGTGTTGGGCAATTTCTGAGTTTTCGGTTCCGAGTCGCCAGTCTACGGGGGTGTTGAGGGCCATCCCCAGGCGGTAGGTGATGTAGGTCATCACCAGCAGCAGGGGGATGTATTGCAGTTGCAGGGAGCTGTAGAATATCAGGCTGGCGATCAGCAGAACCAGGAGTTTCAGCGATCGCCCTTCGACATTCCAGAACAGACCCAGCACGCTTAGCAGAAACAGTCCGTAGAGGATGGAGAGGAACGTCATGGATGGGGGAGCAGTTGTTATAACAACTGTATCTAAGTTGACTGTTCTTTTTGGGAAAAATTCCTACAGTCATTTTTACAAACCTTGCGAACAATCAACCGTCGAATGACTAGCTCAGGCGATTTTGGTAGGAGTTTTTCTATCAAAGTCGTCTGTTTTGTTGTTGGCGTTGCTTAATTCAGGGATGAATTAAGCAACGCCTTGTTGTTTTTACGGGTTGGCTGCGAACCAGGCTCTTGGGGGGTAGCTTACCCCCCAAACCCCCCGCTTGGCGGATGAAGCGTCCCCCAAACCCCCTACTATCAGATTGTTCGTGGGAGGGCGACAGCCCACAGCGGGTTACCCACGACCGAGAAACGGCTGAGTCGTCTTAGCAAAGGGGAGGACTGGATCTCCCCCTTGCTAAGGGGGGACTAAGGGGGGAGATCCAGGACTTACCGGAGCGAACGAGAGATGTGTGTACACGGTAGCCCTAGCAAGAGGGGACTAAGGGGGGTTACCTCGTTACAGGCTTCTAGCCTGCAATGCCGATTGGAGGCTCTGCCTCCTGCTGTGTGGTCGAGCTGACATCCTCCCCACGGCTATAAGCCGGGGGGTTCCTGAACTGCCGTTGCCC
>CAZVXA010000359.1:0-4819 GCA_964630955.1 uncultured bacterium | reverse complement strand
CCCCGATTCTGCCGCCGCTTCGCGGCGGCAGAATCGGGGTTTTGGGTTTTCTTTAGGCAAGGTGCAAGATGTCAGTTTAGCAACATCCTCCACCGTTGTAGTGCCAGGTAGAGCCGGTGATGACTACATCCTGGGGAAATTGCAGGGCAAGTTTAGCCGCCGTTTTGTCGCAAACTGCAAGAGGAATTCCTCGTTGCAGGAGATGTCCGGCGTGATCATCTAGATGTGGCTCTAGACCAGCGTAAATAGCCGTTTTCCCAGTGAAAACGCAAGCACCATCTTCGGGAATAGGTACTTTGAACGAAACAGAGTCCAGGCTGTCCAGTAATAGAGGATTATTGAGATTGTAAGTTTGAGTATCCAGCAAACGATAGGGGCGACGAGCACGAATTTCGATTTGACCAAAACCGATTGCCACTAGATGCTGGATATACTCATCATAAATGAGTGCCCCAGATAAGCAGAGCGCGCGTAAGTGTTCATCTTGTTGCAGGTGGGTTGGAATCGGGCGGGTAGCGATCGGGTCACTCATGATCAGTCGTCCACCCGGTTTTAATACCCGATAGGCTTCCGATAATGCCCGTTGTAAATCATCTGGCTCAAAAATATTGAACAGGCAATTTTGTGCGACGACATCCACCGATTCATCAGGTGCGGGGAGCGAGAAGGCATCTCCTGCTAGAATTTTGACAAAATCGGGATCAAACCAATCGTTCGTTTGTGCCGCAAGTTGTAAGTTACGGGCAGCCGCTTTTCGCATTTCAGGAACGGGATCTACTGCGATAACTCCACCCGATTGACGACTGAAATAAGCCAACTGCAATGCCTCAATTCCCCCACCAACTCCAATATACAGAACAGTAGGTTCTCCAAATAATTCGGTTGGATGAACCGTTGAACCACAGCCATAGTTCATCTGCTGCATGATCTCTGGAATCTTCAGCCCCGGTAGTTGAAGGGGTGGACTACTAACACAGCACAGTCCCACTTGAGGGGTTTCAGCCGCTTCAGCATAGAATTGAGCAGTGGTTTCTAGATAAGTCATTGATGTAATCCTGAGGGAAATTCAAATCAAAGAAGGCCAAAAGGTGTAACCGTCAGGGATACAGCGCTTTGCGCTGAGATAGAACCAAAATTTTTGTTAAGGGTCGCGCGGAGCGCGGCTCTTAACAAAAATTTTGCACCATACGCGCTTGCAAAGTGCTGTAGGGATAAATCACTCCAGAAAAGGCGATGAAAGGGAGCATTGCTGGTTCTTTATGAAATGGTCTGATTCAAAGTTGAACTGTAGGATGGGCAAAGGACGGCAGTCCGTGCCCATCACCATTCGTATGCATTGATGGGCACGCTTCGCTTTGCCCATCCTACCCTGCTCATCCCATATCAGGATTGATTTGAGAATGAAATAGCCCTGGATGAAAGGGAGCATTGCTGGTTCTTTATGAAATGGTCTGATTCAACGCTTTTCTGGCAATCCGGGAAATATAGAAACTAACGGCAATGGTAGCAAGCAGGCCCACAATTTTAATGAGCCACCGAGCAAATTGTGCTTCAGCATTCATCTCCTGCGGCACTTCCAATAAGGCAATGTCGCCAACTAAAGAGCCAAGATAAACATACATCACGCTACCAGGGATCATACCCATTGAGCCAATCACGTAATCTTTTAAGGAAACGCAGGTGATACCAAACGCATAATTCAGCAGATTGAAAGGAAAAATGGGAGAGAGACGAGTTAGGAAGACGATTTTCAACCCTTCTTTGGCGACTGCCTGATCAATCGCCTGGAACTTAGGATGTCCTTGAAGGCGTTGAGCGACCCAGCTTCTGGCGTAATATCGCCCAACCAAAAAGGCAATTATGGCTCCTAATGTTGCAGCAATTACTACATAGATTGATCCCCAAAACATCCCGTAAAGTGCGCCACCTCCCATGGTCAGAAGTGATCCTGGGATAAACAAAATAGTTGCCAGGTTATAGATTATGACAAACGTAATGATGCCCACTGGCCCCAGATTCTGAACCCACAACAGAGCACTTTGCATCAGTGTTTGCAGGTTGCAGTACTGAAAGAGGATAGCTCCCCCGATCGCCACCCCCGTCCCCAGTAGAACTCTTAGCCAAAACTTAGGCTTAGCCAATAGCGATCGCCCCATCGTTTCTCAGTGATTATTTTACATCTCACGGCAACTTGACTATAAACCAGTTTGATGAGTGAGAGATGAAAACTTCCTGAGTGATAAGTAACTGGAGTTTTGACGATTGTTCCTGCAACGCCGCGAAACGCTCTCCAGGAGAGCGTTTCGCGGCAAGTTTAATTTTACGCCGATTTAGTCAAGAGGCAGAAGTAAGTGGGCGTGGAACAAGTCGAAACCCCCAAAGCTGTTCCGCCCTTTAACTTCGCTCAGGGCGGAACAGCTTTTGGGGTTTCAAGGTGAAACCCGCTAACTGACAAGACCAGAACGGAGTGCCTTCACCGCCGCTTGCGTACGATCATCCACATTCAGCTTATTCAAAATATTGCGAACATGGGTTTTGATCGTACCAACGGTGATGAATAGTCGTGATGCAATTTGTTCATTGCTGCATCCCTGAACAATTAATTGCAGAACATCGAGTTCGCGCTCGGTTAACTGAGTCGAAATATACTGACTGTCTTCAGTAGAGAGGCTCTGAATTTGTACCTTAGGCGCTTGATTGGCAGAGGTAGAAGCAATATAGGCATGGCGAGTTTGCTCCAGGATGAACTGGGCGATCGCCGGATCAATCCAGCAGTTTCCTTTTGCGGTGAGACGAACCGCTTCAATGAGATGATCGGCATCCACATCCTTGACACAGTAGGAATCAGCTCCTGCGGCAAACGCTGCCAGAACAGTCTCTGCCGTGCCATGCATTGTCATGATCAAAACTTTGGTGGTGAAATCTGCATCTTCCCGCTGCATCTGTTTAAGCTGCTGGGTTAACTCAATTCCAGAGGTTTCCGGCAATCCCACATCCACAATTGCCACATCTGGTCGCAACGACTGTAGGAGCTTCAGCCCTGCCCTGCCATCCCTTGCTTCACCAATTATTCCAATTCCTCGCTGCTGGTTGAGTGTCGTTCGCAGGCCAATGCGAGTCAGGTCATGATCTTCAACAATAACGACGGTGATTGAATTCATCACAACGTCTCCTATAGCTATCCTTTGCAGGATATGAACGGGGTACAGGGGTGTTCCCCCTTGAGGGGGCAGGGGGTGTGCCCCTGCGTGGAGGCGATGCCTCCACACCCCGCATTCACATCCAATTTGGGAAGACTGCACTGATAAAAATTTAGTAACTACTTCAGCTTAGTAACTACTTCAGCAACGTTTAAGCAGGCAACTCAGTAGAGCAGCCGATTCAATCATTAGCTGCACAGTCAATGACTGTGCAACTAACGTGAACATATCTCGTGTGGGGCGATCGCTTGCAGGAATCTCAGAGTTTAGGTTAATAAACAGAGTTTGATGAACAGTTTAGCGCTCCCCACTTCCTAGCTTTAGACGAAAAGCTGGCTCAAGCGCTAAAGCAAACAATTATTGATTTTTTGAAGCGTTACCTGAAACAAGTAGAAACATCCTGATATTCCTCACACGATCCATTGTACGTTAGCGGCAGCAGAAAAATCTCTATGCATCGTGCTAAGGAATAGAAATTTAATAAAATCCGTAATCCTAAGTAAATACAGCACTTTGCAAGTGCATCTGGTACAAACTTTGTGTTGAGAACCGCGCTCCGCACGGTTCTCAACACAAAGTTTGGTTTTAGTTCAGCGCAAAGCGCTGTACAGCGCTTTGCAAGGGCGTGTGGTACAAAGGCTGATTGACTGACAAAACTCCTGAAACCCCGATTCCTGCGTAGGTTGGGTTGAACAGCGTGAAACCCAACATAACCGCTGCTGGTGTTGGGTTTCACGCTGTTCAACCCAACCTACGGTAAAATCTGTCAGTCAATCAGGGTACAAAGGTTTGGTTCTATCTCAGCGCAAAGCGCTGTAGGCATGAGCGGATGCCAAAATTAAAAAGGCTGTACCGAGCGTTTGGTATAGTGTCAACAGGTGTTTTTCAACTGCTCTGATGCCCCAAGAAACCTACGTTCCGTATCTCCTGCGTCTATTCCGGCAGTATGGTTACGATGGTGCAACTCTGACAAGAATCTCCAAGGCGACTGGATTAGGGAAAGCCAGCCTGTATCACCACTTTCCGGGGGGTAAGGACGAAATGGTGGAGACGGTGCTGGATTATCTGGCACACTGGATGGAGCAGAACATTATCCAGAAACTTCAGGGCACGGGTGACCCGGTGATCCGATTGCAGCAGATGTGCGATCGCCTGAGTGAAGCCTATGAGGGGGGAAAACAGCCCTGTCTCTCAGCGATTCTATTGCTGGGGTCTGCCCGTGATGTGTTTCACAACCGGGTGCAAACACTGTATCGAGATTGGATTGATGCGATCGCCCAGGTTCTGCTTGAATCTGGAATGGATGTAGTTCTGGCAGAGCAGCGGGGTGAGGATGCGATCCTGATGATTCAGGGAGCATTAATTCTCTCACAGGGAATGAACGACCCTGCGCCCTTTCAGCGGATAATGCAGCAGTTACCTCAAAAACTTATTACCTCGGCAACATTTTAGAATACAAAAATTAAATAGAATGCTGTGTGGGGACGCACGAAGCGCCCCCACACAGCATTCTATTTAGTTGCCGGAGTAATAGTGGCTGATGAAGCTTTAACCAGCACCAGGCCATGTTTCAAATGTGTGGTTGGTTGTTGTGGGGGGGGGGGGGGGGGGCCCCCCCC
>CAZVXA010000358.1:0-4841 GCA_964630955.1 uncultured bacterium | reverse complement strand
CTAAATTGCGCCGATTTTCTCCAAAACGCTGACTGCGTCAGCGTTTTGGAGAAAATCGGCGCTAGAATTAAATATACCGCGAAATGCCCTCGGCGAGGGCGTTTCGCGGTATTACAGGAAAAATAGTCAAAACTCCAGTTAGGACAATCGCCTAAATTCCCCAAACATCTGCTCGGATTCACAGCAGGTGTAGCGGATCCACATCAACCGTCAGACTGATTCCCGGCGGACAGTACGATCGCATCTCCGCCAGCCGTTCGGGAACTGTCGCCCCAACCTTCCCCTTCAGCAAGATCTGCCAGCGGTAGCGCTGGGCCACACGGGCGATCGCCGCTGGAGCAGGCCCCAGGATTTCGTACTCCGGCATCACCTCTGCAATCCGAAAGGCCAACCTTTCTGCGGTTCTCTGGACGGCTCTGGCTTCCAGACCACTGATGCGGAGGGCAATCAATCGTCGGTGTGGCGGGTAGGCCATCTCCTGCCGATGGGTCAGTTCGGTTGCAGCAAAGGCTGCGTATGCCTGGTTCTGGACGGCGGCGATCACCGGGTGGTTGGGAGAGTAGGTTTGCAAAATCACCCGTCCCGGTTCCTCTCCCCGGCCCGATCGCCCTGCGACCTGGAGGAGAATCTGAAAACTGCGCTCGCTGGCCCGATAGTCCGCCAGATGCAGCAGCCCATCGGCGGCCAGTACTCCCACCAGTGTCACCTGGGGTAGATCAATTCCTTTGGTCAGCATTTGCGTACCCACCAGCAGATCGGCTTCCCCCTGAGCAAAGCGGGTCAGCAGGGCGCGGTGCGAACCCTTGGTGCGGGTAGTATCGCTGTCGTAGCGGATACAGCGCAGGTCGGGAAACTCCTCGGCCAGTTCTTGCACCACCCGCTGGGTGCCGCTGCCGAAGTGCTTCAGGTAGGGAGAGCCGCAGGCGGGACAGTGGGGTGGATGTAGCTGGCCATGACCGCAATAGTGGCAACGCAGGGTGGCAGTCGCACCGGGCTGGGGCTGGTGGTAGGCCAGGGAAATGTCGCAGTGGGGGCAGTGGATGACGAATCCGCAACTGCGGCAGGACACAAAGGTGCTGTGTCCCCGCCGGGGAATGAACAGAATACCCTGCTGCCGTTGCTCCAGGAGAGTATCCAGAGCGTCTCTGAGGCAACGGCTGAACAGAGAACGATTCCCCTGAGCCAGCTCGGCTCGCATATCCACCACCTCAATCGGCGGCGAGGGGCGGGCATGGATGCGTTGGGGTAGTGAGAGGAGCAGGGGGGAATCTGTGGGGCGATCGCTGCACAAATCCCCGGTGGGGCGATCGCCCAAGTTCCCAGAGCGGGCATCGTCCTCCAGTTCCAGTGCGGATACCCTACTAAACTGTGTCCAGGTCTCCAGCGCAGGCGTGGCGGAGCCGAGAACCAGCGGACAGTCTACCAATTCTGCCCTCCAGAAGGCCACTGTGCGGGCGTGATAACAGGGCGCGGGCTGATCCTGCTTGAAGCTGTCGTCGTGTTCTTCGTCGAGAATAATCATGCCCAGGTTGGGCAGGGGCGCAAAGATGGCGGAGCGAGTGCCGATGACAATCTGGGGTTGTCCCTCCAGCATCCGTCGCCAGGTGTCGTACCGTTCACCCTCCGAAAGGGCACTGTGGTAGACCAGCACGCTATTGCCAAATCTGGCCCGGAAGCGATCGGTGAGCTGCGGCGTCAGACCAATTTCGGGCACCAGCACCAGAGCCGATTTTCCCTGCTTCAGGAGGGGGGCGATCGCCTGCAAATAAACTTCCGTCTTCCCCGACCCCGTCACCCCATGCAGCAGCACGGGACGGTAGTGGGCGATCGCCGTCATCTGCTCCAAAACCTGCTGCTGATCAGCAGTCAGAGCTTTTGGCTTGTCGGGGGCAGGATTCCCCCCCGCTTCTGACCGCAGCACCTCACGAGACTGCACCACGACACAGCCCTTTTGCTCCAAAGTTTTTACCACGGAGGAACTGACGCGGCACTGCTGGAGCAAATCCTGGAGCCACAGATCGCCCCCATTGCGCCGCAGTACTTCTAAGACTTCTCGCTGGCGATCGCTCAAGGCCGTCTCACTGTGGGAAACCAGCGTCACCGCCTGCCGCTGTTTGGCCTGCACCGGGGTAGGCGGCTCCAGGTAGCTCTCCACCCAACCCAACCGCAGCAGCTCTCGCAGGCCCGCCCTGGCTCCCGGCACCTGACGCTGTAGGAACTGCCAGGTATAGTCGCCTGTTTTCGAGGATCTCAACTTTTCCAGGAGGGACTGGGCAGCGGGGAAGCCAGAGGCTGGCTCTGGGGGAAGGGCAGCGGGCAGGAGTCGAATCCGGCGCTGCGATCGCCCCAACAATCCCGGTGGTAAGGCCGTGCGGATTACCTGGATCAGCGGGGTGCAGTAGTAGGTAGCAACCTGCTCCAGCAGGCTCCAGTACTGATGGGGGAAAAACTGTCGGCTGACCACATCCTCCAGGGGGCGAACCGTTTCGATCGCCAGTCCCTCCGGCAAAGTCATCGCAGGCCGGATGGCAATGCCGCCCACCTGTCGCCCGCCAAACGGGACGCTCAGGATGTCACCAGGGGATACCTCCAGGGTGTCCGGGACGGAATACAGGTAAAGCTCCTGGGTGCCAGGGCAATCGACCAGCACTTCCATCCAGGGTGCCGCTGGAGTCGGGGTGTACCGGGTGCAAGGTTCCGCCACGGCGCTTGGAGGAGGTGCAACGGCAGTGGGGGAAACATCCATCGGTGGGAAGGGAGTTCAGGTCGATAGGAGGCTGACGGTTGCCTCACAGTTGGGTCTATCTAGTATAAGGCCATCTTCGGAGGGGCGCTGCGATCGCCCATCGAAAACATCGCCCCATTAATCCATACAACCATCACCGCATTTTCTATCCTCGTGTTTCCACCCCCATCCGTATCGCCCACCGTAGGGGCGCAGCATTTGCGCGAGAAACATCCCGCTCCCCTCCAAGCCGTCCCTACGCAAATGCTACGCCCTCAACGTATGCGATCGCCCCACCCGCCCAAACCACCGTTGTTGATTGCAACGACCGCTGCGACGTTTTTTTGAACACGTAATCCCATAATTGCTTGACCGCTGCTACGCCACCGGATCTGGCTGCGTTCCACAATACTCTGGCGAAAGGTGGGGAGACCCATCAGCAACGATTATTACCGTCTTAGCGGCAAGCGATCGCACCATCCAAACAGGTCAACTACAATAGTTAAGTTGCACCTGCGATTGCATGAAACTAGTGTTGCGAGTACTAAATTTTGCAACATATGGGGTTTGGGGGCGAAGCCCCCAAGCAGGGTCACACCCCCTGCCCCCTCAAGGGGGATTCACCCCTGCACCCCTTGCAAAACTTTTGTTTTGCTGCACTAGTACTACACGGCAGAAATAAACCGATGGTTAGTGATGTGGGGCGCGAAGCGCCCCACATCACTAACCATCGGCAAACTTAAACCGCCAGGTACTAGTGACATGTGGGTAGGAACAGGCTACTGAAGGTAACGGTATAGCGGATATGGCTGGGAAAAGATGACTGTAACAACTATTTTGATGCTTCTGGCTGGATTGGTTCTCTTGGTGGTGGGTGCAGAATTGCTGGTTCGCGGGGCATCCAAGATCGCTGTCATTGCCGGAATTTCTCCGTTGGTGATTGGGCTGACGATCGTTGCCTATGGCACCAGTTCACCCGAAATGGCCGTGAGTATCCAGGCGAGTCTGGCTGGGCAGGCCGATATCTCGTTGGGCAATGTGGTCGGCAGCAATATCTTTAACGTGCTGGCAATTTTAGGATTAGCATCGATCATTTCGCCCTTGCCCGTTGCCCAACAACTGATTCGACTGGATGTCCCCATTATGATTGGGGTTTCGGTGTTGTTGATGTTGTTTAGTTCAGATGGCAATCTCAACCGCATTGAAGGCATCCTGTTGTTTGCTGGAGCCGTCACCTATACCGTCTTTTTGATTTATCAAAGCCGTAAAGAACAAAACGCGGCTGTGCAAGCTGAATATGAACAGGAATTTGGAGGCGATCGCCAGAGTAGTACCCAAACCTGGATCATCAACATTTTACTGATCTTAGGGGGATTGGGGTTACTCGTGCTGGGGTCACACTGGCTAACCAATTCGTCTGTCGCGATCGCCCGTTCGTTTGGCATCAGTGAGTTGGTCATTGGCCTGACCCTGGTTGCCGCAGGCACCTCTCTACCTGAACTGGCCTCTTCAGTCGTGGCCAGCCTTAAAGGTGAGCAAGATATCGCTGTGGGGAACGTAGTGGGCAGCAATATCTTCAATATTTTGGCAGTCTTAGGTTTGAGTGCAGCGTTTTCTAGCACAGGGGTGACGGTATCTCCAGCAGCCATTAACTTTGATATTCCGTTTATGATTGCGGTGGCGATCGCCTGTTTACCGATTTTCTTTACAGGCAATCGTATCGCCCGCCCTGAAGGGGTGTTGTTTTTGGGATATTACGTTGCTTACACCATTTATCTGATTCTTAAGTCTACCGAACATGAGCAGTTGCCGGTCTATAGCCAGATCATGCAAAGTTTTGTCGTTCCGATTACGATTATTACGCTGGTGGTTGTAACCCTTAATACGATTTGGCGCAGACGGTTGGCTAAGCACTAAGTAGATACAGCGCTTTACAAGTGCATTTTGTACAAACTTTGTGTTGAGAACCGCACTCTGCGCGGTTCTCAACACAAAGTTTGGTTTTAGTTCAGCGCAAAGCGCTGTAGGCGCAATTAAACTTGAAACCCCAAAAACTGTTCTGCCCTTCGACTTCGCTCAGGGCGGAACAGCTTTTTGGGTTTCGACTTTTTCCACG
>CAZVXA010000357.1:4500-4852 GCA_964630955.1 uncultured bacterium | reverse complement strand
GCCACCTGATCCACGCACGCGAACTGCTGGCCTTTACGCTGCTGTCGATTCACAACATTACGGAGTTGGTGCGGTTTACCCAGCGAATTCGGGAGGCGATTTTGAGCGATCGCTTTCTCGAAGAATTTGGCCACTGGCTGACACCCGAATCTGACCCATAGTCTTCTCTACATACTGGAGTTTTGACTACTTTTCCTAAAATGCCGCGAAACGCTCTCGTAGAGAGCGTTTCGCGGCATATTTAGTTTGAGCGCCGATTTTTCCTGAAACGCTGACACCGTCAGCGTTTCAGGAAAAATCGGCGCAATTCTATTAGAAGTATAAGGAGTGGTGCGGCGTTCTACGCCGCACC
>CAZVXA010000357.1:0-4490 GCA_964630955.1 uncultured bacterium | reverse complement strand
TTAATATCTAAACCACCCCACTATTTTAAATTTCCCCCCCCCCGGGCGCCCCCCCCCCCCCCCCCCCACCACTCCTTACTTAATGTTTTTTAGAACACAACTGCTCCTGCGACAGAGGAAATCAGAGCAGCAGAGTTTTTAGAATGCAGAGAGCGCATTAGAAGCAAGCAATGTCCGAACAGAAACCTCAACCCTCGGTCTCCACGGATCCCAATATTTCTCCCTACACAAACCCGGTAATTGAGCAGTACGAAGACCCAAACGTAGATCCCTACGTAAACTCGGAGACGAAACCCTTCAAAGATCCAAACGCTGCCCCCTATAAGGAAGCTGACCCTAAAGTGTATGACGATCCTAACGTAGATCCGTACACCAATCAAAACGAGAATCAGTAGCAGTAGTCACCATAACTTTTGGTTACTTCTTCCTACCATGCCGCGAAACGTTTCCTAAGAGAGCATTTCGCGGCAAATTTAATTTTTGCGCCGATTTCCCTGAAACGCTGACGTTGTAAGCATTTCAGGGAAATTGGCGCGAACGAGTCAAAAGTCCAGTACTTACAGCCTATCCCAAAACCCGGATTCTGGAAGGCGCGACGCGACAGCGTCGCCCTTCCAGAATCCGGGTTTTGGGTTTTCGGATAGACACTTGGTACATTTAGTACATTGTCTGCATCAACTGCTTACGGTAACTCCTGGTCAGAGGGTGATCGTCCCCCAACAGATCAAAAACCATAACCATTGCTTTGCGGGCACCATCCTGACGGTACTTGCGATCGCGCCCCACCACTGATAGAAACCCCTGGAGCGCCGCCTCATAGTTCTCTTTCAGGGTATCCGTCACAGCCTGAAAGTATCGTTCGTCCAGTTCATTCTGGGATTCAGTCGCAGTCATATCCTGCTTGAGATGGAGCAGCGATCGCAGAGCTTGCGCCTTTGCATAATAAGGCTTTTCGGACTCCTGAATAGCACTCAACAGCTTCTCCGCCGACTCAGCAGAATTTTGCAGAATTAGAAAGTGAGCAGCTTCCAGCATCAGGCGGCGGTCATCGGGATACGTCTGAATCAGTTCACCAAACTGCCGCTTGACTGTTTCTAAATCGCCTGCTGTCTTCGCAGCCTGAATTACCTGCAACCCATCATCCAAACCCGATTGCAAATTTAACTGCTGCATCAATTCCCGCAATTTTGGTTCAGGTAACACACCAACAAACCCAGGCTGCACTTCACCATCCCTCACAATGCGCACATCCGGCACACCTTCTACCCCATAGGCATTTGCCAGATCCGGGTTTTGGTCGATGTCAACTTTCGCCAGCACAAAATCGTATTCCTTGACCAGCTTCTCCAACATTGGCTTCAGCATCTGGCAGGGGCCACACCACTGGGCGAAGAAATCAACCAGCACCGGCTTCTCATAGGATTTCTGAACGACTTCATCGGTAAAGCTGACACTATCTACAACAACTGAGGAACCCATCGTAATTTTGTTCAAAATTCTGGTCTGATCTTAGCGATAAACCCTGAGAAACGGTTCATCGGTAAGATTGTCGAAAGATTGAGGAGCGGTCATGAGCAATTTTGGGCGGATTTTTTTGGCGGGCGGCAGTCGGGGGGTGGGGATGGAGGTAGCACGGTGGTTACACAAAAACGGAAAGGAGGTCACAGCGATGCTGCGTTCTTCCCAGAGCCAGCCAGCCCTTGCAGCGATGGGCATCACAACTGTAGCGGGTGATGCACTGGAGCCAGAACAGGTCGAACAGGCAATGAGAAGCACCGCAGTGGATGCAGTGATCAGCACGATCGGCGGTATGCCGCAAGAGGGGCAGCGATCGGATTATCGGGGCAACAAAAACCTGATTGATGCAGCGGTTCAGGCAGGCGTCAGGAAGTTTGTCCTGGTGACCTCGATTGGCAGTGGGGAGAGCGCCGTTGCTCTGCCTCCCCAGGTATTGGAGACGCTGGGACCAGTGCTGGCAGAGAAACAGCAGGCGGAGCAGCATCTGATGGCCAGTGGTCTGACCTATGTGATTATCCGTCCCGGTGGACTGAAGTCAGAACCTGCAACCGGAAACGCGGTTCTCACTCCGGACCCAAAAATTGCGGGAAGCATCAATCGAGCAGACGTGGCTGACCTGGTGTGCCGTTGCCTGTTCTCGGAAAAAGCGAATCAGCGTATTCTGTCAGCGGTGGATCGATCGCTGGTCTATGGGCAGCCCGACTACGAGGTATTTGTGCCTGACTAATCATCCTGACTGATAATACTGATGCTCTGGCTGCAGCGTTTAGCGCCTCTTACGTGCCCCTGCGCCGCAGGGGCACGTAAGAGGCGCTAAACGCATACACACCCAGGCGGGAATCCCAAAACACTAAACAGATACTTGTCGCATCCAAAGCAATCGGCAATGTAGTTTAATCCATGTGGATGAAGTCGCAGCCCTCCAGTCCGAGTAGATTAACCTGAGCCTACCTGAACAGCTTCTATGGGAAATCCAGCGTTTTTGTTGGCGAAAGCCCCCATCAGCAGCTATTCTGCAAAAGGTTGTCTTTCGTCTCTGACTCAGATTTAGTGGACTGCAATGAAGAGCGTCATATCGTCCTCGTTTTTAATCATGGCTACTGGAGTGGGGGCAGCCATCGCCCTCCAGCCAGCGATGGCCAGCGCCAAACCTGAAGATGCGCTGACCTTCACAACCACTGCCGATACCCGTGATGTTCAGGCGAGCACCCTGCCCCTGCCGATTCAGTCACAGTCTGCCACTCAACAAAAATCTGAACGGGAGAAAGTTTTTCAATTATCCCAAACTCAGACTCCAACTCAAGTTCAGCCGCCTGCATCGCCTGGTTCAGACGATTCCCCTGTCCCCTCGATTCAAGGCCCTGGTTCGCCAGCACCAGGTCAACGCCCCAGACCGTTGAACAACCAGCCCACTCCATCGACGTCTCCGGCCAACAATCAGCCTGCGCAGGCTCCAGCGATCGCCCCCCCCGACAGCCTGAATCCTTCCCCCAATCCGCTGGCTACACCGACCCGTCCCCAGCAGGTTCAAACCACCAACACTCAGGCGATCACCCTGGAACAGGCACTGGAACTGGCTCGTCGAAACAACCGACAGCTTCAAGCTGCTCAACTGGAGCTGGAGCGTAACCGCGCAGCTGAGCGAGAAGCACAGGGGGCTTTCTACCCCACCCTCAGCGCCGGGGCCAACCTCACCTTTCAAGACGCCCAGGGATCTGCCCTGGATCAACTGACGGGGCGTGGCCCCAGTGACCCCATCGACACGACGGTCTCTGGCACACTCCAGCTCAACTATGACCTGTTCACCTCTGGTAGGCGCAATGCTGCACTGCGAGCGGCTGAAGGGCAAACCCGTTTTCAAGAACTCCAGGTCGAGACGGTGAGAGAGCAGCTCCGGTTAGATGTCAGCACTGCCTACTACGATATGCAGCAGTCTGACGAGCAGGTCAGAATTGCCCGTGATGCTCTGGCTCAGGCGCAGCGCAGTTTGGCCGATGCACAGGCGCTGGAGCGGGCGGGAGTTGGGACACGATTTGATGTCCTTCAGTCCCAGGTCGATGTTGCCAACGCTCAGCAGGATTTAACCAATGCCCTCAGTCAGCAGCAAATCAACCGCCGCACGCTGGTTCGTCGTATTGGGTTGGCGCAGGATGCCAATGTGGTTTCGGCTGACCCGGTAGCCGTTGCAGGAGACTGGCCACTGACCCTGGAGGAAAGTATCGTTCAGGCTTACCGCAACCGGGCGGAGTTGGAGCAGCAACTGGTTCAGCGTGAGATCGCCGGACAGCAACGCCGCCGTGCGCTTTCTACACTGGGACCACAGGTTTCACTGTTTGGCAACTATAGCCAAACCAACACCCTCAACCGCGACACAGGCTTCAACGAAAACTACAGCTTTGGCGCACGTCTCAGCATCAACTTATTTGACGGTGGGGTTGCACGGGCGCAGGCACGCCAGCAGGAGATTAACGCCCAAATTGCTGAGACTCAATTTGCCGATACACAGGACAATGTACGCCTCCAGGTAGAGCAGGCTTTCCTGCAACTGCAATCCAACCGGGAGAACATTCAATCTACTGCGTTGGGCCTGCAAACTGCACGAGAAGCCCTGCGCCTAGCACGTCTACGCTTCCAGGCGGGAGTTGGAACCCAGAGCGATGTGCTTTCATCGCAGACAGCTCTCACCCGTGCAGAGGTAAACCAGTTAAACGCTATTCTGGGCTACAACCGTTCGCTCGTCTCACTGCAACGGGCTGTTAGCAATTTACCCGGAGGGGTGTTGACCAACGTTCCTTAAACAGCAAAACCCTTAGGATCGCGAATTAAATTAAACCGAATTGTTTTTGAGAGAGGCGCGGCGTCGCCGCGCCTCTCTCAAAAACAATTACAGGTTAATTTTTCACGATCCTTAGGGATTTGCTGTTTAATAAAACCCCAGTTTTCACTTGGCGCGGCGAAGCCGCGCCAAGTGA
>CAZVXA010000356.1:0-4859 GCA_964630955.1 uncultured bacterium | reverse complement strand
CCGCGCGGCTCTCAACAAAAACTTTGGTTCTATCTCAGCGCAAAGCGCTGTAATCCCAACCCTATTAATCAGTCAGCCTCAAACGGCCTGTTTGCACATAGTCGAAGATGCGGTTAATCTGTCGCCGTTCTTCATCGCTCATTCGATAGTCTGCCAGAATTGCTGAAGTGAGCTGAAGGTATTCTTTACGGCTGATTTCTCCGACTTCCAGCACCCGATCGATGATATTTTGCAGATTCGAGCTTACTTTACTTGCAACTGTCCACAACATTCGTTGACGCCTCAGCCTTGTTCTCGTCGTATGTCGATCTAAACGTTGATACTGAAATGAATTTTTGCGGAACCTGATGTGGTAAGTGGGCTATTTTCAGCCCAGATTCTTCATGGAAGGTCAAAGCCATGGGATCGCCACACAGGTCAATCTGATTCAACACAATGGTTTGCTAATGGTTGACTACTGCATTTGTAGAACCAATGGGTACACAGCAAGCAATGGATCGGATGACCAGACGTTCATATCAGAATCTTGATACCAATCACGCAATCAGTGGATCGCCCTGAAAGTCCTGTTAATGGATTCATTCCTGGCAAACTTCCAATCGCTGCTACGAGGGGCACAGATTCTGGCGTTTACAGGCTTTTCTCCATTAAGGCTTCGGTTCGAAGCGCTGTCTAACAGTGGGGCTTTCGATTGATACTCCTATCGCAATCCTATTTGAGTTGTGAGAGGGGTACAGAGGTGGAACACCTGCCTGGGGACACCGTCCCCCCCACCCTTCTCACAACCGATTTAGGATTGCTATATATTTCCATTGTGTGCTTCAACATCAGGTATTGGGCGAAGCTTCAATAAGGGGAGGTTGAAGAAAGAGTAAAGAAGAGAAGTTGTGTAAATTCGATTACCTTCATATTCTCCGTAGTTCCTCTAAGAGGTTGTTTGAGAAGCATATCTGTGAGTTGCAAATCATCCGATCTCCCTAAATCCCCCTTAATTCCCCCTGCCCCCTTGAGGGGGAATTAAGGGGGATTTGAAACTTCCCCTTTTTAAGGGGAACCAGGGGGGAACTCCCAGTGTTAAACGTGACAGACCCTCCCTGTTCAAATATCTTCTGGGAGGGCAATGGGGCTGTTCTCCTGGGGTTAAAGCGCAGTTTTTGGGGACATCCAGTGAATAAAACTCTAAAGAGGAAGTACAGGCCCATTCCCTCGATAGAATGTCTTCAGGTAGCATTCCCAAAATGGCAAGGAAGAAAACAGAATGCAAGTTGATCGTCTCCCCGCGCTGTCCGACAACTACATCTTTGTCCTCTACAATCCCGCCGACCAGACAGCGGCAGTGGTTGATCCGGCAGAGGCTCAACCTGTTCTGAACTGGCTCACAGCAAAAGGGATAACCCTGGTGGCCATTCTCAACACCCATCATCACAACGATCACGTTGGTGGCAATGCACGACTGCTCCAACAGTTCCCTGATGCTGTTGTGTATGGTGGGTCAGAAGACCGGGGCCGGATTCCGGGGCAGCAGGTGTTTTTGCAGGAGGGCGATCGCGTAAACGTGGTCGGGCGCACCGCAGAAGTGCTGTTTGTCCCTGGCCACACGCGAGCGCATATTGCATACTACTTTCCTCCGCAAACACCCGATGAGTCGGGCGATCTCTTTTGTGGGGATACCTTGTTTGCGGGCGGATGCGGGAGATTATTCGAAGGCACTCCGGCTCAGATGATTCATTCTCTCAGCAAACTGCGATCGCTCCCGGACGCTACCCGCGTCTGGTGTGCCCATGAATACACCTTGAAGAATTTGCAGTTTGCGCAGGCGGTGGAGCCAGGAAATCAGGAGTTGCGATCGCGCCTGGAGCGCGTCACCCTGAGCCGTCAGCGTCTGGAAGCAACTGTCCCCTCTAACCTGGGTGTTGAAAAGTTGACGAATCCCTTTCTCCGGTGGGATGTTCCCGATCTCCAGGCGGCAATGCAGTCCAGCGATCCGATTCAAACATTTGCTCGACTGCGAGGCAAGAAAGACCAGTGGTAGCAGATACCATGCGGCATTGCTGATTGGGAGGATGAATTAAGCAACGCCACACCATGCCTCCAGCACGAAAATTGCTGTGCCATCGGGTGTTGGCACAGCAAGTTCAGTGTATTCGGTTGACAAAAATATCTGAATCAAATTACTGTTTCTCGGACAGGCTCTTTGCGAGGCAGCGCTCCAGGTGGTCAACGTTGTAATACCGCCAGAAGCGACGAGGATCTAAGATAGCGGGTTGACGTCGGTCAAACAGCGACTGGTTGAGATAGTGCCAGATGGGGGAATACAGTCGGGTACGTCTGTTGCTCATGGTAGGTGATTAATCGAGGGGTGGGAGGAAGGTCGCTACCAGCGCACTTCCGGCGGCTTTGGTGCTTCCAGTTTAAATTTGCCCAAATCCTCTACATAATCCACCACCTTTTGCCGTTATCCGCTTAAAGTTTTTGTGGTATCGGTTTTGAAATTCATATGGCACCTCTGCAATCGTTTAAGGAATCTGGGCTGTTTGCCAGAATCCCGATGCGACTGTTGCAGACTGTGATTTCGCTCACAGCAGAGAGACAGCGTTTTTTGTAAAATCTCTCCTCACCCCAGGCGAATTTTCGTTTGATACGTACAATTCTCCAGTGCTGAAAACGCGATCGCACAGCAACTAGGAAATTGCTTTGTGGCAAAGTTTTGCCACGCTACAGAGCAATTTCCAGTAAAGTTTAAGTAAGTGGGCGTGGAAAAAGTCGAAATCCCAAAAGCTGTTCCGCCCGCGCAGCGGGCGGAACAGCTTTTGGGATTTCAAGCTTAATCACGTCTACCTACTTAGCATATTCAGGCTATTCCTCAGCCTGTTTCAGGTCTATCGCGTTCAGAGATTCATTCAGCAGTTCCAGACGCTTCATATCCTCAATTGGTACAATTGCCACCAGTTCTTTTCCCCGGCGTGTTAACACGACCCGCTCCTTGCCGTAGGCAACCCGATTGATCACCTCAGAAAGTTGTGTTCTTACCTCAACAGTTGAAAATTGAGTCATAAAATGCTGCAAGATTTGATAGAAACGGTTTGGTTGATTGAAATGTACATTCAGGATTGTTATTCGAATTGAATTGCCTTGTGCAGTTCCCGGCATCCCTCAAAAGAGAGAATCCTTTTCACTATGCAGCACTTAAAGGTCATCATCATTGGCGCAGGTATCGGAGGACTGACGGCGGGCATTGCCCTGAGTCAGGTGGGATACGAGGTTGAAATTTACGATCGCACCAGCGAACTGCGGCCTGTTGGAGCTGGTATTTCGCTCTGGTCAAATGGGGTGAAAGTGCTGAATCGGTTGGGCTTGGGCGATCGCATCGCCAAAATTGGCGGTGTTATGAATCATATGCAGTACCGCGCCCAGAACGGCGAACTGCTGAACGACATTCCCCTACTGCCGTTGATTCAATCCGTTGGCCAGCGCCCTTACCCCGTCGCTCGTGCCGACCTGCAACAGATGCTACTCGAAGCCTTTCCCGGAACCGTGCAGTTGAATTTTCGCTGCATTGGCCTCGAAGAAGATGGTCAGGGAATTACAGCAATTTTTGAGAATGGTCGTCGTACAACTGGCGATCTGGTGATCGCAGCGGATGGCGTTCGCTCCGTTCTGCGACATTATGTTTTAGGGAAAGAATATCAACCCAACTATGGGGGCTATGTGAACTGGAACGGTTTGGTTCCCATCAGTGAAGACCTTGCTCCTGCGGATACCTGGGCGATTTACGTGGGAGAGCACAAACGGGCTTCCATGATGCCTGTGGGGGGCGATCGCTTCTATTTCTTTTTCGATGTGCCGATGTCTAAAGAAGAAGCTGCTCAACCCAAAACCGACATTCGCGCTGAGTTGACGGAGTTCTTTAAAGGGTGGGATACTCCCGTGCAAAACCTGCTCCAGCGGCTCGACCCGGCGGCCACCAATCGTCTGCTGATCCATGATGCTGGTCCTTTTGACCATTTTGTGCGGGGTCGAGTCGCCCTACTGGGAGACGCTGCCCACGCAACCTGCCCCGACCTGGGACAGGGTGGCTGTCAGGCAGTGGAAGATGGCCTGGTGTTGACCAACTACCTGGCCAGCACTAACCTGGGGGTAACCGATGCCCTGAAGCGCTACGAGGCTGAGCGCAAGGAGCGAGCCAATGCGATTGTGGTCAAAGCTCGCAAACGGGCCGAGCAGATTCACGGTCAAGACTCGGAAGTCACTCGACAGTGGTATGAACAACTGCGGAAGGAGCGTCCGGAGGATGTGACAGGGGCGATCGCGAAGACAATTTTGGGGGGGCCGTTGCGGTAAGGGTGTAAGACTATGAGTGGAAAGTTGACGACGCATGTGCTGGATACGGCGCGGGGGTGTCCGGCGGCGGGTCTGAAGATTGAGCTGTGGGCGATCGCACCAGGATCGGGTGAACGCAAGCTAATCAAATCTGTGTACACAAATTCGGACGGTCGGACGGATGCACCGCTGCTGGTCGATGAGGATTTTCATGCACAGGTATATGAGCTGGTGTTTTATGCAGGGGATTATTTTGCAGTACAAAGTAAAGATTTGCCTGAAATATTGTTTCTTGATCAGGTTCCCATTCGCTTTGGGATTGCGAATTCTGATGCCCACTACCATGTACCCCTGCTGGTTTCGCCCTGGTCCTACAGCACCTATCGGGGGAGTTAAATTGACAGGCCAGATTGAGCAGGGGGAACACTTACAAGTGTTCCCCCTGCTCAATCTGGCCTGTCAGCGACGACATCAAGTAAGGCTAAAAACCCACACTAAGAAGTGGGGGGGGGGGGGGGGGGGCCCCCCCCCGCGGGGGG
>CAZVXA010000355.1:0-4883 GCA_964630955.1 uncultured bacterium | reverse complement strand
TCTAGCGTTCGCTCCCACTGGGTGTTCATGCGGACGAAGTGCCCATCGAGAGTGCCGATGCAAAGCAGATCTATAGAGAGAGAAAAGAAACGATCCAACTCTTTAGTTTTCGCAATGAGAGCTTGCTCCGACTGCTTGAGATTATCAATATCCACCAGGGTCACGATAGTCCCCGTAACCTGATTGTCAATGGTGCGGTAGGGACGAATTCGCAGTATAAACCAGTGTCCCTGCTGATCCTGCACCTCTTGTTCTAGCGGATTGAGGGTCGTCACCACATCCATCACCAGGGCCTCCAGATTGGAACCGACAAGGTTAAACCGCAGATTGCTAATGGGTCGTCCTACATCTGTGGGAATCAGGTTAAATACCGTCTGTGCCGCTGGGGTAAACCGACGAATGCAGAGATTTTCGGACAACATGAGGATGGGAATGTTGACATTGCTGATCAGGTTCATCATGTCGTCATAGGAGCGACGGGCTTCCAGGTTGCGATTTTGCAGTTCCTCATTGGTAGTTTTCAGTTCTTCATTAGCGGATTGAATCTCCTCCTTCGCTGTTTGCAGTTCTTCGTTAGTGCTTTTTAGTTCCTCATTGCTTGAGAGGATTTCTTCATTCGCCACAATCACTTGCTGATTGGTGGATTCTTTCTCCTCAATCGTCAGTTGCAACAGGGTTTGGGTATCGAGCAACTCCTGACGAGTACTTGCCAGTTCCTGGCGCAGCCGGCGGATTTCTGGATCGAGTTCAACTATCTCTGCTTCCGGTTCTGCAATCTGGTCAGAAAGGGCAAGTGCCGCTTCAGCAGTTTCTCGCTGAAATAAGATCAGATAGCAGCGATCGGGGGCAGGGGAGGCATGGAAGGGAATTACCTCCACCGTCAAGTCTGTGTCTGATAATCCCGATAAATCCTGCATCTTCAATCTCGGTTTACGGATGGCGATGCCCTTTTGCTTAGCTTCTTCGATCGCCACCCGTAAGTCGATCAACAAACTGGGGCGAATCATCTTCAACAGGTTGAAACTCGGCTCTCCCGGGGGAATTCTCAGATAGGGGTTGTTGTCTCCGCGAAATTGCACAATGTCAAGCTGTTCATTCACAATCACCCCAGCTGGTCCAAATCGGCTCAGCACAATCTGGTCGGCCCACTGTTGCAGGTTAGTGCGATTGAGGCTGTTAGAAAGCACCTTTTGCTGTTCAAACTTTGCCCCTCTGGGATAGTAGCTAGCAATGAAGTCAAAGTTGAGCTGTGAGGGCACGGGACGGCGGGTGTAGATTTTTGCCTGGGCATCAAACCCCTCAAACAGCTCTGTCGTATCTCCCAGGCTCTCGGAACCGCCCAATACAAGAAGTCCCGCGGGTTTGAGACTGTAGTGGAAAAAGGACAGCACTCGCTTTTGCAGCGAGGGTTTAAAGTAAATCAGGACATTGCGGCAACTGAGCAGATCAATATCGGAAAAAGGCGGATCGCTGCTGAGATCTTGACGAGCAAAGACGCACAGTTCCCGCACTGTTTTTTTGATCTGATAGCCGCCATCGACCTCGTTAAAGAAGCGCAGGCGGCGTTCAGCGGAGACGTTTTCCATCTGGGGTTCGCAATAAAAGCCTGTACGGGCAACTTCTATCGACTCGTTGCTAATATCGGTACCAAAAATTTGGATGGTGGGGTTCATCAACAGGGGTTGTAGATACTCCAGCAGGCAGATTGCCAGGGAGTAGGCTTCTTCCCCTGTTGCGCAACCAGGTACCCAGATGCGAATACTGGTGGCGGCGTTAGGCTGTTGCAACAGATGCGGCAATACCCGCTCTTGAAGGGCAGTATAGACTTCTGGATCTCGGAAAAAACTGGTGACGGTTATTAGAACATCCTGATACAGGCTTTGAATTTCACTGGGGTGTTCCTGCAAATATTGAATGTACTCACTTAAGGAGGGGCGTTTCTGTAGAGCCATGCGTCGCTGCAACCGCCGCTGAAAAGTTGGGGGCTTATAGTTGGCAAAGTCAACCCCGGTTTGCTGCTTCAGCAGCCGAAAGAGAGTGACCAAGTCATCTTCCTCGATCGGCGGAGCCTCAGCGACCTCTTGATCGGGGGTAGTGGCGGTGCGAAGATAGGGATAATGTTTGAGTTTAATGAGTTCCTCCGCGATCGCGGCAGGGTGCAGCACAAAATCTACACTCCCCGTCTCAATAGCTGCTGTTGGCATCTCGGCAAATCCGGCGGTATCCTGTTGTTGGGCAAAGACCATGCCCCCCTCAGCCCGGATCGCTTCTACCCCCAACGCACCGTCGTTATTGCTGCCAGAGAGAACGATAGCGATCGCCTTATTTTTTTGATCGGCAGCTAGCGATTTAAAAAACAGATCAATGGTTTTCACCCGTCCCAGGGTTTGATCACAGTCTGCGAGGTGGAGTTGCCCCTTTTCGATGGTCATCTGGGCATTGGGTGGAATCACATACACATGGTTTGCCTGCACCACCATGCCATCCTCCACCGTCACAACGGGCATTTGCGTCGTATGAGCCAACAGTTCGCTGAGTCGGCTCTCCTGGCTCGGTGACAGGTGCTGCAACAGCACAAACCCCATGCCCGTATCGATGGGCAAATGGCTGAGCAGTTCAGAAAAAGCATCGAGTCCGCCTGCAGAAGCCCCAATGCCAACAATCAACGATACGTTCTCTGGAGAGTTTGAGATGGTCATCAGGGTGAACCTTTAACGATTGTATCCATCGACGGAATGAACTGCACCTGGTTTAATCTGCCCAAAAATTTTTGAATTGTCCCGGTGCCAAGTCTGTCTCCGATATGTGCAAGCCATGACGATGAGCAATCAGGGTCAGAGTTTCACCTTGATGATCGTGTTTCCCCATTGTTTTGGCAGATTTGTGCATTGCGTGAATACTCTCCTCATGACAATTGTTGTCAGTATCTCACTGATAGATATTCTTCAATGCGAAACCGTGTTTATATTGATTTACTGGCCAGCGTAAAGTTTGTATTGTCATTACTGGGTGCCTCTGCCTTCCAATGTGGATAGGTTAGGTAGAGAGGAATGGCAGAATTATGGTTTTTCCTCCTTAAACATCGTGAAGGCGGTATGTGATTCATTTAACTAATTATAAGGTAAAGCAATACTTGAGCGTACATCTGGAGCTGGTTTGCTCCAGCCAGCTTTTGGCATGGATAAACTCTAATCAGCTGAGTTTAGCGATTACTACCTACCAGACCAACCGATTGTTTCTGGTGGGTCTCAAGCCGGATGGTCGGCTATCGACCTTAGAGCGCCTGTACGAGCGGGCGATGGGGCTATAGTCCGGGGTGACCAGTTGTATCTCAGCACGCGCTATCAAATGGGGTTAGACCGCTTTGCACTTGGGGGGGGTGACAGCCGCTCAGGTAAGTCTACTGGCTCAAAATGGTAGCACTCTGATCCGAGTTGGCGAAGCGATCGTTGCTCGTGTGGAAGGAATCACTCCAGCGCTGCTGAACGAACAGAACCCAAACCAGTTTGTTTTTATGTAAGAGGTGATCAATGCAATCTATTTAGTTGACGCAGGTGGGTGTCAATAAACTCTTCCCACAGTACGGATGTAAAAGTCATTTTTGCCATCAGATCAGCATTCTTGTAGAACACTATTGAGGTACTTATGACCACTGGAAACCACGTTATCTTCATTCATCCTGATGGCACCAGCCCATCTCATTTTGCGTTTGCTCGTTTTGCGGATCTTGGCTCCGATGGTCGGTTGAATTGGGACAAACTCAGCCATGCTGGGGTCTATCTGGGGCATATGGAAGACCAGCTAGGAGGTACATCTAATGCTGGCGCTGTTACCCATGCGACGGGAGCAAAGGTCTATGCAGAGTCCTTTGGTTTTGAGCAGGGCAATCTTGCTATCACGTCTCTGTCTGGTACGAACAAAACCATCGTGGAAGAAGCCAGAGACGCAGGAAAAGTAACGGCACTTGTTCAATCTGGAGCGATTTATGAGCCAGGAACCGCCGCTTTTGTGGCTAAGACACAGGAGTTCGTCAACGCAAGTGGCCAAAGAGTCGTTCCCCGTTCCCAGGCAGCAGAGATTGCAAAGCAGGTCATTGAGTCGGGCGTCGATTTCATCATGTCAGGTGGAGAACTCAATCTCCTTCCCGTCGGAACGGATGGCTTTCACGGCACTGCCGCTCAACTAGATGCCCTCAGCACTAACACTTTGACTCGTCCGACGGAAAACCTGATTACAAAAGCGCAAAGCCTGGGTTATACCGTCGTTTATACAAAAGATCAACTGTATTCTCTGCTGGATCTACCACTTCCACCCAGTAAAGTGCTAGGGGTATTTGCCCCTGTCCACACATTCAATGATCGCCCAGAAGAGGTACTGTCACAGCAAGGTTTGCCTCGATACCGGGCAGGTGCTCCCACGATTGCTGAAATGCTGGAAGTGACCCAAAAGTTAATGGAATCCCATCCAAACTTCAACAACGGCTCGATCACCATTGTGGAAGAGGAGGGAACAGATAACTTTGGGAACAACAACAATGCTTCAGGAACGCTAGAAGCACTGCGGCGCACCGATGCCATGATTGGAGTGGCAATGGATTTTGTAGAAAAGCACTCCAACACTTTAATGATTACGGCTGCCAGTAGTAATGCAGGTGGTTTGCAGATACTCGATCGCTCCACAGCCACCGCGGGAAATATTAATAATAACCCCGCAACCAGCGATCGTTTTGTGCCAACGGATGGTCAAACTGGCGCTAATACAAGCGCTTACCCCACAGCACCTGATGCCAATGGTGACGTCTTCAATTTTGCTGTTGCCTGGGCTGGTCTACCTGACTTCAGCGGCTCCATCGTTTCTAAAGCGCATGGTTTGAATGCCGACAA
>CAZVXA010000354.1:0-4885 GCA_964630955.1 uncultured bacterium | reverse complement strand
GCGCGGCTTCGCCGCGCCAAACGAAAACTGGGATTTTATTAAACAGCAAATCCCTAAGTTCTGGTAGCGATATTTAAGCCGTGCGTCGCACGGCTCAAATATCGTCGAAATGTACAATCGAGCGTTGACAACACTAGGATAGAGATCTATCCTCTGATCCCATTCTCCAATCCCCCATGACCCATTCCCCTGTTCCTGAGCTTGCCGAAGGATTCCCCATTCCCCTCGTCTTGAACGTGCATCAGCAGGGATCGGGTTTTCCCATTCTGTGCCTGCACGGTCATCCGGGATCGGGAAGCAGTATGTCGGTTTTTACTCGATCGCTGGGGAAACAATTCTGGACGATTGCCCCTGACCTGCGGGGGTACGGCAGCAGTCGCACCAACCAGCCATTTCAGATGCAGGATCATTTGATCGATCTGGAGGCACTACTGGATCGGCTAAAGATTGACAAATGTCTGGCGCTGGGCTGGTCATTAGGCGGCATTCTGGCGATGGAACTGGCGCTCAAGTTGCCGGAGCGGGTCAGGGGATTGATTCTGGTGGCAACCGCAGCAAATCCCCGTGGGAACCATCCCCCCATCTCCTGGGAAGACAATCTTTATACCGGGATCGCCTCTGTTTTGAACCGGATTTATCCAGGCTGGCGATGGAATATTGACACCTTTGGGAGGCGATCGCTTTACCGATACCTGATCCAGCAGCACACCCCAACGGCTTATCAATATCTGGCAGACGAAGCTCTGCTGGCTTACCTGCAAACTTCCGCAACCGCAACCCGCGCCCTCAACGAGGCACTTCGTCAGGGTTATAACCGCCTACCGAACCTGACCCAAATTCAGTGTCCATGTCTGGTGATGGCGGGCGAAGCCGACCGACATATTACGGCAGCATCATCTAGAGAAACAAGCGAACGGCTAACTGACAGTCGCTGGCAACTCTATCCCGATGTGGCCCACCTCTTTCCCTGGGAAATTCCTGACCAGGTTGTCAAAGATATTCAAATTTGGTTAAAAGACTCCTTTCCGGAACTGCTTAGCTAAACGCCGGCTTTGGGCTGTAGCTACTCCGCTCTTCTTCAATTGTCAATTTGCTGGGTTTACAGCGTTTCACCATCACTTTGATGTTCTGAGCGCCTTCCTGTTCGAGATCCTCGATGTACCCGGTTTTCGCGGTTTCGGCATCGTTGGCGCTAGGAAAGGGGCCGAAGTAGTAAGTGCAGCGGGGAGATTCAGTGGAAATTTCAACCCACCACGCAAGACCTAACACTTCTAAAAGGGTCGTCAAGATTTCACTCATGTTTCTATTCGTCTCAAAGTTATACAGAACAGGTGATTCCAAATCAGGAGAGCTGCTGCTGTGTGGTAGAAGACTGAGTCTTTTAAAAAGCTTCAAGTTTCGTTATACTCTGTTGCACTCCAGGTTGCAAAGTACCTAACGATAGAATATTTCTGTGTCTTTGACGAAAAATTTCGTAAAGAACCATACCTGCAGCAACAGACGCATTCAAACTAGGCGTTTTACCGCGCAAGGGGATCGACACCAGGGCATCGCAACAGCGTTGCGTTAACAGGCTCAGACCTTCACCTTCAGAGCCAATTACAATCACAATCGGACCACTGAATTTTACTGTGCTGACCGGCTGCGAGGACTCCGAGGTAGTGCCATAAATCCAGAAGCCTGCGCTTTTCAATTCCTCAAGTGCACGGGGCAAATTCACCACCCTGGCAACCGGAAAATTTTCCAGGGCACCAGCCGCCACTTTCATCACCGTCGAAGTGATTCCCGCCGATCGCCGCTGGGGAATCACAATTCCCTGTGCTCCCAGCGCTTCTGCAGTGCGAATAATCGCTCCCAGATTGTGGGGATCGGTAATACTGTCTGCAGCAACAATCACGGGTTGCTCGGTTGCCGCTTTTGCTTTTTCAATCAGTTCACCCAGTTCCAGATATTCATAGGGGGCGACCTGAGCTGCGATCCCCTGGTGGTTCTCACCGTGTGTCAGATGATCCAGACGGCGAGGTTCCACTTCATCAATGACAGCTCCATTCGATTTTGCCTGCAGCAGCAGGGTATGAAATCGGGGATCATATCGTAACTTTGGGGTAACCCAGATGCGATTCAGATTGCGATCGCTCTCCAATGCTGCCAGCACCGAATGACGACCGTAGATCAGATCGTTGTCGTGTTCCGAATCATGCTGGTCAGTAGCAGCGGCCTGAACCTGACCGGGACGACTCATATAGCCTGGAGTCACGGCTACCGTCGGCCTGCTTTCGCGATAATCTTTACGTCCCCTGGAACCATCGTGGTCGCGATCATGTCTGCGCACAACAGGCATATCCTGCTCCCGATCGCGCCGCCGTGGTGCGCCCTCACCATCTCGGTTACGCTCCCGTGAGTAAGGTTTGCCACCGCCGCCTTTCGGGCCTGACTGACGAGAACCACCTTCCCGATAGGGTTTGGCTGGGCGATCGCCCTCTTCACCCCGTCGAGCAGGCTTGGCAGGACGAGAACCCGCCGATCCGGAGCGCTGCTGAAATTTCTTCCCTTTCGACGGGCCTTTCTTAAAGGGTTTTCCCTGAGCGCCTCGATTCTCTGATGCCATTGCTTTTTCCTCTCGCTAACTCAGGGCCGTCCCTTTAACCGCTTATCTAGCATATCGAAGGCTTGTGCAAAACGGAGTGAACTACAGATTTCCATAAGTTGGAAATTGCTTCAGTAAATCTGCCAGCCGAGCGGGATCACAGAGGTATAAATACCCCAGCAGTGTTTCCAATCCCGTTGCCTGCTGATAGATTTCTGGATCGACTCGCTTGGGGCCACGGGCAGCAGCATTCCGTCCGCGCCGAAGAATATCAATTTCAGCGGGGGTGAGCAGGGACTCGAGCGATCGCACAAAACTTGCCTGTGTTTCGGCCCTCACCTGAGCTACCACCTGCTCGTGGTAGCTCTGAATTCGTTTGGGGGGCATCAAACATAGGGTGCGAACATACAATTCGTATACCGCATCTCCCACGTAGGCAAGGGCAGCAGGGGAAAGCCGCTGCACCTCAGCGGGAGTGTATAGAGGTGGCGCGTTACTAAGACCGCTTAACATTTTCCAGAGCGACATCGACCGATGGTTGGAGCGCCAGGAATTGCTCCAGCCGCACCAGTTTGACGGTCTGGGTGACTCTTGGATTGGTGACAATTTGTAGCATTCCTGATGCCCCCTGCACCTTCTTGGCGAGCTGCACCAGGGCACCCAGGCCAGAACTATCAACAAAATCAATCTGGGAGAGATCCAGGATGACGTTAGCTGGCCCGTCTTCTACAAATTTGTCGAGTACTTTACGGAATGTTGGTTCAGAGAATGCATCAAGCAGCCCTGCCAGACGAAACAACTGGCAGTTGTCTCGCACTTCGCGGGTGCCCCGCAGACTCACAGTTAAGGTAAGTGTGTCCGGAATAATCTCCTCCTGCTGAATAAACCCTCAGCCCGGTCTTACTAAATTTCGACGCTCCAGTATAAGTCAGGTTTCCGGTGGATGCAACAGTCTTTGTAGTAAATCTTTGATCCCGGAGCCTGGATCCATCCTAATATAGCTTTTCTCTATTGAGTGCCTATTTGACAAACGAAATGAAGGCGTAACGCTGCGCCGTTGCGTCTTCATTTCGTTTGTCAAATAGGCAGTGGAATAACCTTAATCTCCCTGGGGATAGTCCTTCCACAGGGCCGTGTGCTGGCGCAGGCTGAGAAAGTCCCCGTTTCCCAGAATCAGGTGATCGAGAATAGGAATGCCGAGCAGTTGACCGCCCTGAAGCAGTTGACGAGTCAGGGCAATGTCTTCCGGGCTGGGATCGGTATTTCCAGACGGATGATTATGCGACACGATGATGCGGGTTGCTCCCTGCCGAATTGGTTCCCGGAAAATTTCGCGGGGGTGGGCCAGGGTTTCAGTGGCCGTTCCCATCGTGAGCACCCGCAGTCCCAAAAAGCGATGTTTGACATCCAGTAATAGCACCGCAAATTTTTCCTGAGTCTGCCACATCAAATCCTGACTCAGCAGAGCAGCGGCGATCGCCGGGTCATCCACGACTGTCTTTTCGGCTGGACGGGATTGATAAACGCGCTTGCCCAGCTCGATCGCCGCCAGAATTGTAGCTGCTTTCGTTTCGCCCACACCAGGGATCCGGGTTAGCTCATTGACGCTGATCTGCCGCAATGCCCCCAGAGGGTCGCCCAGATCCTCACCCAGCACCTGCAACAGGTGGTGCCCTAGCCCAACAGCAGAGAGCTTTCCAGCCCCCTGCCCGGTTCTCAACAGCACGGCAATCAGCTCGGCATTTGAAAGATGGCGTGCTCCATGCTGCACCAGCCGCTCGCGGGGGCGTTCACTGGAGGGCATATCCGCCACTCTGAGGCTGTAGGTCATAGATGCACCGGGCAGAGAGTAGTCACTGGTATTTATTAATCCCAGATTCCTGACCCTAACAACGGGATGTTGTTGTAGCGGTATGAATTGTTTTGGCGGGATCAGAGGGGCGATCGCAGTTTCGGACGTTTTGCCTGAACCCTTCGGGGGCTTATTGAAGGCTGCAAGGGGCAGCTCCGTGCCTTGCTCCTTGCAAAAAACATTCCGTTCTGGAGCGGAAGCCTAACTTCTACTTATTGAAAAGCTTTTTCTTAAGTAGGTCGGCGCGATTCGGATTGAAACCTCAAGAGTTGTTCCGCCCTTCGACTTCGCTCAGGGTGGAACAACTCTTGAGGTTTTAACTTTTCTCCGCCCCTTACTAACTGGAGTTTTGACTACTTTTCCTGTAATGCCGCGAAACGCCCTCACAGAGGGCGTTTCGCGGCATATTTAATTCCAGCGCCGATTTTCTCCAAAACGCTGACGCA
>CAZVXA010000353.1:0-4909 GCA_964630955.1 uncultured bacterium | reverse complement strand
TTTTGGGTTTCGACTTTTTCCACGCCCACTTACTTGGTACATAATGGCGATCGCCTGAAACAATTCACTGGTTGGGAATGGTATTCCACTTACCTCTGACAAAATAGCGATGTCTATCATTGAGCTGGAAAGCGGGATAAGGAATATAAAAAGGTCGGGAAAGGTTCGTTCACGCCCCTGCACATTTGGTTCGATGAACTGATAGAAGGTGTTTAGGAGATTTCCGGCAATGAATTTACTCCCTTAAATTCCCGGCTCGACTCCTCGGCTTGAACTGGGGCCAACGCTGAGATCAAGCCGAAGTCCTCCCCGAACTCCGTCAAAAGCCCAGAAACCCTACGACACGGGTTGGAGACAGCATTTAGGTCGGAGAGTACCGAGACTCCGGCTTATTTGTCCATTGGATAAAGCTCACCAGTGAATCCCTGACCTGGTTAAACGGTTCTCCGCATGGGACTGGCGTTGTCCTGCCTGATTGAGCCATGATGGTCGCAGCATTTTCTCCTGAGGGTTTTATGTCCTACGCCAACGTTTGGGTCAGGTTGCTTGCACTCATCGTCGATGTCATCGTGCTCTATATTCCTAATTCGATCATGAATGCGATTGTTATCACAGTCATGGGAGTCGGGCCTGCCCTCGCCAGTCTGGAAGCCATGAGTGCTAACAGTGACGGCAGTAGCGAAGCCGAAATAGCTCAAGTTCTGGAAGCAATCAGCGTTGTTCTGCCTGCCTTCTTCGTCATCATCGTGTTGAGCATCATCATCAGTTGGCTGTATAACGCCCTCATGGAAAGCTCATCAACCCAGGCAACCCTGGGCAAAATGGCGGTGGGTATCCACGTGACCGACACGAACGGCAGACGTATCTCGTTTTTGAGGGCGACGGGAAGATACTTCGCAAAGGGTTTTCTTTCCTCCATCCTACTGATTGGATACATCATGGCCTTTTTTACAAATCGCAAACAGGCGCTCCACGATCTGATGGCAGGAACGCTTGTTCTAAAGAAAAAGAAGGCGCAGTCAGTGGATTCGTCCTTTTGACCTGAAACGCTGATCCGATTGGGTAGATTTCGTTCCCCCGGTTCTACTCAATACAGATTTGGGGTATCATAGTTCTTCTAGGGTTTGCCGCGGTTCAAAGGCTCAACTCTTGTAATTCTCCTTAGAATATAGGGAGAAGGAAGTAGAGAGTAGAATGCAACGGGGATTCATCACCCCCAGGGTCATCTGGCCCTCGCCATCGTGTGCTGCAAGGAGAACCATCACCACTTACGGAGAAAGCGTTAGGAAACGATTAGCATGGTCAATCAGGAAAAAACAGACATTGGGTTTACTCACGAAGATTTCGCTGCCCTCCTCGATCAGTACGACTACCACTTCAGCCCTGGAGACACAGTGGCTGGGACGGTATTTAGCCTTGAACCCAGAGGTGCATTGATTGACATTGGTGCTAAAACCGCCGCTTACATTCCTATCCAGGAGATGTCGATTAACCGCATCGATTCTCCTGAAGAGGTTCTTCAGTCCAATGAAACCCGTGAGTTCTACATTCTGACGGATGAGAACGAAGAAGGACAGCTCACCCTTTCGATTCGTCGAATCGAGTATATGCGCGCATGGGAGCGGGTACGCCAGCTCCAGGCAGAAGATGCAACCGTGCGCTCTGCCGTGTTCGCCACCAACCGGGGGGGTGCCCTGGTACGGATTGAAGGTCTGCGGGGATTTATTCCCGGTTCGCACATCAGTACCCGTAAGCCCAAAGAAGACCTGGTGGGCGAAGAACTGCCCCTGAAGTTTCTGGAAGTAGACGAAGATCGTAATCGTCTGGTTCTGAGCCACCGTCGAGCACTGGTTGAGCGCAAGATGAATCGTCTGGAGCTGTACGAGGTGGTCACTGGAACGGTGCGCGGCCTCAAGCCCTATGGTGCCTTCATCGATATCGGTGGTGTCAGTGGTCTGCTGCACATTTCCGAGATTTCCCACGATCACATCGATACGCCTCACAGCGTGTTCAATGTCAACGATGAAGTGAAAGTGATGATCATCGATCTGGATGCCGAGCGGGGACGGATCTCGCTCTCCACCAAGCAGCTTGAGCCAGAACCGGGCGACATGGTGAAGAATCCTCAGGTGGTCTACGACAAAGCGGAGGAGATGGCTGCCAAGTACCGCGAGAAGATGACTCAAGGTAAGCAGGGTGCCGCTGAACCCGCAGTAGATGCGGGATACGTCGAAGAAGAAATGTTGCTGGCTGCCGAATAGGACAGCGCATCGAGTTTAAGCAAGGGGCGTATGCCCCTTGTTTTGTTTTGGGAGAAATCCCTTATGTTCAGAGGTATCGCGTCCAGGTAAATGCTGGAGCCGAGGTAAGCCAACGACTCCTGGAGTGCCCCCGTGGCAAAGATCACCTGCAACGGCAAAGTTTTTCATCACATCCAGGCTATTGTGTTCGATAAGGACGGCACCCTGGCCAATTCAGAAGCATTTTTGTGGAAACTGGGGCAGCAGCGATCGCACCTGCTCAACGAGCAGATCCCCGGCATCCAGCCCCCCCTGCTGAAATCCTTTGGCATGGGGGAAGGCGGGATCAATCCGTCGGGAATGATGGCGGTCGGAACCAGACGGGACAATGCGATCGCCACTGCCGCCTACGTTGCTGAGACAGGACGGGACTGGGTTGAGGCGCTCGACATGGTGCAGGCAGTGTTTCAGCAGGCCGATCAGTTGATGCAGCCAAAGGCCAGGTACACGCCACTGTTTGAGGGAGGGCGATCGCTGCTCCAGCAACTCCACGCTGTGGGTATCAGAATGGGTATCCTTTCGTCAGACATCACTGAAAACGTGGTGGATTTCATCCAGACCTATCAACTGGAGGAATACGTCCAGGTCGGTCTGGGGGTAAACGGGAAGCCGCCCAAGCCTGATCCCACGCTGCTCTACGAGATCTGTCATGCGTTAGGTGTGACTCCAGTAGAAACCCTGGTGATTGGGGATGCAACCTCTGATTGTCGAATGGCCCACCTGGGAGGAGCCGCAGGCAGTATTGGGGTGACCTGGGGGTGGCAACGAAAACCTGTTCTGGCAGAAGCGGATGCGATCGCCCATTGTTGGGACGAGATTCAGATTGAGGCTGGTGTTTCAGGCGACTGAGAGGAAAGAACTGTGCAGAACGAACGATTGCAGGCGGAGCGAATTGAATCGTTCAAGGCAGGGCTGGTAGGGGCGATCGCCACCACCCTCACCTTCCTGCTTACCCTTGCGCTACACTTCGTTCTGGCATTGCGCCTGCAATTCCCTATTCCGCCATTACCCATGACTGTTTTCTCTGCCCCCGGCCTGGTTAGCGTCGTGGGAGTGGCAATCACCGGATTCTTGTTCGGCATTACCTATCGCTATATCATTCGCCAGGACGACAACCCGCAACTCAAGTCGGGCGCGATGCTGGCCTTTGGGCTGGTCCGTGGGCTGGCACAAATGGATCTGGGACTGGCGCTTAAAACCACTCCCTGGGCGGTGCTGCTGCTGACTGCTGAGAGTCTGATGATGATGGCGATCGCCCGTCTTGCCCTGGATGGAGCGATCGGGCGGGGTTGGGTGAAGCGCTTTGATTCCCTGCCTTAGCGAGTGGCTTAACGGCTGTTGTTGGGTAGCAGGGGACGCATCACCAGAAAACCAGCCCCAAAAGCCGTAATGATAATCACAAACATGGTTACCCATAGCCAGAACCCCCCCATTTCACGCGCAGCAGATGCCTGGGCAGTGGGTTGGGGCTGGATTTCGGTTTGTTCGGTGAACAGCGGTTGAGGAGATTCGGGGGGGTGGGGGACGAATGGGGCGACCTCAGGAGGAGTGGAGCGCACCGCCTGGGGATTGGGAGGTGTGGAAGGAGTCCTTGAGGGCGGAGCCTGAGTCGGTGTGACCCAGGTGGGTTGGGGCAGCCCTGCGACCTGTTGCAAACTGCCGCAGACCTGAACCAAACGCTCGATCTCCTGCCGGAACCGCTGATTTTGCTGGAGCAACTGTTGATTCTGAGCATTCAGGGAATCCAGCATCGCTCTGCTTGCCTGCAACTCTGCCGCCAGCTCCTTATAAACCGAAATGGGTACCGTGCGAATGGTATTGGGTGACGGAGCTACCGATCCCGTTGCGGTTACGGGGCGGGGAGCAGGTTCAGGACTGGAATTGGCTTTCATGTGCAGCGAAGAAAATGATATTTTGCTTGCCTATAATATTAGGTCTAAAACTATCAACAGTATGCACAATCAACCATAATTCTCAAAGAAGAACTCCATTTTTTCACAAACACAATGACCCCGTTCTCAAATCCATCAGGCGCGACCTTACCAGGCGGCAGTGAGAAGCCAGAACCTTCAGCAGAGGTAAAATACAGCGAACGGAATATTGGCAATGGGGATTGAATTACCTTCCCAAATCCTCGCATTGGTCGGTGCTACAGTATCCAGATCAGCCTGCCAGGATTTACCTGAGAATGTCCCTTTTCTGGCAATAGCAATCCTATTTGATTTGTGAGAGGGGTATGGGGGCGGAACCCCTGGGCGGGGGCACCGCCCCCATACCCCCTTCTCACAACCGATTTAGGATTGCTATAGCCAGATTTTGCAACCATCCATGCCCACTTACTTGATGGAGTCTTGACTATTTCCCCTATAGCGCCGCGAAACGCTCTCAAAGAGAGCGTTTCGCGGTTAACTCAATTTTAGCGCCGATTTTTCCTGAAACGCTGACGCCGTCAGCGTTTCAAGAAAAATCGGCGCGATTTAGTCAAAAGTCCAGATAGAAGTGACACACCAAAAGTAGAAACGATTGAGCAGAATAGTATCAGTGTTGCTGGTATAGCGCTTTGCGCTGAGATAGAACCAAAGTTTTTGTTGAGAGCCGCGCGGAGCGCG
>CAZVXA010000352.1:398-4931 GCA_964630955.1 uncultured bacterium | reverse complement strand
CAGTAACTTCCTTTTAGGTTCCTTTAGGAAATTTGCTGAGATGCTGCTGGACGCTGGTCAAAGTCCACGGAAAGTCGAGATTGATGGGGGCAAAGGGTTGCCCATGTCTGCTGTTCACCTGAATCAGCCGCAACTGGCCTGGATTAATCCGTTTTCAGATCCTGAATGCCTCCCCTGAAATGTACAATCTCAGTCCAAAACCCTCCCGGCAGTTTCCGCTTCGAGTCGTTCTGATCGCCGCAGTCATCGGTCAACTGTTGGCCGCAATTGGGTTGGTCGGCTATCTCTCGTTTCGCAATGGGCAAAAAGCGGTGAATGATCTGGCCTCCCAGTTGAGGAGGGAGCTGACTTCCCGAATCGAGCAGGAACTGCATAGCTACTTTGCTACGCCCCACGAGATCAACCGTCTAAACTCCGATGCCTTTGCCCGAGGTGACCTGGACGTGGTCACTGCAAAGAGGGGCGAAAGCCAGCTTTATCAGCAAATGGTTGTGGCTCCAACTGTTGCCTTTGTATACTGCGGCAGTGAGAACAGCGGTGAATTTTTTGGCGTGTTGCGATCGCCCAAAGACGGCACTCTACAGCTTTCCTACGGCAACAAATCCAATAGCTATCTGCGGGCCTTCTACGCGCTCGATGTGGCAGGCGATCGCTCCTTCTTCCTGAGGCGGGCCGACAAACGGTTTGATGCTCGCCAGCGTCCCTGGTATAAGCGGGCAGTGGCTGCAGAACGCCCGATCTGGACAGATGTGTATATTGCCTTCACCACAGGGCTGCCCAACGTGACGGCAGCAACCCCGGTCTACGACCGAACAGGGCAGCGGCTGGTGGGGGTCTGTGGCACCGATGTGGTGTTACCCAAAGAGTTCCGCTCCTTTTTGCAGAACCTGGAGATTGGCAGGAATGGTCAGGCGTTTGTGATCGATCGCCAGGGCAACCTGATCTCGGATTCCACTAATGAACCCCTCATGGTGGGGGAGGGGGACAACGCCAAATCAATGCCTGCGATCGACAGCAAGGCTCCGCTGGTGAAGGGGACCGCTGAGTACTTGCTGCAACACTTCGGCAGTTTCAGTTCGATTACGCAATCCCAGCAGCTTGAATTTTACCTTCTGGGGCAGCGTCAGTATTTGCAGGTAGTTCCCTTCCGCGATCGCTATGGCCTGGACTGGCTGATTGCGGTGGTCGTGCCCGAAGCTGATTTCATGGCGCAAATTAACGCCAACACGCGGAATACAATTCTGCTGTGTCTGGTAACGGCAGGGCTGGCGGTCGCCGTCGGCATTTTCACCTCTCGCTGGATTACGCATCCCATTCTGCGGGTTTCCCAGGCATCCGATAAACTGGCCCAGGGTGACCTGACCCAGCGGATCGCCGCCAGCCCGATTGCCGAAATTGGCACGCTGGCCGCTTCGTTTAACCGCATGGCGGGGCAGTTGCAGGCGTCTTTCGAGGCCCTCAGCCACAGTGAGGCCAGAAACCGTGCCCTACTGAATGCGATCCCCGATTTGATGCTGGAAATTAGTGCGGAGGGCGTTTACCTCGATTCGCTCGAAGCAAAAAGTGGCCGATGGATGCCAATCCAGCCACGGAACTGGGTTGGCAAACACGTCAGGGACACGATGCCAGAGTCGATCGCTGATCATTATATGCAGGCCATTCAGACCGTTTTGAAAACGGGCGTTCCGCAAACCCTGGAGTACCAGCTTCCGGTGGATTCGGAGATCCAGACCTTGGAAGCGCGGGTGGTGCGGTGCAACCCCAAATCGACGCTGTTTATTGTGCGAAATATCAGCGATCGCAAGCGGGCCGAAGAAGCGCTCCGGATCGCGGAGGAGAACTACCGCAGCATCTTTGAGAACGCTCTGGAGGGCATTTTCCAGTCTTCCCCGGAGGGACGGTTTATCAGCGTCAACCCGGCGCTGGCCAAAATCTATGGATACAGCTCTCCTGTAGAGATGATGAACAGCATTACCAATATTGCTGAACAGCTTTATGTGGATTCAGAAAAACGCGCTGAATTCAAGACGCTACTGGACAGGGAGAACACTGTCGAGGGCTTTGAATACCGCTGCTACTGCAAAGACGGCAGCATTATCTGGACCCAAATCGATGCTCGCGTGGTACGAGACGACCAGGGTAAGGTGGTGTACTACGAAGGTATCGTGCAGGACATCACCGAACGCAAACGCATGGAGGCAGAACTGAGACGACAGTTGGAAGAGTTAAAGATTGAAATTGACCAGCAAAAACGAGAACAGGAGGTAGCAACACTGACCGCCAGCAGCTATTTCCAGGAGGTGAAGCAGGAGATCGCGAGGGTGAATCTGGATGAGTTTTGGCGATGATATAGCGATCCTGAATGGTTTGTAAAAGGTGGGGCGGTGACGCCCCACCTTTTACAAACCATTTCACATTACAAACCATTTCACAAATCCAATAGGATTGCATACAGCACTTTTCAAGCGCGTGAGGTACAAAGTTTTTGTTGAGAGCTGCACTCCGCAGGTCTCTCAACAAAAACTTTGGTTTGATCCCAGCGCAAAGCGCTGTATAGGTGATAGGTATTCGCTAATCTGGAGGAAGACAGGATCAATTCGTTCGCGTTATCGATCATTTGTCTGATTGTTGTGTGGCGGGGGCTATGGATCTCACCGTTTTGTATTGGATATTGATCGCTGTCATGCTGGTGGGCGTGGTGGGGGCGGCACTGCCGGGGATTCCGGGGCCGGGCTTGATTCTGGCAGCGGTGCTGGTATGGTGCTTTGCCACGGGATTTAGCAATATTGGGGTGCCGATTATTGCAGTGTTTGCAGTGCTGCTGTTGAGTACGGGGGTTGAGATTCTGTCGGCCTACCTTGGTGCAAAGCAGTTTGGAGCGAGCAACTGGGGGCAGATTGGGGCGATCGCCGGACTGATCCTGGGTATATTCGGCCTGCTGCCCGCCCTACCCTTTGGAGGGCCGATTTTGGGGTTGTTGATCGGGCCTGTGATTGGCGCTTTTGTTGGGGAGTTTCTCTATCGGCGGACGCTGGAATTGAGCGATCGCATTATTCAATCCATCAAGGCCAGCTTTGGCATCATCGTCGGGACGCTGGTGGGGAAGGTGTTCGAGTTTGTGCTGGCGATCGTTGCTGTGGTTGTGTTTGTATGGGGAACCTGGCCCCAGGTTTTTCCAGGCTAAGGTGAGTATGAACTACGTTTTGGACGAAGCCCTGTCTCTGGAACTGGCAAACCGGATTAACAGTAAGTCCCGCGCCCCCTTTGACAATGCCTTCAAGGCGGCAGTGTCCACCAGCGGATCAACCTATGTCCAGGGGTTTCTGGTGAATGCTACCCGACCTCGCGAACCGATTGAACACGCCTGGATCGAGCTACCCTCTGACGACCCCGCCGCTGAGACACGCATCCTCGACCCCAACCTGCCCTACCTCAAGGGCAACCCCGCCGACCTCCTCTACTTTGCGGCTCATCGCCTGTCGGTCAAGCAGCTCAAAGCCGCTGTCGAAGAAGCCAAGGAAGACTATCCCGACGACGATCCGCTGCCCATCTACGGCCCCATGCCCTACGAGTACTACGGCGATGTCATGCTGGGCGGCAAAGATTATCTGGATGCCCACAAGGCGGCGATCGCCAGGTGCAAGGAACTCGGTCGGAAGCTGGCCGATCGCAATTAATTTGTAAGCCGTAGCGTGGTGCGAAGCACCGCGCTACGGCTTATGGAACTTATTTCTCTGCAAGCTCTTTATTCTGGGCAGTCTCAGGTAGTCCCACGCTGGTCGTTTCTGCGATCGCCTCACTTAACCCATTCCCCCCCTGGATCACCAGCACCGCACAGGAGGCATGGTGCAGCACATAATTGCTGACACTTCCCAGAATGGCTTCTGCCAGCCCTTTCCGTCCTCGTCGCCCCAGAATAATCAGGTCTGCCCCCCACTGCTGCGCCGCCTGACACAGTCCCCGTCCCGGATCGACACAGCGATAGTGGAAGTTGGTCGTTACGCCACGCCGCTGGGCCACGCCGCAATAGCTGGCCAGGAGCTGCTGGATCTGGCGGGTTTGCTGTTCCAGAAAGCCCTGTTCGGTATGATATGCCTGAGTCGCCAGGTGGGGGGAAAGCCCCAGTTCTCCCGGCAGCATAATCGGTATACCGACGGTATCCGCTGTCAGACAGTGAAACAGCATCAGCTCGGCCTGGTTGTTCTGGGCCAGTTCGACCGCCTGATCAAACACCGCCTGACCTAATGGAGAATAGTCGATCGCAGCCAGAATTCGTTTGAAGCTCATGGGTTCATCTCCGCCGCAAGGTAGCAACGCTTGACGATGGGTGATCTTTGGATCGACCAGTTTACCCGTCGTTCTCTCACGCTACCGCAAGTCCCTGATTTCTCTTCGAGGTCGCAACACTCCCTCATAATTGCCTGCGGAAAGGCTAAAAAAACGAAAGCTGCAAAGTCGTTCGGTGCGCGGGGGGGGGAGAACCACGATGCCGCTGTCGGTTTTGAACCAATAAAGGGTATTGGGGCGCGCGAA
>CAZVXA010000352.1:0-388 GCA_964630955.1 uncultured bacterium | reverse complement strand
TCCTCGGATTAAGCAGAGCCTTTGTGAGAATGGGAGCGGACACACCTGCTCCCCGTCCTCACGGGATAAATTGCAGCAGGTCGAACTCCTGACGGATGTCGAGCAGCGATCGCTCCATCAGCGGCTCAAACTCCAAAAACGGCAATCGCTTTGACCAGTTGCGTGTCTTCAACCAAATCCGAACCAATTCTGGGAACAGCACAGGCAAGACTCGAAGAATTGATGTACGGAGCCATCATTACTGGACTTTTGACTATTTCTTCTATAACGCCGCGAAACGCTCTCGTAGAGAGCATTTCGCGGCGAACTTAATTGTAGCGCCGATTTTTAAATTAAAACAGGAGCAGGCAGACTTTAAAGAAAAAAAGGCGACAAATAATACAAAATA
>CAZVXA010000351.1:0-4974 GCA_964630955.1 uncultured bacterium | reverse complement strand
CTGGCTGCGCCAGCGTTTCAGGAAAAATCGGCGCGATTTAGTCAAAAGTCCAGTAGTTAGAGTGCTCTCTTTTTGTAGCAGCGGGTCTTGGCTACGAACTAGAGATCTGGAGGGGGTAGCTTACCCCCCAAAAAGCCTGGTTTTGCCCAAAACCTCTCAACCCCAAAACCTGACACCTCCCAAAAAGCCTTAATCAGCCATCCTTCCTCCTAAATCTTGCCCAAAACCGCGATTCTGTTGCCGCGTCACGGCAACAGAATCGCGGTTTTGGGCAAGATTTGAGCTAATCCCTCACCTTCCTCAATGCCGCCTCCACCGCCGCCTGCTGGTCTCTCCGGGTAATCCACCGATGATACGTGCGGGTGTGGATCGCCACCGAGTGGCCCATCATGCGGGCTGCAACGGTGTCCGGGAGGCCAATGTGAATCGTGCGAACGGCCCAGGCGTGGCGCAGGTCGTAGGGGGAGAAGGGAATGTCGTAGCGACGGAACTGGGTGGAGACCAGTTGACCGATGCGCTGGAGGGTGGTCTGGGTCAGGTCGGTGTTGAGGGGGGGGAGGGCGATCGCCCTCAGGTCAAAGCGATCGACCCACTCCGGGTGGAATGGCCATACCTGATGGGTGCCCGTCTTGGTGGTCTCCAGGACTTCGATCAGGGTGTCGTCACCGCTTTCTAAAGCGCTGTAGTCGCAGAAAAAAACCTCGTGGTTGCGCAGTCCATAGGTGGCCATGATGCCGTAGACAAACCGCCAGGTGGGACTGGGAATTTGTTCGTAGGCGGCGAGAATCTCCTCATCGGAGGGCAGGGTACGCATCTGGGTGCGGCTGCTGCCGTAGTTTCCCCAGTAAGTTTTCAAGTTTTTCGGTAGCTCAATATTGAGGAAGTCGGCCAGGGCACCCAGGGCAGTACAGCAGAGTTGGCGACTGCGGGTGTTGGGAGGAGTGGATTCGACGGTGACATAGATGGCTTCAGCAAGACTCAGGTTGGGGCGGGTCTGGGCGATCGCCTCCAGTTTCTTCAAATAGGGCGCGTATGCCTTTTCCCAGGTGGTTCTCACTGAGGCAGGGTGCGAGGACTCAAAACCACAGCTCAGGTAGTCAGCACCAAATGCCTGGATCTTCTGGGGCAAATCCATCTGCCGCAGTTGCCCCCCCCCGGTCAGGGGCAGGTATTCCTTCCAGTCAAAGGTTTTTTCGATCAACCGGGCGGCGATCACCTTGGCCTCCTGCTCCGCCAGCTTCAAGTTTGCCTGGGTCGCAGCCAGGTTGAGACTAATCCGCTGCTGATGAGGATTCAGGCGATGGCTATCCGGGCGGGGAGGCAAGGTGCCTCGCAACCCCAGCTTTTCGCCGCGCCGTTCGATCTGAAGCCCCAGACGCGCCGCTTTAAGCCGCTGGTTGATCTGACCGAGGCGAGCATCAAGGGTGGAAAAATCGGTCATAACCCAAATTTGTGTCGTCGTTGCTTAACTGGCACTCAGCAGCCTGAATTTAGCAATGTTTGTTGGGGTGAAGCACTTAGCGCCCCGTACCAACAAGCATTGGTTGATTGCCGCCGAAGACTGGAGGGGGTTTCGTCCTGTAGACATCAGCAGCCCTGTCCCAATTCTGTAAAAATGGTTGGACTTCGGCAGCAAGAACCGCTAAGTTTTTTAATAGGAACTTTTTTTAATAGGAACTTTAGATTGAAGTCCGCGTAATGTGAAGCAATTGCGGTAATAAATCGTTCAGAAGGCGGCTATCTTCGAAATTCGTTGTTAAAATCAGTAACAAATATTAAAGGCGTAAGGGAAGCGGTAGTCGTTATGGGTCGAGTAGGGGTTCTGCTATTAAACCTGGGTGGGCCAGAGCAGTTAGATGATGTGCGCCCATTCCTCTATAACCTGTTTTCGGACCCGGAGATCATCCGTTTGCCCATTCGCTGGCTGCAAAAGCCATTGGCCTGGATGATCGCTAACAGCCGTGCGAAAAAATCACAGGAGAATTATAAGCAGATCGGCGGGGGGTCTCCACTCCGCCGCATCACTGAGGAGCAGGCTCAGGCTCTCCAGCAGGAACTGCGACAGAAGGGGCAGGATGTCCAGGTCTACATCGGAATGCGCTACTGGTATCCCTTCACGGAGGAGGCGATCGCCCGCATCAAGCGTGATGGTATTCAGGAACTGGTGATTCTCCCGCTCTATCCCCAGTTTTCCATCAGTACCAGTGGCTCTAGCTTCCGCCTGCTCGACCAGATCTGGCAGGACGACCCCAGCCTGAACGACATTGACTACACCGTTATCCCCTCCTGGTACAGCCGTCCAGGGTATTTGCGGGCAATGGCCGATCTGATTGCTCAACAACTCGACCAGTACGAAATTCCCAATGATGTCCACATCTTCTTCAGCGCCCACGGTGTCCCGGTGAGCTATGTGGAAGAAGCGGGCGACCCCTACCAGCGCGAGATCGAGGAATGCACCGCGTTGATCATGGAAACACTGAACCGTCCGAATGCCCACACCCTTGCCTACCAGAGTCGAGTAGGCCCTGTGGAATGGTTAAAGCCCTACACTGAGGATGCGATTGCCGATCTCGCAGATCAGAACATCCAAAATCTGCTGGTGGTTCCCATCAGTTTTGTGTCTGAGCACATTGAAACGCTGCAAGAGATCGACATTGAATATCGGGAAGTAGCAGAGGAAGCCGGAATTCACAATTTTCAGAGAGTCCCTGCGCTCAATACCCATCCCGTCTTTATCGCTGACCTGGCAGATATGGTTATCGACGCCCTGCGATCACCCAGCCTGAAGCTTGACCAGGTGATGCGGCCTGAAAAACAGGTGAAGATCTATCCGCCCGAACGCTGGGAATGGGGCATGACCACCGCCGCAGAAGTATGGAATGGGCGTCTGGCAATGCTGGGCTTCATCGCACTGCTCCTGGAGTTGATCAGCGGTCATGGCCCGCTGCATTTTGTTGGACTACTGTAGAAACTGAACTTAAAAAGGGGTGGCGCTGAAGCACCACCCCTTGAAATAAAAGGCCACCCGTGCAGCGGGTGGCCTTTTTCACTTAGAGGAGCATCAATCGTTTTCCCAGTCCTCGCGCCCCAGCAGATCACCAATGCGATCGCGGAGCAAGAAGTCACACTTCTCCAACTCACATTCAACATGCGCCCATTCGCGGGCAGGAATGTACTTACAGAGAACATAGATGGGCTGATGGCGGCTCACCACTCCCTGCTGAACCAGATGACGCGCCTCGTCTTGAAGAAAATTCATAGAATATTGCAGAGATTGGAGCATGGTTCACCCTTTGCAGTGTGTAGTGCAGTTGCTGAATTCCGAGATTTTCAAGCTGTCAATAGAAAAACTTATGTGTTAAATCTGTGACAGATACTTTTGTATTAAGGTATACCAAACAATTCTTATTTTCGCGCTAAACGGCTCATCTTTGGGTTAAGAACCGTTAAAAAGTCATCAATTTTTGACGCATCGTGCTGAAAAGATTATCTTTCCATTAATCAGTCCTTAAGGCTCTGAATCTTCTCCGCCTGTCGCTAGATGGCCAACGGTTGACCGATGACCGCAGCAAATCGCCTTCCTATCCCTCCAGACGCTAATTTGCGGGTGATGAAAGTTGCCACGAGGGAAATGATCGCAGCAACTCATGCTTTGTTAATTTTGAAAAACTTATAAGCTGCCAGTTCTGCTGCCAACTGAATTGCCATTTTCATGCTCTGGGGATCAGCAATCCCCTTACCCGCGATATCAAAAGCAGTACCGTGGTCGGGGGAGGTGCGAATAAATGGTAGCCCAATCGTCGTATTCACGGCTCGGTCGAACGCCATCAGCTTCACGGGAATCAGCCCCTGATCGTGATACAACGCCAGATAGGCGTCGTGGGCCTGCGGTTGGGGAACGGTGCCAAACCACGCCTGACCGGGCCTTACCCACAAAGTATCGGGGGGAATCAGGCCATCCAGATGGGTTTGAGGATGGCGATCGCGCATCTGTCGCAGCCAGTCATGCATCCAGGCAACCTCCTCCTGGCCCAGGTGCCCCTGTTCGCCGCTGTGGGGGTTTAACCCGGCGATTGCAATCCGGGGAGCAGCCACGCCAAAGTCCTGACGCAGGCAGTCGATTAACAGATCGAGCTTGCGGGTCAGCAGGTCTGGCGTGAGGGCATCAGGTACCTGCCGCAGGGAAATATGGGTCGTGGCCAGCAGTGCCCGCAATGTCCATCCGGTATGTGGCGATCGCGCCACAAACAGCATGCCGTAGCGATCCACCCCGGCTCGCTCCGCCAGCAGTTCGGTTTGCCCGGGGTAATTGTGTCCCGCTGCCTGCCAGGCTGACTTTGAGATGGGAGCAGTTACCACTGCCTGCGCATTGCCCGCTGTGGTGTGGGCAATCGCCGTTTCCAGAAACCGAAACCCCGCTTCCCCACTGGCAGCATTCTCGACCCCGAGCTGGATCTGGTTCTGGATTGCCTCCTCCAGCGGCACCTCTAACCAGTTCACCGCCCCATTCGAAAAGCGGGGTGGCCCCTCCGGCAGTGTCGTCGGATCATCCGACAACTGGCTCTGGAGCAGCCGCCAATTTCCGACCAGTGTGAGATTGCAATCCCCTACCACCTCGGCATCTGCCAGGGCTTTCAGCACGACTTCAGAGCCAATTCCGGCAGGGTCACCGAGGGCGATCGACAGACGGGGGCGGTTCGTGAGCGTTGGCGTTGACATCGGGCGATCAGTCATTATGGAATAAAGTCCAATTGGGTTCCGGCATAATTGAGACGCCAAACTGCTTTAAAATACTGAAGGCAATCTCAGGTTTCTTCAAGACTGACGAGGAGAGGGTTACCGAATGAGCGGCGAAATGTTTAATGCGATGGTTCTGTCCTTCACCCTGATTCCTCTGGGGTTGGGTCTGGGCTTTTTGCTTCTCAAGCTCCAGGGCGGCGAAGAATAAGCAACCTTTGATAAACAAATCAACAC
>CAZVXA010000350.1:0-5005 GCA_964630955.1 uncultured bacterium | reverse complement strand
TCCCCCGCTGCGCGGGGGAGACATCCACACGACGGGTAATTTCTTTCGTAGAAATTTCCTGAAGTAACTGGAGTTTTGACTATTTCCCCTATATGTAGCGCTTTGCAAGCGCGTGTGGTACAAAGTTTTTGTTGAGAGCCGCGCAGAGCGCGGCTCTCAACAAAAACTTTGCTTCTATCTCAGCGCAAAGCGTTGTAGCAACCGAAAGGTTGATGAGGACGGGGTGCAGGGGTGGTTCCCCCTTGTCCTAACCAAAACCTCAATTGATATAGCGCTGTAAAACGCTCTCTGTGAGTGCTTTTCAAGAAAAATAGGCGCAATTTAGTCAAAAGTCCAGTTAAGTAAGTGGGCGTGGGAAAAGTCGAAACCCCAAAAGCTGTTCCGCCCTGAGCGAAGTCGAAGGGCGGAACAGCTTTTGGGGTTTTAAGCTTAATCGCACCTACCTACATCCGATCACTCACCCCATCTGGCATTTAGCCCAGTCAATGTACTGAATAATGGATTGCTCCAGTGCGTTTCGCTCATCAGAGTTGAGCAGCAGTCGGTGTAGCTTACCGTTGAGGAAACTGGTCAGCGACAGGTGGACACTTTCCAGATCAGCTCGCAGTCGGGCAGCACACAGGGCCTGCTCCTGGGTGGTGTAGGATTGGCTATCGGTGACGCCCACCGTCTCTGCCGACATCCAGCATTGAAAAAAGAAGCCGTCCTGCTTTTGAGTAATCTGGATCAGCCACCCATGATAGAACTCTTCAACCGCCATCGCTCAGACCTCCACGCCAGCTATTGTCGAATTAAAGGGCACCTGTTACCCCTGAAAAACTGCCTCATTGACCAACACCTTCTTCCAGCAAAGCGGCAGGGTAACCGGATCGAAACCCCTATTACTCTGAACAGGAAATGAGGATGACAGAGGCGACAGGTTCCTGTCCGAAGCGTTATCCATTCCAATTGATCTACCTCGTGAAGGATGGGCACTTCTTAAAAAGAAGATAATGCCCGATCATGCAACAGCCGTGCAGAAAAAATGCAGAAATTGTGCAGATATTATTTCAAGCGGTATCCCAGACCATGCACTGTTTCAATAAAATCCTCTGGTGCGCCCAGAGCCTTCAATTTCTGCCGCAGTCCTCGAATATGAGAGGTCACCGTTTCTGCCACGGGAGAATCGTCTGCCGTCCACAGTTGCTCAATCATGCCCGAACGGCTCAGAATTCGTCTGCCGCTGGACACCAGTAGCTCCAGCAGGGCATATTCTGTGGGTGTCAGGGTGAGTACCTGATCGCTATAGGTCGCTTCGCGAGTGCTGGAATTTAGCCGCAGATCGCCCCAGTACAGATGAAATTCACTCACCGGAAGCCCCCGTCGCAGGAGTGCCCGTACCCGCGCCATCAATTCTTCCAGGTCAACTGGCTTCGTCACATAATCGTCGGCTCCTGCGTCCAGCCCCACAATCTTGTCGGCCACCGTGTCTCGTGCCGTCATCATCAGGACTGGAACCGCACTGCGTTGTTTGCTCTGTCTGCTCTCCATCTCCCGAAGCCGCTGACAGAACTGAATCCCATTCATCCTGGGTAGAGTGACATCCAGTACGATTAGATCAAAGGCGATCGCCTCCACCATCTCCCACGCTGACACACCATCTTTGGCAACGTCTACAACGTATTGACGGCGCGCTAACGCCTCCGTCAATACCTCGGATAATTGGGCATCATCTTCAACGATCAAAATCCGCATACACTTGATTTTACAGCGCTTTGCAAGCGCGTGTGGTACAAAGTTTTTGTTGAGAGCCGTGCTCCGCGCGGCTCTCAACAAAAACTTTGGTTCTATCTCAGCGCAAAGCGCTGTAAAACGGTTCTCAGTCCAATAGACTTTATTGAAAATTGCTTTGTGGTGCGGCGAAGCCGCACCACAAAGCAATTTTCAGACCACAAAACCTATTTCCGATTAAGTTTAGTTCATGAAGTGGTCTCTCAAGGAAACAGCGATTATCAGCAGTCTGGCCATTAGCCTGCTGCTGCTGGGATTGGTCAACCTAATCGCTCCAAAGAATACTGCCGAGCTGGTTGGGAGTGCCAATCAGGTGCAGTTCACCTACGAGGTATTGGGCGATCTGACCGATTTTTATGCGGCGATGGGGATTGCAGAATCGGGCCGACGGGGCTACATCTTCTCAGGTAGACCGGAAGAACTGGAGCGACATCAGGCGGCGGTGGCCACGCTCAAGGAGAAACTGGTTCAGCTCCAGCAATACCCCCACATCAGTCCAACCCAGAAGCAACGCATTCAGCTCTTAAATCAATTGACGCTGCAAAGGCTGGCCCTGTTTGACCAATCAGTCGCACTCTACCAGCGCGATCGCTCCACCAGCGCCATGCAGACCCAGAATGAAATTACCGATGCCAGCATTCGATTGCGGGAGAGAATTCAGGAGCTGGTGGGTGAAATCAAGACTGTCGAAAATTTTGAGCTGGAGGCTGCGCTGGCCAGGACTGCAAGAAATATGCGGTATCGCACCTTGATTGAGCGACTGGTAGGGTTTCTCAGTTTTGCGATCGCCTGTGGCGTTGCCCTTGTGATCTATCGGGCACAGCAGCGACAGTATCGGCTACAAGTGCTGGAACGGACGCTGGCTCACGAACAGGAACTCAGTAGCTTAAAGCTGCGCCTGTTTTCCATGATCTCCCATGAGTTTCGCACGCCCCTCAGCGTGATTCTGGCCTCGTCCCAACTCCTGACTGAAATTCTGAAACCGCAAATTCCACAGCCGGATTTGAAAAATCTGTATCGAATTCAAGCATCGGCTAAACTGATGAACCGATTGATCACTGATCTGCTGACCCTGACCAGAGCTGAAGCCGGAAAGCTGGAATACCGACCAGAGAGCATTGACATCGAAGCCTTTTGTTTGAATTTGCTGGACGATATTCAGGCGTCAAGTAACCTTCAGCATCCTCTGAAATTCCTGAGCGAGGGCCACTGTGGACGGGGCTATCTTGACGAAAAACTGCTCTACTCGATTCTCAGTAATCTCCTGATGAATGCAATAAAATACTCTCCCGTTGAAAGCCCGATTCAACTCAAATTGGTTTGTAAATCAGCCTGTATCATGTTTGAGGTGACGGATGAGGGAATCGGAATTTTACAGGAAGATCAAACAAAAATTTTTGATCCATTCTACCGTGGACAGAACGTAGACGGCATGATAGGAAGCGGTTTGGGGCTGGCTGTCGTGAAAAAGTGCCTGGAGCTGCAAAAGGGAAATATCACGATCGAGAGTAATGTCGGAAAAGGGACAACGTTTATTGTCCAGATTCCACTCCAAAGCGATTCAAGGCAGCATCAAACCGTATGAGTAAACCACCGGGCGATCGCCCCGCCAGCACCGCCAATTACCTCACCTTCGACCTTTCACCCCTGACGCTTGCCTTTTCCCTGCAAAGTCTTGAAACTTTTGCAGCCACGGGTGAACTGACCGAAACCTTTGGTCTCCTGGCGCGATTCGTGCCCGCAGCCACCCTACAGCAACTGCGTCAGGTGATGCAGATCCAGATTCGAGAAAACCCGACCGTGATTTCCCAGTTCATTCACTGCCAGATGGGTGATGAGCTGTTGCACCGACTGGGCAACAGCGTGCGATCCCAACCTGGCGTGAACGGAGCTGACGCCCTGAAATTGGCCCTGATGGCAGCAGTAAAGTCGGCGGCGGGATTGACGCCCCTCAACGTTCTGCGTCAATTCCCCGGCGATGCGGTGCGTGTGGATGTGCGACTGATTGGGCAACTGTGGCAAGAGTGGAAACAGCTGGCTCAGGACAGAGACCGGGCGATCGCCACACTGATCCAGCAATCGCACCGGGCCGCCGCAACAACCCGGATTGATTTCACCCAAAGGCCCGATCTCCGCCTATCCGGCCCCTTCACTGTCAGTACTCATTTACTTACCGTGCCGCTGTCTCCACCAACCGCTGTAGAGGAACTGCAAGCGATCGCCTACCTCCCTGCTGACCTCCCGCACCCCGCCCCTCTGGTCGTCGTTTCCCACGGCTTAGGGGCGCTCCCAGACAACTATCCTTACCTGGCCAACCATCTGGCCTCCCACGGCATTGCCGTCGCAGTACTCAGCCATCGGGGGAGCGATCGCCACCGTCTGTATGCCTTCATGAACGGCGAACACCGGGAGCTGATGGAACCACAGGAGTTTCTCTACCGCCGTCGGGAACTCTCAGCGCTGCTGGATCACCTGGAGCGCCGCACTGCTGAAGACCCCCAATGGCAGAACAAAATCGACCTGGAGCGCACTGGCATCCTGGGTATATCCTTCGGCGGCACCACTGCCCTGGCGCTGGGTGGGGCTACCCTGAACCGTACCCGGCTTCCCCGCTGCTGCGGCAAAGCGCAATCTCTTACCCTCAATCTTTCCACCCTGCTGCAATGCACTGCCCGACAGTTGCCCGACGATCTGACGAGCCTGAGAGACCTGCGGATTAAGGCAGCGATCGCCGCTTTTCCTCCCACCAGCCTGATCTTTGGACAGGAAGGCATGGCCAATGTCTCGGTTCCTACCCTGATGGTTACCGCCAGCCGGGATCAGCTCACGCCTCCGGTGGCTGAGCAGATTCAGCCCTTTTCCTGGCTGTCAACAGCGGACAAGTATCTGGCGCTCCTGGATCCGGGTAACCATTTCACCGTTGATGCGTCCGGTTCTGAACAGCGCATGCCGGACTTTATGCGGGGCGATCGTCCAGACCCTGAAATCGGCAGGAGCTACCTGAAGGCGCTCAGCGTTGCGTTTTTTCACCACTACCTGTGTCCACCAGGCGACCTGAATTACAGTGACTATCTGAGTGCGGCCTACGCTCAAACGATTAGTCAGGCTTCATTGCGACTGCATCTGGTACGGTAGAACCATGATCAGCATTCATTCAGCATTCATATGGTGCAAGTCCCTGAAAATTCAGTTCACCCTGAGACTCGTGCAGAGTGGCGATCGTGGCTGGAGCAGA
>CAZVXA010000349.1:0-5018 GCA_964630955.1 uncultured bacterium | reverse complement strand
AGGAAGCGGGCGGCGGGAATCGAACCCGCATCAATAGCTTGGAAGGCTATAGTTTTACCACTAAACTACGCCCGCAAAAAAGATTCGACCTCAAAAATCAGGCGTCGATTCAGGGTCATCTCCTGTTGCGCTGTACTAGCATAGCATACTTCTTACAATTACCGTGGGAGCACCGCCCCCTACCCTTCACACAACTGATTTAGGATTGCTAGAGAATTTAGTAATTTTTTAATTAAGGAGCAGTAAATTTGCGGGCGATCGCACTGAATTCGCCTAAAATAGCCGAGACGAATTGACCCTGACCACCTTACAGGTAGTGGCTAGAGCAGCATGATGCACTTCCCTGACTTCACGAACTATGGCTACCGCGTAGAAGAAGAACTCAGCCAGAACCGGGCTGGAGGGCGAGTGACCTATCGGGCGACCGATATTTCTACAGACCAGCAGGTGGTCATCAAGCAATTTCAGTTTGCCAAGACAGGATCGAGCTGGGCCGAGTACGACACCTACGCCCGTGAGATCGACACCATGCGAGGGTTGGATCACCCCAGTATTCCCGCCTATCTCAATTCGTTTCAGACCGACGATGGGTTCTGTATGGTGCAGGAATACAAAAAAGCCCTTTCGCTGTCTGCGCCCCGCAGTTTTTCTCATCAGGATGTACGCAAGATTGCCGTCTCCCTGCTGGAGATCCTGGTCTACTTGCAATCTCGGATTCCCCCTGTGATTCATCGCGATCTCAAGCCCGAAAACATTCTTGTAGACGAAGAGATGAACGTTTACCTGGTGGATTTTGGGTTTGCCCGCATTGGAGATGGCAATGTCGGCATCAGTAGCGTAGTAAAAGGGACGCTGGGCTTCATGCCGCCGGAGCAGATTTTTAACCGTCAGCTAACTGAGGCATCAGACCTCTATGGGCTAGGGGTAACGCTCATCTGCCTGCTGACCAACACCCGCTCTACAGAGGTCGGGAGTCTGATTGACATTACGTATCAGGTCAACTTCAAACATCTGGTGTCGAAGATCAGTCAGCATTGGGTGAACTGGCTGGAGAAGTTGGTAGAACCCCGGCTCAAAGATCGCTTCCCAAATGCCGCTGCTGCGCTGGCGGCGATGCCGCAGGATCTGATGCTGCCAGAGGCGGTGTTCAGTCAGGCCAGTTTAGACCTGAAGGCCGTCCGTTCGAGCGAGGTTCTGACCCGTCGCATCACGATTCACAATCCTGTGCCGCAGACACTGCTGGAGGGCAGATGGGAGGTGGCTCCCCACCCCAGTGATCCACCCCACACACCCAATCGTCACGCCTGGATTGCGGTTGTCCCTTCCCACTTTGAAAGTAATGAGGCGGAGTGTGAAATCCGCATCGACACCTCGCGCCTGCTCCCAAACAAAGCTTATCAGCGGCGGCTATTGTTACACAGCAATGCCCACGCCAAAACCTACACCCTTGACTTGAAGTTGCAGACCGTCACCGCAGTGAATCAGCGGTTACCCCTGTTCGTTGTACTGGCGCTGTTGTTTGTGGCGGCACTGACAACCACCTGGTTCACGGTCTGGGGAGCGCTGGTGACACAGTCCTATGTCGGGGGGGCGATCGCCGCCTGTTTCTACACCATGATTGGTGCTGCCATCGGGTTTGAGGTCGCTTCCTGGATGCTGGGGAATGCAGCAGCCAAGACAGGAGCCGTGACAGCAGTGGTTGCCGGGTTTTTGATGGGCATTGGTGCGCTGGGAATGCTGCCCAACCTGCCGCCCCAGGAGTTTGGGGGGGGAGCGATCGCCAGTCTGGTGATTGGGCTGCTGGGGGGAGCCGCTGGTGGATTGTTGATGGGAACGATTGCTGAGCGCCTGGTCGCCCGCAATTTTCACAGACATTTCTCGGTTGGGTTATCGCTCTTCACGACAGCTTTTGCCAGCAGCGTCGCCCTGGGGCTGTCACCGCTCAGTTTCTTCAATCCCCTGGTGATCACTGCCTTTGTCGGTTCGGCGCTACCGCTCACGGGCATGTTGCTGCAACTCCCTCTGCGTCGTGCTCAACCGTTCTCAGAGTACGCACAGCGGGAGCAGTATCTGATTAAGCCTTGAGGCTCCCCACGCGCAGGGGCACCATTTCTCCAGTGGTTGTCAGTCCCAACCACATCTTTTCTGACGCACGAATGATCTCACCCGTCAGGGCGCAGCGCTCTTCTCGCTGGGCGATCGCCTCGAAGGTGGCACGAATTTGTTCAGAGGTCAACTGCGGCTGGTACTGGCCCGATCGCTGCTGGACATAGTGCCAGAGCACGTCCCGGATCAATGCCTGGTAGCCCTGGTTGCCCGCCAGTTCTTTGAGTTTCTCTTTGAGTTCCCGCTCTAATCGAATGCTGGTGACTTCCATCTCAGTGGTGGATGTGCGATTGAGCGTGTACATAGGGGTCTCCTGGTTTCAATTGGTGGATAGTAGGGAATGGCGGAGGTTGCTTAGTGGGAGCTATTATTTTGCCGTTCCCCCAAAAGTGCGCCACTCCATATTACAAGTGTAGTACGTTGCCGGACAGATGGAAAGAATCCGGGGTTACAGCACCCGTAGCACGCTGGCAGCGCTATCTACGCCTTCAAAGCTGCAAATTTCTGCCAGAGCTTTGCGGAAGTTGCCCTCGCGCACGTCGTGGGTGACGACCACGATTTCTGCCAGTCCTTCGTTAAACCCAATCTGTACCACCGATTCCAGGCTGACGTCGTGGTTGCCAAAGCTAGTGCCGATGTGGCCAATCACCCCGGCCATATCCCGCGTCAGAAAACGGGCGTAGAAACGGGTGACCAGGTCGTCCATCGGACTGATGGTGCAGTAGTGTTCGTGGATGCAGGCCAGCAGTGGATGTAAAGGACTGCTGCCAGAACCGGAGGATTTGAGGATGGCGACGATATTTTGAATGTCAGAGACCACCGCACTGGCAGTAGGCCCAGATCCGGCTCCCCGTCCGAAGAACATCACCTGTCCGACCGGATCGCCCTCAATCAGGATCGCGTTGAAGACGTCGTTGATGCTGGCGAGTGGGTGAGTTTTCGGGAGCAGGGTGGGGTGAACTCGCACTTGCAGGTGGTCGGTGGTGTCGCCCGGATTTTGGGGAGGTTCTCGCAGGGCAGTGGCAACCAGCTTAATCACGAACCCCAGTTTTTCAGCGTAGGCAATGTCGGCGGCGCTGATGTGGCGAATGCCTTCGCAGTAGACCTCCGGCAGTTTGATGCGACCACCGAAGGCAAGGGAAGCGAGAATGGCAATTTTGTCGGCGGCGTCGAGGCCATCCACGTCAGCGGTGGGGTCGGCTTCGGCGTAGCCCAATTGCTGGGCATCGGCCAGGACTTCGGAGAAATCAGCCCCTTCGCGCTGCATCCGGGTGAGGATGTAGTTGGTGGTGCCGTTGACGATGCCCATGATGCGGTGAATCCGGTTGACGCTGAGGGACTGTTTCAGCGGCTGAATCACGGGAATTCCTCCGGCAACAGCGGCTTCAATCAGGACGTAGACGCCCGCCTGGTTCGCCGCATCGAAGATTTCGTCGCTGAAGCGGGCAATCACGGCTTTGTTGGCGGTGACGACGTGTTTGCCGTGGGCGATCGCCTTCAAGATCAGCGATCGCGCTGGCTCCAGACCTCCCAGCACTTCGACCACAATGTCAATTTCCGGGTCGGTGACGATGGACTCTAAATCGGTCGTCAGCAGGTCAGCAGGCAGTTCGATGGGGCGGGGTTTGTCGGGCGATCGCACTCCCACTTTATGAATGGCGATCTCGCCCAGCAGTGGATGGCGCAACGCCGGGTCTTGCAGAATTGCTGCAGTGCCAGCGCCGACGGTGCCCAGTCCCAATAACCCTACCTTGAAAGCCACGATAAATATCCGTTATGCGATCGGTGCTTCATCATTCTATGGCTTGATCGGCGTTGCTATGGATTTGATGGAAAATCACCCGTTGATCGGGGAGGTAAAGACCTCGGAGGTTTTTAGAAACCACCGAGGTCTGGCATTGACTCAGGCATCACCTTCAAGGGTGGGGGGCATTGCACGGACGCAGATTTTTTGGCGATCGCCATTAATCGACGAATATAGCTCAGGCGATCGTTGGTTACTGTGAATGCAGAGCTTACCGAAAGATAACAGGCGTCCATCTGGCCACCCCGAAACGTGTTGAACGCCCCCTAAATCCCCTAATTCTGGGGGACTTAAATTTCCTGCGGTGCAGTTCCCGTGAAAATTGGCTTGGGGGTTCGGTTCCCCCCAGAATTGGGGGGTTAGGGGGGCGAACCGAAGTGAGATGCTCCCGATGTTAGCCGAATGCCGCGCCCCTGCGTAGGACTATTCGATTAGTCCTGGTGGTGGCGTCACCTCAATCCGCCTCCCCACCAAATCCACCACAGGCACGATCGCCATCACAAACGGAATCAGCACTGTTTTGGTTTTTCCCTTCGGCTCTGCCAATTCAACTTCCAGCAGATCGTTTCCCGCAGGAATGACAGTTCGAACGGTGCCAATCAGCGTTTGAGAGGGTTGATCAAAGACTTCCAGTCCAATCAGATCAACAACGTGGTATTCGTCGTCTTCTAAAGGGGGGCGATCGCTCTCTGGCACCAGCAGCAGGCAGCCCTGAAGCGCTTCGGCGGCATCGCGGTCTTCAATCCCTTCGAGCTGGATGACGTAGAGACCTTTGCCGTCTAAGTAGCGGCCAAATTCGAGGGTGATTTCTTCTGGCTGGGTGGCTCCGGGGCGCAGGAGCCAGCGGGTGCCGGGTTCCAGGAAGCGTTCGGGGAAATCAGAGCTGGGGTAAACGCGCACTTCACCTCGCAGTCCTTGAGCGGAGACGATTTTGCCGATCTCCAGGTAGTCTGGGGGGACGACGGGGGGAGCCGTTTTCTTGGGAGGCTGGGCGTTCACAGTGATGCTCCACTGCCAACGGGGGCTTTTTGATAAACGCGCTCTGCCACACGAGCCAGACGCTGCATCGCCTCGGTCAGTTCGCTGTCGCTGGCGGTGAGGCTGATGC
>CAZVXA010000348.1:0-5026 GCA_964630955.1 uncultured bacterium | reverse complement strand
TACCTGAACAGCGAAGGGGCGCGGCGGCAGGAGGGGCGATCGCTCTCCTCCATCTATCTTTATACGAAAACAGAGCAAGAGGGGAAAAAGCCCCGCAGTGCAGGTGCATACAAAATCAGCCGTGGACTGGAACTGCTCGACATCGAAGGCTGCCTCCACGAAGCAGCCGAGAAGACTATCAGCCATTTGAACTACGAGAAAATCCCCTCAGGCAAATACACCGTTGTGTTTTCCCCCGAAGCCATTTTGAGCCTGATTGGTGCTTTCTCCAACCTGTTCAACGCCCAGAGCATTCTGGACAAACAGAGTCTTTCGACACCGGATTCATTGGGGGAGGCGATTGCTTCTCCGCTTCTTTGTCTGAGCGACGATGCCCTGCACCCCGAAAACGTGGGCAGTATCACCTTTGATGGTGAAGGTACTCCCACCCGGCGGGTCAACCTGATCGACAAAGGGGTTCTCTCCAGCTTCCTGCACAGCGCCGGAACCGCAAAGCGGCTGAATGCCCAGCCGACGGGTCATGCCAACATCGGAGCGAAAGTCACCGTTGGACGGCACTTCTACCATGTGTTTCCCGGTGTTCCGGCAGAGCAAACGTTCAACCTGGAAACCGCCAACAACGTGATTCTGATTGATGACCTCCAGGCACTCCACGCCGGGGTGCAGGCGCTCCAGGGTTCCTTCTCCTTACCCTTCGATGGCTGGTTGATCAGAAACGGGCAGCGCACCAGTATCGAGTCGGCCACTGTAGCTGGAGATATTCGGGAGGTTTTGAAGTCGATTATTTATATTGAGAAAGACCTGGAACTGGTGAGCGGCGGCATTGCGCCGCGCGTCTGGGTAGATGAGTTGTCGGTAACCGGAGAATAGTAAGTGCTTATCCGAGAACCGAAAACCCAAATTCTGGCAGGCGCGACTCTACAGCGTCATGTCTGCCAGAATTTGGGTTTTCGGATAGCCTCCAAAAAGGCAGTGGGCAGCAGCCCACTGCCTTTTTGCTAACTTGCCAGATACTCTCGAATATCTCCCCGACGTTTGCGCAGCTTGGTCAGCGCCTCCCGTTCAATCTGCCGTACTCGTTCGCGGCTGATATTGAGGCGATCGCCAATCTTGGCCAGCGTCAGCGACCGACCATCTTCCAGACCAAACCGCAGAGAGAGAACTTCCCGCTGCTGGGGTGTCAGGTCAGACATAATTTGCTGCAACTCGTTGCGCAGAGCGGCCTGAGCAGCAAAATCTTCGGGAGAGGGGCCAGTGTCTTCCAGCAGTTCACCCAGTTCGGTATCCTGGTTGTCGCCGACGCGCAGATCCAGCGACAGGGGTTGACGCGCTTTCTCCAGGTACTCGCGCACCTGCTTGACGCTCATCTCCAACTCATCCGCCAGTTCAGCGGCAGTGGCAGCACGCCCCAGATTCTGTGAAAGCTGTCGCTGCGCTTTCTTAATCTTGTTCAGCTTCTCTGTAATATGGATCGGCAGACGAATCGTACGCCCCTTCTCGGCGATCGCCCGTGTGATCGCCTGCCGAATCCACCAGTAGGCGTAGGTACTGAACCGATACCCTTTAGTGGGGTCAAACTTTTCTACCCCCCGCTGCATCCCAATCGTGCCTTCCTGAATCAGATCCAGCAGATCCACGTTGCGCTTGATATACTTCTTAGCAACGGACACCACCAGCCGCAAATTGGCCTCCACCATGCGGCGTTTGGCAATGTCGCCCTCCAGCAGTGCTTTCTCCAGTTCGGCCTCTGACAATTGTGCTTCGACTGCCCATTCAGACAGATGTGGCGATCGCCCCAGCTTCGCCTCGAGGCTTTCCCGCACTTTCTGCAAGGTACTCCATCGCTGCACCTGCTTGCCGTATAGAATCTCCTGCTCGTGAGTCAGTAGAGGCACTCGGCCAATCTCACGCAGGTAAGCGCGAACCGGATCAGTAGAGGCTTGAGTGGTTTTCATATCGGCAATCCGTGAAAGAAAAATGGAGTAGAACAATTGTACTGATGTATCAGGGATATGAAAAGGTAGGGGACAGAACCTCCCGAAACCTAATCCAGATGAATGTCAGATACTTGCCACAGATGGCGATCACGACTTAGGTATGCAAAACTTTGCAAATAGAAAAATTCGGGCAGCCCGGTGACAGGCAAGCCAGTGGAAGGGATAACCTTGAAAGATTCAAATGCTTAACCAACTACATTAAGAATCGTAACATTTATGAGAGAAGCGCACAATAGTTTAAAGATTTGATTGACCGTCCCAGCACTTAAATTTAGCTATAGATTAGCGAGTAACCCCGACTGGAACTGCATCCTGGACGACAAAACGGCATAGATTTAGCATTCCCACCATTTCTGCTTGTAGAGAAATGTCAGAGAAAAACTTAACATCTCCCCAGTAAACCTTAATTTTTTCGGCTCAATTATTAAATTTCTGCCAGTCTATCAAAATTTTTAGAATGCTCATTCTGCCCCAGGAGAGAGATGGTCATTGCCCTCAAAGACTGATGAATGAGCAGTTGTTCGTTCCTGGTGATGGCGATCCGAGCGTCTCAGGGCAGCACACTTGGGATTGGTTGGATCTTGTCATTTCAAATCGGGGTTGGCAAGAGGAAAAAGGCAATTAAATGTAAACAAACTCTTAAATTATGAGAGCCTACCCTCTGAAGTTCACAAAAGCCGCAGAGGCGCAACACTACCGTGTTGCGCCCCCAAATTATTGAACTGCCCCTACAGGCGGCTCCGCATGACCTGAAAGTTTTTGTAGAACCGCGCAGAGCGTGGCTCTACAAAAACTTTGGTTCTATCTCAGCGCAAAGCGCTGTATTTCAGCACCAGGTACTATAAGCCCTGGTGTGTGTTTGTAAAAGCCGTGATTGTTGATTTTTCCGCGCTTCCCGTAGAAAAATCAACAATCACGGCTTTTACAGACTCTAGACGCCAGGGGTTGCCATCGATTTCCGCAGAATCTTCAGCCCCTTCTTCACCCGACGAGAAACAGTGACCGCGCTGATACCCAGCCGTTCTGCAGTCTCTTTCTGGGTCAGGTCGTACAGAAATACAAATTCCAGCACTTCACGGGTACGGCGCTCCAGTTGTACCAGCGCCTGCTGTAGCCGAATACGGTCTTCCTGAGCCAGTTGGAAACTGCGGTACTGGGAGTCGGGAATCAGTTCACCCAGGGAGGTAGAACCGTCATCCTCATCGCGCATCGGGGCATCAAGGCTGAGGGGTGCCCGATTGCGGTAAGCCAGCTTAATTTCCTGCCATTCATCAATGGAAACTTGCAGGGCATCAGCCACCTCCCAGTCAGTCGGCTGCCGATGCAGTTGCACGTGCAGGTCACGAATCACTCCTGTTGCCTGGTGCTGAATTGCCTGCCAGCGCCGGGGAATCCGAACTGCGGATCCCTTGTCGCGCAAATAGTGTTGAATCTCACCCCGGATGTAGGGAATGGCAAAGGAGCTGAAGGCGTGGCCTTTTGTCATGTCAAACCGCTCAATAGCACGGATCAGACCAAGGCTACCGACCTGCAACAGGTCTTCATAGCTCTCTGTGCATTGATTGACCCAGTGGTGAGCCTCCTTGCGAACAAGGCCAAAATTGAGCTGGACAAGCTGATTGCGTATTTCCGCAGAAGGAGACTTCTGGTACTCCCGCAGCATTTGGAGACTCTCACTCTTTAGTTCGTTGGCGACAGAGGTATACATGACGAGATTCAGGTAATAAGAAGACGAACTACGGCAACCATCAAACTTGCAGAGGGGCATTGAGGAATCAAGAGCAGAAGAAGGCTCCAGCTAATAAGCACACTGGTGCGCAGGAACGCAAAATTCTCAATGTTTTTTGAGTTGAGTAGCAACGACACGGGAGCACTCCAGAGAGGGGTGTTGAAGCGTGGCGTCGATACCGGGTGCAACTCTGAAACTGTTACACGTCCAAGCCTGCAACCTAAACTATGCGCTTGCCCTGGTCTGCAACAACTGCATTTTCACTGAACCTGGTAGAGGGAAGGCAGAGGACTCATCCTCTAAGAACCAGGGGTAGAAGCGGCGAAACGCTCGTTTATCTGCATATTCTAAGCAGTTGGTTAGAATCGGCTTGAACCGATTGGATCTGGTTGATCTTACGGAAGCCGGATAGAGCATCATCTGGTTGGAACCAGAGAATAGAGCGCTGATTCGTAATACTTTAGAGGAGTGGGATGGCGGGCACTCTTGACGATTGAGGGGTTTGCACAGTTGGGGCAATTCGCTTCAGTCGTCTTCGAAGCAGAGTATCCTTCATCATTGTCTTTCTCCTTACACTGTTGGGTCGCTAAGGGGGTGGCGATCGGTAACCAGATAGCCGGGAGAACCAGATAAGGGGGAATCATCTGGTATGGGCTGAATGGAAAGCTCCGTATTTAATAAACCATAAAGGGCCAATTTTGGATACAAGTACCAATTAGAAGGGGCCAGGAGTGGCTATTTCACACAGATTCCAAACCGCGTCGATGGTGGATGCTGCCCGATTTCTCAGACAAATTAATTGCCTCTAAATATAAAAATAATCAAAACCCGTCACGCTAACCAGAGTTTATAAGCTGGTTCACAAAAGAAACATATGGAAGCGCTTTTGTTTAAAGACTGATTGACGGCAGATTTCAGGGAGCGCTTTTAAGTTATCCCAGGTGCGATATGCAAAAGCCCTTGATAAATCGACGTTTGCAGACTTAACTGTCGTTTCCAAATCGGTTCACGCTGCGACTTCTCATCAGTGAGTTAGATCATGGTCACTGATGAGCTGTGATCCAGATCAACGACAATGAACGTCATTTACCCTGTGGCATATCAATCAACGTACCACCTGTGTTGAATGTGTCCCAGACACTCACACACTGTTGCTGCTGAACGACCCAACTCAACCTAACAGTACCCACAATCTTGCAGCAAACACGCTCCACATCATCAAGTAAAGTTAGAAACCCCTATGAGAAGTGGCACAGTGGGTTTCGAAGGGGCCCCTAAAAAAGGGAAAAGGGGTGTGATG
>CAZVXA010000347.1:0-5039 GCA_964630955.1 uncultured bacterium | reverse complement strand
GCTTCGCCGCGCCTCTCTCAAAAACAATTCGGTTTTATTTAATTCGCGATCCTAAATACCGACTCCGTCGGTATCTGCGTTTAGCGTTGCACGCGTGCAACGCTAAAAATAGGTTTTTGGATTTCCGCCTGGACGACGCTCAGGCGGAAATCCGAAAACACTAAACAGATACCAACGCGGGCATCTTAATAAAAATAATCCGCTTCTCCTTGACATTCCCTCTATCCATTCGCGATAATCGTTAACTGGCTGTCTATTCGGCTCGGATCAGGTTTAACCGCTCCCGACGAGTTCATTGAACTCTCGATGCGACCTGTACGGCACATTGAGGAAATTTCCATGACCTACGCAATTATTGAAACTGGCGGTAAGCAACTCCGGGTCGAAACCGGACGCTTCTACGATGTAGATCGCCTCGCGGTGGGTGAGAACGAAAAAATCACCATCGACCGCGTGCTGTTCGTTGAGAACGATGGGGAATTCTCCATTGGTCAACCCGTTGTCGCAGGGGCAACCGTAGAAGCAACGGTGCTGCGCCACCTGCGCGGACGCAAGGTGATCGTTTATAAGATGCGCCCCAAGAAGAAGACCCGCAAAAAGCAGGGCCACCGTCAGGAGTTGACTCGTCTGATGATCGACGCGATCAATCTGGGTGGTTCCTCCTCCAGCAAGGCAAATGCTGAAGCACCTGCTGCCGCTGAACCCGCTACCGAGGCAGAGGCTGAATAGCAGGCTGCGGAAGTGCGAGGTAAATTAGTCTTAGGAGATTTCCAGCAATAAAATTACCTGCGTTGTGTGGGCGGTTCCCCCGCTACACGGGGAGAACCGCCCACACAACGGATATCTTCTTTCGCAGAAATCTCCTTAGTGAACATACTGAACGTTTAGAGAGAATCGCAGAGGTAACGATGGCTCATAAGAAAGGTACAGGTAGCACTCGCAACGGGCGCGATTCTAACGCTCAACGATTGGGCGTCAAGCGCTACGGTGGTCAGGTCGTTCTGGCAGGCAACATCCTGGTGCGTCAGCGCGGCACCAAAATTCATCCCGGTGCAAACGTGGGTCGCGGCAGCGATGATACCCTGTTTGCCCTGGTGGATGGCGTGGTCACCTTTGAGCGCAAGGGCAAGAGCCGCAAGAAAGTGAGCGTCTACCCGGTTGCTGCTGGGGCAAACGCTTAAGACTATCGCTCGGTATTCAGATCCCTGGAATCTTAAAGATTCCAGGGATCTTGTCGTTTTTGGTGGCTTCCCTCCTGCCTGAAATTCATTTTTTCTGTAGTCTAAAAATTAGCAAACTCACCCAATGATGGAGATGGAGCGATCGCAAAGCAACGATTGCGGGAACGGTAAGATTGCCCCCATTGGCCCTACCCCGCAGGCAGATCAAGTGGATTCGCGATGGCCTGTTTGGTTACAGCGCCTTGCGCTGAGATCGAACCAAAGTATTTGTTGAGAGCCGCGCTCCATACGGCTCTCAACAAATACTTTGTACCTCACGCGCTTGCAAAGCGCTGTATGTTTCAACTGTGGGGTTGGTTGTTGTGTACAGGGGGCATACCGATTGAAAATCTTTCAAACGCTGGAACTGGCAGTTCGGCAAAATCTGCAAGTTCTCTTTAGTGCGGGTTTCTTGTTCTGGGTATCGCTGGCCTCGCTGCTGCCTACAATGCCGCTCTACATCCAGTCTGTTGGAGGCAATAGCCAGCAGATTGGTCTGGTCATGGGCTGTTTTTCGATTGGGTTATTGGCCTCGCGGGAGTACCTGGCAAAGCTGGCAGATTTTCGGGGGCGCAAAATCGTGCTGCTGATTGGCATGGCGGCGGTGGCGATCGCCCCCATTGGCTATGCCCTCACTGCCTCAATTCCTCTACTGATGGTCATTCGCGCTTTTCACGGCCTCAGTATTGCCGCTTTTGCCCTGGCCTACAGCGCCCTGGTCATCGACCTGTCTCCGCCCCAACAGCGAGGCGAACTGATTGGTTACATGAGCCTGGTCAATCCCATTGGCATGGGACTGGGACCAGCGTTAGGTGGAACCGTACACCAGTGGGCAGGCTATGGTTGGGCGTTTGCAACGGCAGCAGCAGTTGGCGGCGTGGGAATGCTATTCACGGCACAGGTACGAGAGCCACACCTGCACAAAGAGATCGGCGATCACCCCTCCAAACAACCCTTCTGGCGCATGCTCGGTTACCCCAAAATTCGTATTCCGGCGCTGGTGCTGCTGCTGATTGGCTTTTCCTTTGGCACGCTGGTAACCTTTGTGCCCCTGCTGATGCTGGAGGTTGGCGTTTCACTCAACGTGGGACTGTTCTATAGCGCGGCGGCGATCGCCAGTTTTGGCATCCGCCTACTGGTAGGACGAGCCTCGGATGTATACGGGCGGGGGCTGTTTATCACCATTAGCCTGATCCTCTACACCCTGGCGATGGTGCTCCTGTGGCGAGCCAGTAGCGCTTTGGGTTTCCTGATCGCAGGGTTTCTGGAGGGTGGAGGGGCAGGAATCTTAATCCCCATGATGGCAGCTCTGATGGCGGATCGATCCAATGCTGATGAGCGGGGGCGGACCTTCAGCCTGTGTATGGTGGGTTTCGACCTGGGAATTGCTCTGGCGGGCCCAGTGTTGGGCTGGCTGGCGCTGTACCTGGGCTACAAAACAGTCTTTGGTCTGTCGGCTGGCCTCTCGTTCCTGGCGCTGGCCGTCTTTGTCACGCTGTCCGGCAGAAACCTGTCGAACTCCTGGAAGTTTGCCCTGGGGCGAGACAAGGATGTGTATGCGGTTGAGCCGGGACAGTAGAATAGCAAATAAGTAAGTGGGCGTGGAAAAAGTCGAAATCCCAAAAGCTGTTCCGCCCGCTGCGCGGGCGGAACAGCTTTTGGGGTTTCAAGTTTAATCGCGCCTACCTACTTAGCAAAAAGGGATGCGTAAACGCATCCCCTTCTGTTGGACGGGCTAGGAGGGATTCGAACCCCCGACACCGTGGTCCGTAGCCACGTGCTCTAGTCCACTGAGCTACAAGCCCTTGCAGAAATTTATATTAGCATAACTGGACGCCATGACGCAAAATTCTGAAAATTCTGCGATTTCTTTTTCCGAGTCAGCCCCCCCCCCTCGTCTGACGCACCTGGACAGCCAGGGACAGGCCCAGATGGTGGACGTTTCTGCCAAGGAGGTGACCGTGCGACGGGCGATCGCCGTGGGTCAGGTGCGGATGCGGGCTGAAACATTGCAGGCGATCGAGTCCGGCAACAGTCCCAAGGGTGATGTACTGGGTACAGCACGCTTGGCGGGCATCATGGCAGCAAAACAAACAGCAAATTTGATTCCCCTATGCCATCCCCTGCCGATCCAGAAGGTGGAGGTGCTGATTACCCCTGACCCAGCAATTCCTGGTTACCAGATCCAGGCGGAGGTGAAAACTAAATCTGAGACGGGAGTCGAAATGGAGGCGCTGACCGCTGTCTCAGTGGCGGCACTGACCCTGTACGACATGGCAAAGGCACTGGAAAAATCGATGCAGATTGAGAATATCTATCTGGTCAGCAAGACGGGGGGAAAGTCAGGCGATTATTCTGCCGATCGCTAAGTACTGGACTTTTGAACTTTCACTGCGGTTGTACGGGCGCGGCATTCGGCCTTCATGCCTGGAACTCTGCAATGGTTGGGGCGAACGGCCGCGCGGCTTCGCCGTTGCCGCAAGGGCCGCCCGTACCCATCCCTGGGCGAACAGCCATTCGCCCCTACCCATCCACCCATCCACCCATCCACCCATCCACCCATCCACCCATCCACGGTTCGGCTATCGCTCACCGCAACGCCCATCCAGCTATCCCTCTCACAAAGCTTTCGTAAAGCCGGCTCACTCAATTGAGGAATATACGGATCTGGCCGCCATTCCCCTGAAGAAGGAATCGTTCAAGGGACTCAGCGAGAATGCTTTATGGGCTGGCGCAATTCGCTTCCGCAAGCAGGTCAAACCCTAATCCGTGAGGGGTTCAAAAATCCGCATCGCATCATGATCTCCTGCGGCCTCCTGGTCGCGCTTTGCTATCTGGTGGTCCGCCTGGTTGATCTCACCATTGACACCTTTCAGGGATCGGTTGGGATGCTACTGTTTAGTGCTGCAGGACTGGGAGGATTCCAGCTCTGGACAAAGCGCCAACAGTTGAAAGCAATGACAGCATCAGAGGAAGATTGTCTGGTTGGCTATCTTCTGATCGGTGCAGCGGTCATCGCCTATCCCTTCTGGTTTTCTCCCCTGTGGGCACAGGCGTTGGTGTGTCTGGTGGCGCTGGCGGGTGTGGCCTGCTGCTGCTGGGGCACTGCTTTCTTTGCTCGATTTCCGCTTTCTGTGTTTTTGATCGCAGTCGGGATTCTGCCACGCCTGACGGTGTTTGGCCGGGTTGTCTGGCAGGCACTGACCCCCGATCGCTTTCTGGAAAAGCTGATGGCTCAGGGAGGCAGTTTGGGACTGCGATCGCTCGGTTTTGCCGTTGAGGTTGAGCAGCAGTTCATCCGACTCCCCGGCGGGGCGGTAGAAGTGGCCTGGGGCTGCAACGGGTTTGATATGGCAGTGACCATGATGGTGGCCAGTTTTGTGTTGGGCCTTTTTCTGCAGCAGAGCCGGAGCACTATTGCTCTGATGATCGGGATTGGGGCTGTCCTGGCACTGATTTTCAACATCCCCCGGATTATGCTGGTGACGATCGCAGCAGTCTACTGGGGGCCAGGGTGGTTTGATTTCTGGCACGGCCCCTGGGGGGGGCAGGTGTTTGTTGGAATTCTGTTTACCCTCTATTACTACGTGGTGATGGCGATCGCCAACCGCGATCGATCTCCTGCGGGACATTAGGCTAGTAGTGCGCCAAGCGAACTTTGCCTGTTTGAAAAATTTTGCCTGGTTAGTGGGGCGCGCGAAGCGCGCCCCACTAACCAGGCAAAGTTTCTTTGGTGGACTACTAAGTAAGTGGGCGTGGAAAAACTTGAAACCCCAAAAGCTGTTCCGCCCGCTGCGCGGGCGGAACAGCTTTTGGGGT
>CAZVXA010000346.1:0-5081 GCA_964630955.1 uncultured bacterium | reverse complement strand
CAGTATGACCAGTATGCGCCGGGGTACTATGCGGTGTTCTTTGCTGACCCGGATGGTCTCAAGCTGGAGCTGGTGCATATGCCGCAGTTGCCGTAAGTATGACTGAGATAGCCTAAGTTCACTGCAGAGACGCGGAGGGCGCAGAGATTTCTTCTCTGCGCCCTCCGCGTCTCTGCGGTGAACTATCCAGTTCTTGACACTGACCGATTGCCCTTGATGTACCACCGCCAGGGCAAGTCTGCCCCCTGCGTTAGCCCAATTCGCGTGGTCTGCACAAAAGCGATCGCCCCCTCCGTCACCCGCCGATCAAACTCCGGATGCCGATGCTCCAGCCACATCGGTTCTCCTGTTGCCAGTCGGCTCTCCGTTAGAGACAGGTCAATCTTCAGGGCACGGCACAACTTCCCCGGACCAGCCCCCACCCGATGTGGTTTGGGTTCCTTCTCAGGATCGAGCCAGGCGGGGAAGCGCTCCAGTTCCAGCGCCCGAATCAGTACCGCACTGGGGGAACCGTCAACATCGGTGACCACATTAAAACAGTGGTATATGCCGTATATCAAATAGACATAGGCCATCCCTGCGGGGCCAAACATTACAGCGTTGCGAGCTGTCCGGCGACGGTAGGCATGGCAGGCTGGATCGCCCGGTGTATAAGCTTCGGTTTCGACGATCAGGCCACGGTACTGCTGTCTGTCAGGGAACTGGCGTACCAGCGTGCAGCCCAGCAGGTCAGGGGCAACCGCAGTGGCACAGCGGGACAGCCAGAAAGGCTCGACTGGAGGGAGTTTGAGGTCAGTTGGGAACAAAACGTTACAGAAACCAGGGATAGAGGGGGAGACTGCTATAGTATTGAGGCGGGAGGCTAAAAAAGCCATCCCCGCTAGATAAATTACTTCCCAGGTGTGACAAAACAAAACACCTGTATTAATGATCGCTTTCCGCTGAATTCTACAGAAAAACGAGGTTAGCAAATGGATGTGAAGCTGATCCTGCTGGGAATGACTCCCCTATTTATCGCCGCTTGCCTGTTCTTTGGCACCCGCAATGGTTTCTACGACACCGACAACTACCACGGCAACGGTTCTGCCCACTAAGCGCCACCCCTGGTACTCGACTATCCATCCAAACGCCGATCTGATGTCGGTGTTGAAGGCAACCGTGAGCCGTGACTGAACTGGAATGCTTACCCTACGGGGTTGGTTACACCGATGAAGGGGTTTGTCTGCTGTTGCAGATGGGGCCTTATCGGATCATGCTGGACTGCGGTCTGAGCAACGTTACGACCCTGATCGAAGCATCTGGGGATATCCTCCCTGCTGACCTGATCCTGTGCAGCCATGCTCATCCTGACCATGCACGGGGGCTGCTGTCCCTGCACGAAGCCTTTCCCCAGCTTCCGGTCTACGCCAGTGAGGTGACCACCCAGCTACTCCCGCTGAACTGGATCGGGGAAGAGGTTCCCGCTTTTTGTCGGGCATTGGGATGGCGATCGCCCGTAGAATTCTTTGAGGGCCTCAACGCCGAACTGTATCCTGCTGGCCATTTGCCGGGAGCAGCGGCCATCCTGCTGACCTACACGCATCAGCAGACCACCCGCACGGTGTTCTACACCGGAGATTTTTTCCTGTCCAACTCCCGTCTGGTGGAGGGGCTACCGCTGGAGGAACTGCGTGGTCTCAAGCCCGATGTGCTGATCCTGGAGGGCAGCTACGGTACCACCCGGCACCCCCACCGACGGCAGCAGGAAAACCAACTGGCAGAGCGGATTAACAAGGCGATCGCCAGCCAGCAGTGTGTCCTGTTCCCGACGCCGACGCTGGGACTGGGGCAGGAATTGTTGATGCTTCTGCGTAGTCACCACCATTTCACGGGACGCAGCATCGATATCTGGGTAGATGGCAGCGTGGCCGATGGCTGCGATGCCTATCTGGAACTGTTGCCCCACTTCCCCAGTTCCGTTCAGAATTTTGCGCGGCATCAGGCGCTGTTCTGGGATGATCGCATTCGCCCCAGAGTCCGCCGATTACCCACAGAATCAGGTTTGCGCAGCATCGCCCTCTCCGGTCAGGCCCCCTACATTCTGCTGACGGATCAGGAAGCCGACCTGTCCCAGTACCTCCAGAGCAGCACGCTGCCCTGGCTGCTGCTGCTGCCCCAGCAACCCGGACGCATTGACGCAGTAGAAACGATTGTTTATCAGGAAGTGGAAAGCTCTCCCGCGCTCCAGACTGCGGTTAAAGCAGGGCGTCTATCGCTGGACACCTTCCTGCTGGGTGAACACTGCGATGGTCCCGGCACGACTCAACTGATTCACAACTTGCGCCCCCAGCACGTCGTGTTTATCCACGGTCCCGCTCCCTACCTGGCAGACCTCACCAGCCTGGACGAGTTGCAGAATCGCTATCACCTCCACAGCCCTGCCCCCGGTACGCTGGTTGAACTCCCGGTGGGCGAAACCTTCCTGCAGCCCGCCGCTCCTGAAACCCGCTATGAAGGCGAACTCACCGAACTCGATAGCGATGTGCTGGTCACTTTGCCCAGCACCCTGATCAGCGATCCTCGCTGGCAAAACTTTGCGGATACAGGCATCATTGAGGCTCGCTGGCAGGGAGAAGAACTGGTGCTGCGGGGGCTATCCCAGCGGGAAGTCATGAGCCGCAGCACGGAACCCGCAATCCCAGTGGAAACTGAGTGCTGCGGCAATTGCCTCCACTACCGGGGGCAGCGCTGCTGGAACCAGGCGTCTCCCCTGTTTGGGTTCAAGGTTACACCGGAGGGATATTGCCCGGTATTTGAGCGAGTTCCGGTACAGGAAGAAACAACAATTGAGGCCGACGAAGAGTAGGGAAATACTACGCTGCTTCAGCCGAAGCCCGCTGCTGCAAAAGCTGAATAATTGAGCTTTTCTCTAAAAGCCCCATCAGCGCTCCGTCCTCCTTCACTACCGCTAACTGCTGCGATTGCTCATCCAGCATATTGATCACCTCCAGAAGTGGTTTGGTCGAAGGGACGGTACGAACATCGTCGGGCGATCGCACCAGAGATTGCACCTGCACATCCCACCAGTCATTGGTGGGGACGTTTTTCATGTCTTCGACCAGAATCTCGCCCGTCAGTTTGCCACCCTCATCGGTGACCAGATACTTGTGCCAGTTGATGGGATTGCCGATCAGACAGTTATTGGCAAACTCGCGCAGGGAGCTTTGAGCAGAGACGATGGGGCTGTTGGGGATGATTGCATCGGCAGCGGTGAGGCCACTCATGAGTTCCTGGATCGTGGCAGCCTGGGCTGACTGTCCGGCATTTTGCAGCAGGAAGAAGCCGACCAGCAGGGTCCACACGCTGCCGATATCACTCAGGCCGAGAATCGAGGCCCCCCCCAGAAAAATGCCGATCCAGCCGATGAATTGCCCCACCCGGCTGGCAAAGGCCAGACCGCGATAGGGTTTTCCGGTAATCCTCCAGACCAGGGCTTTGAGAATATTGCCTCCATCCAGGGGCAGTCCGGGGATCAGGTTAAACAAGGCCAGCGCCAGGTTCACATAGGTCAGCAGGGCCAGCATAGCGGCAAGCGGACCAGTGACTCCCGAATAGGCACCGATCAGATTGAGCAGGCCAAACAGGGCAAAACTGACGAGGGGGCCGGCGATCGCCACGCGAAACGCATCTCCCGGTGTCTTCGATTCCTCTCCCAGCGTTGCAAGACCGCCAAAGATGAAGAGGGTGATAGACTTCACCGCAATTCCCTGGCGAATGGCAATCAGGCTATGCCCCAGTTCATGGGCCAGCACCGAGGCAAATAGCAGCAGGGCGGTGATCAACCCCAATCCCCAGGCCATGATCCCCAACTGCGGGAAAGATGACTGTAGCCAGCTTCCATCATTCCAGGCGACCAGCGCCAGCACCAGGAACCAGGATAGATTGATGTAGAAGGGGATGCCAAACAGGTTGCCTACGCGAAGATTCTCGTTCATAACGCCTCCCAAATGGGACTTCTCCTTACTCCCTGATATTCAATTGCAGATCTAACGGACAATGGGGCTGGGGATTCGTGAAGAATAGACTTCGACTTCAGCCCACCAATTTTAGTGTCGTAATCGCCATCATACGAGGAACATGGAAATTTGGTTTACTTTAGAGCCGTACCTGATCCAGGAGATATCCGATGAATTGATAAAGGAAGTTTGAGTATTTATTGACCAGTGTCCTTATTCTACTGCGATCGCTCCTCCGGCTGATGTCTTCCGGCTGATGACCATATTCTCGTTGATTTTCAGTGGTTCCTAGCGTCCATGCGTTCAACCTGTGAAAGTAATTATTTTTGACTTCGACGGAACGATTGCAGACTCGTTTGAGACCTTTCTGCAAATTACCAACCGCCTCTCCAGGGAATTCGGCTATAAACCCGCCAGTCCTGAGGAAATTCAGCGGCTGCAAAACCTCAATTCCAGGGAAATTCTCAGGCAGTCTCAAATTCCCCTTTACAAACTACCTTTTATCATCCGGCGGTTGAAGCAGGAGATGAGTCGCAGTATCGGGATGCTCAGCCCCATCCCCGGTATTCCTGAAACACTGATGGTTCTGAAATCCCAGGGCTATGTTCTGGGAATTGTCACCTCCAACACCCAGAGCAATGTTGCTGAGTTTCTGGATAATCACAACCTGCTGGAACTGTTTGACTTCCTCCACTCCAGCGTCACCCTGTTTGGCAAGGGCCGCATTATTGAGCGCATTATTCGCCAGCAGGGTTTTGACCCCAATGCCGTCATTTATGTTGGCGATGAAACGAGGGATATCGAGGCCGCCCGCAATATTCATATCAAGGTGATCGCTGTTGCCTGGGGGTTTAACTCTGCACAGGCACTTTCGGGGGAGCAACCTGATCGCCTGGTGAGGGAGCCACAGGAGTTAATTGGGGCGATCGCTGCCCTGTAATCGAAAGGCTACTCCACGCAGCGGGGTAGTATTCCAGACGCGTGGTTGGTTGTTGTGGGGGGGGGGGGGGGGCCCCCCCCCCCCCCAAAAAAAAAAAAAAAAAAAAAAAAAAAATCCAACAGCAACGGTTAAGAGAGTTTTTTTTG
>CAZVXA010000345.1:0-5119 GCA_964630955.1 uncultured bacterium | reverse complement strand
GGGCAACGGCAGTTCAGGAACCCCCCGGCTTATAGCCGTGGGGAGGATGTCAGCACCGCCTACGACCGCAAACCCGACTACTTTATGGACAAGTTAGCCCAGGGCGTAGCCACCCTCGCCGCCGCTTTCTACCCCCGTCCAGTGATTGTGCGTATGTCGGATTTCAAAAGCAACGAGTATGCAAATTTGCTGGGGGGCGATCGGTTTGAACCGACCGAGGAGAACCCGAAGATTGGCTGGCGCGGTGCCTCCCGCTACTACGACCCTCGCTACCGCGATGCTTTCGGCCTGGAATGCAGGGCGATTCGCCGCGTTCGAGATGAGATGGGCCTGACCAACCTCATCCCCATGATTCCCTTCTGCCGTACCCCAGAGGAAGGCCAGAAGGTGCTGGAAGAAATGGCGCGGCACGGTCTGGTGCGGGGCGAGAAAGGCTTACAGGTCTACGTCATGTGTGAGTTGCCCAGTAACGTGATGCTGGCGGATAAGTTCAGTCAGGTATTTGACGGTTTCTTCATTGGATCCAATGACCTGACGCAGTTGACGCTGGGACTCGATCGCGATTCGGAGCTGGTGGCCCCCCTGTTTGACGAGCGAAACCGGGCGGTGAAACGCATGGTGCAGACGGTCATCGAGCGGGCAAAAGCGAATGGTCGCAAGATTGGTATCTGTGGTCAGGCTCCCAGCGACTATCCGGAGTTCGCAGAATCTCTGGTGAGTCTAGAGATTGATTCAATCAGCCTGAATCCCGATTCGGTGCTGCGGACGCTGCTGGATGTGGCGCGGATGGAGGGGACTCGTTAGTTGTGGACATGAGGTTTGATCACAAAAGCCCCCGGTATCGGATGAAGATCAGCACCACCGCCCACGACCCCAGCGCTACCTTGATCGCCACCAGCAGATTCAATATTGGTACAATGCCCCCGCTGAACAGGGTGCCGAATTCTCCGTGGGGCAGCTCGTAGCCAATCAGCGTAATTACCGACAGCACCACAAACACCAGCACCGAAACCTTCTCCCAGGTGGCAGCGTGCCATTTCTGGTAAATCCCCTGCATCCATTCTGGCGAAGACGTGATCGCCACCAGCCCGATCGCTGTCCCTCCGGCCACGCCTGCTGCAAAGCCACCCCCCGGACTCAGGTGGCCCCGAATGCCCAACTCAATGCTAACCAGAGCGGCGATCGTCGCGCCAAATCTCGCCAGCACGATCGAAGGCTGGTCGGTGAAGTGGTAGATGCTGCAGAAAGGGTTCTCATTGGCCAGCAGATACTTGGCTCCCAGGATGGCGATCGTGAACACCACTACTTCAAAGATCGTGTCGTACAGACGATTCCTGAAAATCACTGCTGAAACTGCGTTGGGCAGGCCACTATCATCCACAATCGCTTGCACAATCGAGGAGTGGAGTGGGTTAGGAGCCACTGTTGGCATCACCAGTATTTTGATGAGAAACAGAAAACCTGCGATAACGTAAAGCCACTTCAGAGAGAAACCTTTCATAACCGCTCCTTACTCAGTTGGGCTGTACCAATGTTGGGTGACTGGGGGTCAGAAACTACTTTGTAGCTGACGCTGCTGACCGTTGAAGTTAACTCTGCGTCCATAAACTCGTAGAGTCGTCTGATTCGAGTCACTGTCTGATAAGGCTGTTTTCCTGCACCGGGAACTTCATCGTCGTACTCCGATCGTGCACAGATGGCGTGAACTTCTTTCTCCGAGAGCGATCGCTGCAATGCCTGCCAGTTTACGTAGGGCACCAGTTCCAGGCGCATATAGTGTTGCTTCAGGATTAGCCGCAGATCCTCCAGCAGCGCCGTCAGGGGATGATCGGCTCGTTGTTCCGGCGTTGCCTTATCCGACACCTCAGCCATGTCCTCCTCCAGAATTCCCAGGCGCATCACCAGGGATGATCGTACCGCCACCGCGTACAGCATGATCGCCAGCAGGGTTCCCACCAGCGCCTCGGTCAGGGCGACATCAGCTGCCCCCAGCACGGTGTAGGTCAGGGCGGCGATCGCTCCCAGAATGCCCCGCAGAATCAGCGCATAGTAAGGATTCGATTGGAACACCACCATTCCGGCGGAGAGAGGAAGCAGGAGGGCGATCGCATAGATAAATAGATCCTTAGTCATTCTGCACCTCCACAGGCTTATCACTGGAACTGGAGCAATACGCCAGCACGTAGCCGAGCATCGTGTTCCAGATGCCCAGCGTTAGAATGGCCAGCACCAGCAACGGCCAGCGGCTGGGAAGCTTGATCAGGAGGCCAATGATGATGGCGATCGATCCCAGTGTGTCCGACACCGACAGGGCGTGCAGCTTGAACAGAATCGTGCGTCGGCGGGGCAACCAGGACGTGCCCCAGAACCAGAAGAATAAGCCCAGGCCAATGAAGGCGTAGCCAAAGATATGGGTCATCCTTCGTTCACCCGCTTCAGAATATTGGCCAGCAGCATCAGTCCGGCATTGCCCACGCTGAGAATGATCACCCCGACGACGCCGATCATCCAGTCATTGCGCAGCACAGAGACCACCAGCACGATAATCGCTATCTTGCTGGCTACGCTCGAAAGAGCCAGCATTTTCTGCCAGACGTTATCATCGCGCCACGCCTCGTACATGGGAATCAGCAGCGCCAGAATCATGGCAAAAATGATCAGGTTAATATCCATACTCTACTTCCCCGGTTTCAAGCGGTGAACTTCATACCAGCCTTCCTCGTGGTGTTTCACGACGATGGTCTTGGGCGTAAACGTGATGATGAAGATATCCAGGAAAACCAGGCCAGGAGTGCGCCGGGGTCTGACCCGCTCCATCATGAAGTCCTCCTGCTGGTGAGGCCGAAGAATGATTTCAAATGCCTCAATGAAGGCGATCGGAATAGCCAGAATCGCTCGGTACAGTACACGCAGCCACTCCTTGATGGTTTGCGGTGAAGTGTAGCTCTGCGGCAATAGCAGGGCTACCGCTACCCCAATGATGATGTTTGGCAGGCTCAGGTCGGAGGTGAGCAAAAACCAGATGGTTAACCGTAGAATTAAATGCCCAACCATGACACCCCCACCCAAAACAACAGCACCAGCATCAGACTCATCGCGCCGATCAGGTTGTCGAATTCTTCAAACACCCTCGGCAGCTTAACCGAAACCTGCCGCACCACCAGCCAATACAGCAGCCACCCAGCGGCGATCGTGACAAGGGCTTTGACCATCTCACTCAGGGTGTAGCCCTGTGGATAAACGATATTCCCAACCAGCAATCCACCGATCAGCAGAGCAACCGCCCACAAGACTCCTGGTCGCACCGTTGATGAATCACCACGGGGCAGGAAAATAAATTTGCCAAAGGAGATGGCTGTTCCCACAGCGGCGATCGCGATTGGGATCGCCTCCCACGACAGTAACTCCTTCGTCGTCCAGACTTTCGCCACAAATCCCGCCAGCAGAGGACATCCGGAGATGGAAAGACTGGCGATCACCAGCGCCAGCCAGACCCGGTTATCAATCGGTTTCTGCTGTAAGTCCTTAAAACTACGGCTGGGGAGGGCACCTGCCAGAAGAAACAGCGCCGATTTCACAAGGCCGTGAGTGAGTGCATAAAAGCCACCTGCGGCAGGAGCTGCCAGCACAAAGCCCAACTGTGAAATCGTGTGGAAGGCCAGCATCCGCTTGGTATCTTTCTCAAACATGGCGTAGATTACCCCCAGCAGAGACGCTGCCACACCAAACGTGCGAACGATAGGATTGACATCCTCAAACAGCAGCGCCAGACGCACCAGAGGAAACACACCAGCCTTGACAACAACCCCTGAAAGCATTGCCGATACTGGAGTTTCTGCCTCAGAGTGGGTCAATGGTAGCCACAGGCCGGACACAAATACCCCACCTTTCGCCAGCATCCCCAAAAAAAGCAGGGCAAACGCTTCAGCAGGAACACCCCGCAACCCATTAAAGCTAAAGGTATGGTTGGCCTCATATGCTAGTACTGCCCCTACCAGGTAGAACAGCATGGAAACGTTGCTGACAAACAGGTAGCGCAGCCCAACCCAGATGGTGCGATCGCTCCTGGGGTAGGCTATCAACAGGAAAGCAGCAATGCTGATCACCTCGATCGCGACATACAGGCTAATCAGGTCAAAGCAGATAAATCCGGCGTTGAGGCTACCGTGCAGTATCGTCAGTTGCCCGTAGAAGAAAGCAGATTTTCCCGTTCCCCAGCAGTAGAACAGAACAGCTATCGTGACCAGGGCATTCGTCAGGATGAAATAGCCGCTGAGGTCGTCAACCTGGAGCTGAACCCCGAAGTTGTCCAGCAGTTCCAGTTTGACCAACGGCTTCTGGATCAGCAGCAACAGGGCGAAGGCGACGGAGGCGATCGCACTGGTCATGGCCAGCCAGCGATCGAGCTTTGGCGCAAGAAAAACGACGAACCCCAGGAAGAAAGGTAGCGCCATCCATGCGACTGTAAGGGAGTTCAGGTTGTCGATCATGGCGTGTTGTTCTTCTCAATTTCACTAGTTTCTAGCGTTGGGTTATCCCGCGATAGTTTCATGACTCCGACCAGCATCAGCGCCTGAATCGAAAACCCAATCACGATTGCCGTCAAAATCACCGCCTGGGGAACCGGGTCTGCGAAATCTCCTCTGGGTTCGTCTACAAGAATGGGTGTGAAGACCCCTTCCCTCGCAGCAATCAGAACGTAGTAGGCGATCACCCCCGTACTCATGACATCCATGCTGACAATTTTCATCACCAGGTTTTTCTTAAACAGGATTCCGAAGAATCCACACAATATCGTTACAAAGACGCACGCTTCTAGCACGGGATGGCCTACTGAATAAAGGACGGCTGACTCTCGCTATAAAGGCTCACTGAATGGTGGGCATAGAGTTTTATGAATGAATGCTCGAAAATTTATAATGTTTTAATGATAGATGATTTCATTCCCTCAGCGAGGATTGCGACTTAAGGAATTAGCGATCCCTATCGGATAACTGATTGGGATAAACAGTTTGAGGGTACAGCCTTTTCAAAGTGGAACCTCTGTACCCCGTTCACATCCTGCAAAGGACGGCTATAAGTGCCTATCCGAAAACCCAAATTCTGGCAGGCGTGACGC
>CAZVXA010000344.1:0-5145 GCA_964630955.1 uncultured bacterium | reverse complement strand
ATGGAACCCAAATGGGTTGGTTAATCGATCCAGATGAACAAACCGTGTTTGTCTACCACCCAAAGCAAGAACCTGAAGTGTTGGATGAGCCAGATGAAGTTATTTCTGTACCATCATTTGCAATTGAGTTACAGCTTACAATCAGAGATCTGTTTGCTTGGTTACTGGAGTAAAGTTTGAATAGTTGCCAGCCAGCTAATACTGCGTGGCAGTGGACGGAAGAAAGCTACTGGTGCTGGGTTCGAGTTTGTCTGCCGCCGCTGCACTTCACCGTTAGCCGCCCAAAGCACATTAGAAGGAGTTTCGTATGCCGCGTTTCTCTACATTTGATCGACGCAATTACCAAACTGTGGCGGTGCGTGAAGGCTATGCTCAATGGGCCGCGACCTACGAGGACACCGTAAAACGTGACATGGATCTGTGGTTGCTCGACCAGATCCAAAGCGTCAAGTGGAGTGCTGTCGAGCGTTGCGCGGATCTCGGTTGCGGAACAGGACGCACTGCTGCATGGTTAGCGAGCAAGGGCGTACGGGAGATCGATGGTGTCGATGCCACGACCGAAATGCTGGATCAGGCTCGGAAACGGGATGTGTTCGCGTCTCTCCGGGTGGCGGATGTTTGCACGACCGAACTGCCAGCGGCTAGTTACGACTTGATCATGACGTGCCTCGTTGACGAACATCTTGCTGATCTCGCACCGTTGTACGCGGAAGCAACGCGGATTGCCCGGCATGATGCGGCGTATGTGCTTGTTGGCTTTCATCCATTCTTCATCATGGCGACAGGGATGCCGACGCACTTCCAAGGAGCCAATGGGGAGCCAGTCGCAATCGAGACGCACATACATCTGTTGTCCGATCATGCGCAGGCGGCGCTCGCGGCGGGTTGGCAAATGGTCGAATTGCGCGAACAGATTATTGATGATCGTTGGATAGAGACGAAGCCGAGTTGGTTGCCCTATCGGGATGTGCCAATCAGTTTTGCGTGGGTGTGGCGGCAGTATGAGATTTGAGTTGATATTCGGTGCGGCTAATCTATGCCCTGAGTCCGACGAGCACCGCTAACTCTGGGACGGACTGCCTAGTGCTGGCAGATTGACCTTCAGATCAGCGGGTTTCAAACTGAGGGATTGTCCGAGGACGGGAAGTGCCTGCGGGATTGCGAGTCGGGAGGGTGCGTTTTTTGGGTGATGGCTCCGTGTGAGAGGTGCGATCGCTTTCAAGGAATTCGCCCCTCAATACTGCTTCGCGAGGAGATGTGGCGATTAGGATAAAGACGCGATCGCCGCTGGCTGATTCTGATTCATGCGGTCATAAACGGCTTGCAGAGTAGCTGGATATTCCTCAAATTCCGTCCCCATCCACTGAGAAGCTCAAGCTAGGCTAGGCAAGCATTTAGCCGAGGAATCCGCGCACTTAGAGCAGTCTAGTCGGTATGACATAGCCATCCAATTCATAATCTGCGATGGCTTCTAGTGATACATCGGTCGCTGGTGGATAGAGTCGCATGGATTCCTTGAGCACCCAATTTGTGTAAATCAACTGGGGCAGATCCGCTAGACTGGGCGCTCGACCATTCAACACAGTTTTTAGTTCAGCATTGAGTTTTGCTCGCACTTGGGGATGCTGAGCAAGCAACATCCAGGTCCAAGAGAGCACGTTGGCAGTTGTTTCATGACTTGCCAAAATCAAGGTTAAAACTTCATCGCGCAACTGTGTGTCAGTCATCCGAGAGCCATCATCCGCGGCTTCCACCTGCATTAATATCCCGAGCAAATCATGACCTGTTGTATTGGTGGTTCGCCGCTGGTTGATCATGGCATAAACCGTTTCATCTAACAGTTCAATCGCCGATTGCAATTGTTGATTCATTGCCTCAGAGGATAGATCAGCCTCCGATGCTGGCATTTCACCAATTTCACTCAAAGCCGTCTTGACACCAATTTCTTCTTGATGTTCCACCCAGTTCATGGCCACATCGAGGGCATGGGCAATGTTACCTGCGGCAGAGTCCTGAACATCTTGGTTAAACAGGGTTTTCATCACAATATTGAGGGTCAGACGCATCATTTCCTCATGGACATCCAGGACTGAGCCATCCTGCCATGTTTCCAACATCCGTTGGGTGTATTCCACCATCACCTCCCCACAGCTATTAATTTGCTGCTGATGGAAGACAGGCTGAGAGAGTCGCCGTTGCCGCAACCAGAAATCTCCTTCACTGGTCAATAGTCCATTGCCTAATATGCCCCGGAGCTGTTGCAAGTCTCTTGCTTTGATAAACGAGAGGCGATCTTTGAGGACTTGCGTGATGTAGTCAGGGTTGGTCAGGAGGCAAAATAGTTCATCACCTAGCTGCAAAGGGACGATGCCTTGACCTTGATAGTCTTGGGTACAACGCTGGGTAAATCCAAGGCGATCGAGGCTGATCTCACCCAGGGCAGAAGCCGCATCGGGATGGGGCAGGGGCATTAAATCTTGGGGCATTGTGGGTTCCTCCAGAATTATTTGCGTTACAATGTGAGCGTTACTCATAATTTGACAACATGAGCACCAGTCATATTTTGTCAAGCAATAAGTGAGTAACCCTCATCTATTGATTTTAAAAAGAGGAGGAAATCTATGTCTGACAAGCTGTCCAGTGTCAGTACGATCCGACGTAAGCCCCACCAAGCCCGCAGTCAAGAACGAGTTAACCGCATTTTAGATGTTGCAGAGGTGTTGTTTGTCGCTCAGGGCTATGCTGCCACCACCACCAACGAGATTGCCAAACAAGCCCAAGTGCCCATTGGCTCGCTCTACCAGTTTTTTTCAGACAAAAAAGCGATCGTACAAGCTTTAACCGTGCGCTATAACCAGCTTCTCCACGAACGCTTAGCGCTTCTTGGTGCTACAGAAATAGCAAAATTACCGTTATCTGCTTATGTGGACCAGTTGATTGACATCACCACTCAATTCTTCGATGACTATCCCGGATACTATGCCATTTTTATGGAAGTCCAAGGATTGGTGCCCGAAGTACAGGAAATCGAAGATACTGCTGATGCGAAACTGATCACCGATCTGGCAACGTCGCTTGCACGACGGGACACGGGTACAGATGCGGTAGATTATGAAATCGTTGCATTTGTGCTGGTGAAGGCGATCGGTTCACTCGTATGGCTATCCCTTGGTCAAGAGCAAGCGTTTCAGCAGCGATTGACTCTAGAAGCAAAACGGCTGGCTCTCGGCTATCTTCAGAGTTATTTGCCATCGAGTTAAGTGCGAGCTAACAAGCCCGTTGCACGCCGACCGTATAAATTTGGTTGGTGTGTCCGAGAGGTTGCTAGCGGCGGGTGAACGGGATCGTTAGTACATTCGCCTTAGTGGTGCAGAGAAGTGCTGAAAGGGTTGCTGTGATTGGAGTCTTACTCTAAGACAGGGGTAGCTGAACGGGGGCGTTCCATGAGACGCTTAAGTTCCCCAACTCAAAGCGAAATTCGATGGAAACACCCCTTCTGTATCGTCAACTGCAACAACAACTGCGTCAATGGGTGCAGCCGAAAGACCAACGCCATCTACAAGGATTTTCAGAAATTGTGGCAGCCATCCTGCAATCGAAGAGCGCCTGCCTGGGAGAGTGGATCACCTACCTGAGACACCGGGGCTGTAAAGCCCGTGCCCATATGGAACGGTTGAGTTACTTCGTCCATAATCAGCAGATCACCGCTGAACGCTTCTACGAACCGATGCTGCATCTCGTTCTGCAAGCCTTTGCAGGGGAGTCGGTGTTGCTCACCCTCGACACCAGTATGCTGTGGGACAAGTTTTGTTTGATAGAGGTTTGCTTCGTCTGGGGAGGACGCTCTTTTACCCTGGCTCAAGTCGTGCTGGAACACGGCAGTGCGATGGTCGGCTTTGAGCAATACAAACCGCTGCTTGAGTGCGCCAAGCGCGTCCTGCCACCGGAGGTTGAAGTCACCCTGCTGGCAGACCGAGGCTTTGAACACGCTGAGTTGGTACGCTGGCTCAGGCAGCACCAGTGGTCGTGGGCGATTCGGGTCAAGTCGAAGCTATCCTGGAAAACATTTTGCATCCTCCTCCTGTGCTTCAATAGTCACAATGTTGCTGTGCTTCCAGGTGTGATCCAGAATATGACTCCAGTATTGACACAGATCCCCATCATTGACTTTGCGCCCTTCCTTGCAGGGAACGAGGGCGATCGCCACAAAGTTGCTGACCAGATTTACGAAGCGTGTCACGATATTGGCTTTATGTACCTGAGGAACCACGGCATTCCCCAGGATTTAATCGACCAACTGCTGCTGCAATCCAAACTGTTTTTTGATCTGCCGGATGCCACCAAGCAGAGCATTGCCCGTTCAGCAGAGACCAACTGCGGCTATATCGGGGTGCAGAAGGAACGCCTGGATCCGAGCAAGCCCGGTGACCTGAAAGAAGCGTTCAACATGGGAATTCAGGCAGTCTGGCCACCGGAGCAACCGGAATTTCAATCGGCTGTCTCGGCGTTCTACCAGCTTGCTACCACCGTGGTTGCACCCAACGTGCTGCGGGCGTTTGCGATCGCACTGAATCTCCCCATTGACTTCTTTGACGACAAGCACGGCAAACATTACTTCTTGCGGATGCTCCACTATCCGGGTATCACCAGCCAGCCAGCGCCGGGGCAGCTTCGTGCTGGAGAACACACTGACTACGGCAGCGTTACGCTGTTGCTCCAGGACCAGGTGGAGGGGTTAGAGGTGCGGACTCGCCAGGGAGAATGGGTCGCTGCTCCACCGATTCCCGGTACGCTGGTGGTGAATGTGGGAGATGCGATGCAGCGCTGGACGAATGACGTACTGAAATCAACACCGCACCGGGTGGCGCTTCCCCCAGCCACCCAATTCAGCCAGCCTCGCTATTCCGTAGCGCTGTTCTGTGACCCCAATCCGGAGGTGGAGCTGGCCTGCCTGGAAAGCTGTCAGTCGAGCGATCGCCCCAGCCGCTATGCCCCGATTCTGGCGGGCGAGTATCTGACCCAACGACTGACAGCAACCTATTAGCGCCTATCCGAAAACCCAAATTCTGGCGGGGGGGGGGCGGGGGCCGGGCGCCCCCCCCGAATTTGGGTTTTGGGGTTTTGTGGGTGAAATAATTAAGAGGT
>CAZVXA010000343.1:0-5183 GCA_964630955.1 uncultured bacterium | reverse complement strand
CGCAGCCAGCGTTTCAGGAAAAATCGGCGCTAAATTGAATATGCCGCGAAACGCCTTCGCAGAGGGCGTTTCGCGGCATTATAGGGAAAATAGTCAAAAGTCCAGATAAGTAATGGATCCGCTCCAATCGCGTTTTGATTACCTTCCCGGCTTTTATTGCAAAATGTAACAATATTGCCGTCATGCTGTCATAGCGTCTTGACAGCACTTGATGCCATGACTATGCTTGATTGACATACCCGGGTATCGAAAACGTAGTCGCCATTATGCAAGACAAGCAAAAAGTCACGCTCTATCTCTCTCCCGAACTGCACCGCAAGCTGAAGATTAAAGCGGCAGTCGAATCAGAACCCATGTCAGCAATTGCAGAGCGTGCGATTATCTTTTATCTCGATAACCCTGATGTTGTAGATGAGGTGGAGTCCACGCATGGCTCTATGCATCAAGTTTACAGTTGCCCGGGCTGCGACTCTTCCTATGTGGTTCGTGAGGGTGAGCTAGTAGCGCTGTCCAGCCAGCCTGGAGTGTTGGATGAGGAGAACCGGGTTGGCGCTGTCCCTGGTGTTCATGCCAGTGATGGTCGTCAGGGTGAAGAGGAGCTTGTTCCCTGCTGAAGTATCGAAGTCCCTCTAAGAGAGGATGCCCTCTACCTGGGATCGCATCTTACAGTAAATGGATAGTCCCCAGGTTTCGATGTTTTGTCTTTGGTCTGCGCCGTCTCTAGAAGGTCGATGATATGAGAGAGGATTTAAACATACTTGTCCAAGCGCAATATCCTCTGATCTACCTCGTCACTTCTGAGGAAGAGCGAGCAGAGCAGACCATTGCAGTGATTGCTCAAAGCAAGCCCCAGCGCCGAGTCTTCATTTGGACTGTTACCCACGGAATTGTTGAATTCGGTCAACCTCGTAACGTTACTCAGCACAATACCGTTTCTCCAGAAGCAGCGATCGAGTGGGTGATTCGGCAGCGAGATCCAGGTCTCTTTGTCTTCAAAGACTTACACCCCTTCATCGATTCCCCCGCTGTAACTCGTTGGCTGCGGGACGCAGTTGCAGGTTTCAAGGATTCGCAAAAGACAATCATTTTGATGTCTCCGGTTCAGAACATTCCGATTGAGCTAGAAAAGGAAGTTGCTGTCCTGGACTACCCCCTGCCCGACATGACAGAACTCAATGAGGTTCTCACTCAGCAGCTTGATCAGACACGCTCTCGTCGAATCACAACAGAAACTCGCGAGAAGCTCCTGAAGGCCGCATTAGGTCTAACTCGGGATGAGTCAGAGAAGGTCTACCGTAAAGCCCACGTCACCGCTGGACGTCTGACCGAAGCTGAAGTAGACATCGTTCTCTCTGAGAAGAAGCAACTCATCCGGCGGAACGGCATCCTGGAATACATGGAGGAAGATGAGACACTCGATTCTGTGGGTGGTCTGGAAGAACTGAAGCACTGGTTGCGTCAACGTTCCAATGCCTTTACCGAAAGAGCAAGGGAATACGGCCTGCCTCAACCCAAAGGGATGCTGATTCTGGGTGTTCCCGGTTGTGGTAAGTCCCTCATCGCCAAAACCACCTCTCGCCTTTGGGGACTACCCCTGCTACGGTTGGACATGGGTCGGGTGTATGACGGCTCAATGGTTGGTCGGTCGGAAGCAAACCTGCGCAACGCACTGAAGACCGCCGAATCCATTTCCCCCGCAATTCTGTTCATTGATGAAATTGACAAAGCGTTTGCGGGAACCACAGGTTCTGCTGACTCTGATGGTGGAACCTCTAGCCGGATTTTCGGAACCTTCCTGACCTGGATGCAGGAGAAAACTTCCCCAGTATTTGTCATGGCAACTGCTAACCGGGTGGAGCGCCTGCCAGGGGAGTTCCTCCGCAAAGGTCGCTTTGATGAGCTGTTCTTTGTGGATTTGCCCAACGCAGAGGAGCGCAAAGATATCTTCAGAATTCACCTTTCTAAGCGTCGTCGTGAGATTGCTCGCTTTGACCTGGATCAACTGGTCAGCGTTTGCGATGGTTTTTCCGGAGCGGAGATTGAACAGGCATTGGTTGCTGCAATGTATGAGGCATTTGCCCAGGAGCGGGAGTTTACGCAACTCGATATCATTGCTTCAATTAAAGCGACCCTACCGCTTTCCAAGACGATGAGTGAGCAGGTTACCGCCCTTCGGGATTGGGCGAGGCAGCGCGCGCGACCTGCTGCGTCCTCCGTTGCTGAGTATCAGCGACTGGAGTTCTAACAAGCTTTCTCTCCTGCTTCCCAACAGGAGGAAAGGCTAGCCAAGGGCTAGCAGTATGAAAAAGTAGCCGTTCTGGTTTGCCCTCCAAAGGTTAGACGGGCGGCGTGTCAAATCAAAACGTTGTCATCTCTCAGTTTCTCTACAGGAGGAAATCCGATGTCTCACTTTAGCACTCTGCGCACCAAGATCACTGACGCTGAAATCCTCAAGTCTTCTCTGCGGGATCTGGGTATCTCCGTTAAGTCCGAAGCTGATGTTCGCGGCTACAACGGTCAGCGCGTTCGCGCCGACATCGTTGCAGTTCTGGAAGGCGAGTATGACTTGGGCTGGTCCCGCAACGCTGATGGTTCTTTCGACCTGATCGCTGACCTGTGGGGCGTTGCTAAGAAGCACAACCAGACCGAACTGATCAACTCGATCAACCAGAAGTATGCCGTTAACAAGACCCTGGCCGAAGTGAAGCGCCCCGGTCTACAGAACGCCAACGTCAAGCTGGTGCTTCAAAAGTAGTTCCTCTGAGCGTTCCCAATTGAGTTGGGTTAACCCAAAACGGGTTAACCCGTTTTTTTGTTGATTTGCTTCAACGTTCTGGACTTTTGACTACTCCCTTCTACACTGCCGCGAAATGCTCTCTAAAAGAGTGTTTCGCGGCAGATTTAATGTTTGCGTCGATTTTCCTGAAACGCTGGCATACTGTCAGCGTTTCAGGAAAATCGACGCAGTTGAGTCAAAGTCTAGAACGTTGGTAGTCCCCCGATGCCGCCAACATTTGCTTTCTCTGGTTAAGCTAAGTATGTGGGCGTGGAAAAAGTCGAAACCCCAAAAGCTGTTCTGCCCGCGCAGCGGGCAGAACAGCTTTTGGGGTTTCAAGCTTAATCGCGCCTACCTACTTAGCAGTAGGCGGATTGCCTTTCCTAACCAGAACCATTATGTCTGTATTGTCTTCCGACTACCTCGAAAAAATTCGCTGGATTGTTCAGACCTGCGGCCAACAGGCAAGAGAAATGGCCGAGCAACCGTTTGAGGTGTTTGAGAAGGGGGTAGAGGACTATGTAACGGATGTTGATCGCGCCCTCGATCAGCGGCTTTCAGCAGCGTTAGCCTCCTTTTTTCCTGAGGATGGAATTATTTCTGAAGAAAACGCATCGTCTCGACAGCATTATTTTAAGAACTATCGACGGCTCTGGCTGATCGACCCCTTAGATGGCACGGAGGATTTTATCGGGCGGCGATCGCACTATGCCGTTATGGTCGGTCTGCTTACGCAACAGCAACCCGCCGCTGGGTGGATCTATGCTCCCTCCTTCGAACACCTCTACTGCGGCGGTGTGGATTGTGGATTATTCGAGGCCATCGGCGATCGCCCCCTCACACCCCTGATTCCCAAGGAACCTCCTGCTCCTTCAATGGACTACTGCCCGATGGTGATTGGCACCCGTGACCAGCAGCAACACGGACGAGCGATCGCCCACCTGATTCCCGAAGCCCGGTTTTCCAATCTGGGTAGCTTTGGCTTGAAGGTGATGGAAGTAATCTGTGGCAACGCGGGTATCTATGTTTACTTCAATCGCCGGGTAAAACTCTGGGATACGGTTGGTCCTCTGGCGCTGGCCAGGGCGGCAGGGCTGGTGTGCTGTGACCTGGAAGGCAATCCGCTACGATTCACATCAGACGCGATTGATCCCGACACACTCGCCCATCGGCAAACGATTGTGGTGGGATGGGAATCGTATGTGGCGAAGCTGCGATCGCGCTTGAAGCAGGCCGTGTATTCCTGAGTGGTGCTAACCCACGACTCTCTGTGGGCATGATATTCTGTGATTAACTAAGGGTGCTTGGGACGGCTCGTTTTTGCAGTGGTTCTACAGATTCATATCGCTCAGGGAAACCTGGTTTTCCCCGGTTGACTTCTCACGAATGCTAGCCTTCCATCTTGTAAGATTGGAGATCATTTTTGGGTAGTCTAAAGAGGGCAAGACGTTACAGCCAATCTGGATTTTGACCCGTCAACCCGACTTTTATCCTCTCGAAGAGTGCATGGGTTGAATCGCTCTACCTCATTACCCCAAAACTCTTTCATGCAAACTATTGCCTTTAGCGAACTATTCCCGCTTTTCAATCCTGCCAGCCCGGAGACGCTAGAGTGGCTGCTGTCGATCGCGGTCGAGCATGAATACCCGGCGGGTCGCGCCGTCCTGATGGAAGATGCCTGGGGCAATGCGGTCTACTTTGTTGAGTCTGGCTGGGTCAAGGTGCGACGTCACGTCGGAGAAGGGGTTGTGACGCTGGCCATTCTCGGCAAAGGCGATTTCTTTGGCGAAATGGCAATTCTGGACGAATCCCCCCGCTCGACTGACGTTGTGGCTTTGTCTTCCGTGAAGCTACTCAGCATCTCGGCTCAGCGCTTCATTCAAACGCTGTTCAAAGATTCTCAGTTGCACCACCGAATGCTGCAACTGATGGTGCGTCGGTTGCGACAGACGAACTTTCGATTCCACCTGCGGCATCAGCCGCCAGCCATTAAGCTCGCCAATACACTAGTTTCACTGGGGGAGAACTATGGCAGCAAAGCACCTCAAGGGCTGGAAATTTTCAATATCCCGCTGAAGGATCTGGCCGATGTGGCCGACATTACCGTGGATGAAGCGACCCGAATTATGGAGAAGCTTGACAGCAAGGGCTGGATCAAAATTGATCAGGCCAGTCAGGCGATTTTTCTAACAAATATGCGGCAGCTCACCCATCTGGCAGGCAAGATTTAAGTCAAGCGGTAAAGCAGCATTCGTAATTAACCTGATATTTTCATGAAAAGTGGGCATCGCCCCACTTCTCGTGAAAATATCAGGTTGTCTCTCATCTACTGGAGTTTTGACTATTTTTCCTGTAATGCCGCGAAACGCCCTCGCAGAGGGCGTTTCGCGGCATATTTAATTTTAGC
>CAZVXA010000342.1:0-5327 GCA_964630955.1 uncultured bacterium | reverse complement strand
CTCAACAAAAACTTTGTACCACACGCGCTTGCAAAGCGTTGTAGATTTTGTATCAAATGCAGGTGCATTCCTGGAGATAGCGACTGATCGAGCGATCCAGCTCCGGTAGAAGAACGCCGCGTTCGCTGCTGAGGGCGCTATAGGTGGGACGGGGAGCCGCAAAGCCCAGTTCTTGCATTGAGCAGGCTTGAATGGCAGTGGGATCCAGTCCGGCCTGTTGTGCGGCAAGGCGGGCCAATTTGTCCCAGGCGATCGCCCCAGGATTAGACAAATGCCAGATGCCACACTCTCCGTCAATTAAAAGATCAAGGCTGGCATGAACCAGATCGGGGACGTAGGTGGGGGAAATGATCGCATCTTCTGCGGCGACAAAGGGATGACCATTTTTCAGGGTGCGGAGGGCGATCGTCAGAAAGTTGTACTCGTCCCAGGGGCCAAAGAAAGCGCTGGTGCGGATCACCAGGGAGCAGGGGTGGTGGTGCAGCACCCAGCGTTCAGCCTGGACTTTGCTCTGGCCGTAGACGTTGAGTGGGGCGACGGTGTCGCTTTCGATGTAGGGGTGGGTGCGATCGCCATTGAATACCAGATCTGAGGAGTAGTTGATCAGGCCGATGTTGCGATCGGCGCAGGCGTCCGCCAGAATTGCGGCTCCGTCAGCGTTGATGCGGAGGCAGAGGTGGGGTTCGCGTTCGGCATCATCGACGCGGACGTAACCAGCGGTGTTGATGACGGCCCAGGGATGGAGATCGTCGAGAACCGTGGCGATGGCAGTGGGGTTGGTGATGTCCATCTCCCGGCGGGTCAGCAGACGGTAGGGGATGCCGCGTATTTCGCAGATGCGGGCAAAGGCTTGACCGAGGGTTCCGGTAGCGCCAGTGATTAAGAGTGGGGATGGGGAATTGGTAAGGGGGGATGCGGGATGGGGGAGGGTGGATGGGTGGATGGGTGGATGGGTGGATGGGTAAGGGTGTGGCATTCGGCTGATACTTTCTGCGGTGTGCTCGTCACTGTTTGGTTGAATGCTGCGCCCTTCTGTTGAACGGGTGGATGCTTCAGTGGAGGTAGAAACCGGAGGATACAAGAGGCGATCGGGGCGGTGCCACCAGCCGGGAATTTCTAATAAGGGGTGATTGTAGGGTTGGTTGGCGGAGAGGTGATGGAGGAAGGTGGCGATCGCCGTTGCGCGGGGGTGGGGGGAGCGGATGTCGAAGACGCCCGGTTCGTAGTGGCCGTTGTCGCGGGTGACGAGGCTGTTCCAATCGTAGGCTCCCAGGAGGGACCAGGCGGTGATGGCCTGGATGGGAATACCTTGCGTTTTGAGAGACTGGGCGGCGGTCCAGATTTCGTGGAGCCAGCGGAGCTGTTCTTCGCGGGTGCAGCCAAGGTGGACTTCGGTGACGGCGATCGGGGACTGATAGCGTTCCCAGACTTCCTTGAGCAGGAGATCAGGGGGACAGATACCTTCGGCACAGACGCGAACGGCTTCGACATCGGCGTATGCCTGTCTGCCGTTGCCGCCGTGGGTGTGCGGGGGGTAGCGATCGAGCCGTTCGTCGAGGAAGCGATCGCTGGTCAGGTAGCGGTTAATGCCAAAGATGTCGGGGGGGCAGGGGTTGTCGAGGAACCAGGTCAAATCAGGTTCCTTAAGGCCAACAAACAATAAATAGTCCCAGAGCTGGTGATCGGAGTTGACACGACCGCACAGGAGGTCAAAGGACAACCAGCGGCGCTCGTTTTCAAAGTTGTTCTGGTAGCTCAGCAGGGGTGTGCTGAAAATTTTGCCCAGATCCTCGGTCTGCACCAGTTTGGCAGTGGGATTGACCCGGCGAATGGCCTGCATTGAAAGACTAACGGCACGGCACTGGTTAAGCAACGCTTTGAGAAAGCTCAGGGTATCCGTTTTATGGGGGTACCAGTGGCCGTAAAGACCGCTAAACCTGGCAGTGGTCAGCGGCTCGTTGACGGGGGTGTAAGATTCCACCCAGGGGTAGCGGCTGGCAACGGCGTGGGCGAATTCTGCCAGTCCGGTGGCAAATGCCGGGTCGGTGAGGCTGGTGCGCCGGGGGCCGCTGCCGTGATGAACCATGCCCACAATGGGCCGGATGCCAATGTCATCCAAGTAAAGCAACCGCTCGTCGGGCCAACTCCAATCCGCCTGGTGAATGTCATCTGGTGCAATACATTCCCACAAAACGGGATAGCGAATTGCCTGAATTCCTAGAGCTGCGAATTGATTCAGGTCTTCCAGGCGAGTCTGGTGACCGTTGCGCTGGAGCTGGTTGAAGTAGCGATCGCCCACCCGATTCACGGTGCATTCAACGCCACCCCAGAGTTCCAGGGGTAATGGAGGAGACTCGAAGCTCATGGTGTAAATGGGGGCTACAAGGTGCGTGAACTAAGCTCCCGGTGTCTGGGAGAGAGATTTGCCGTTTGATTCCGGGCGGCTGGCGCTGGTCGGGGTCACATTCTGGATGGTATCGCGGGAAGCAGTGTAGACGCGATCGCTCACAGGGCTGGGAGCGGCCTGAATCACGGGCACCGTTTCGGCCTGGGGGTGCCAGGTCTGACGTTCAGACAATCGGGCGTAAACTGCCAGAGCCTGGGCTACCACCTGATCCATGTTGTAATACCTGTAGGTGGCCAACCGTCCCACAAAGTGAACGTTGGGTGTTGCATCCGCCAGTTCCTTGTACTGTTTGTAACGCTCCGTGTTTTCGGGACGGGGAACGGGATAGTAGGGGTCGCCCTCGGCCTTGGGATACTCATACACAATGCTGGTCTTGTGGTGTTCCTGTCCGGTCAGGTACTTGAACTCTGTGACGCGGGTGTAGAGGTGCTCGTTAGGATAGTTAATCACTGCCTGGGGTTGATGCACCTTCTCGTTCAACGTTTCATGTTTGAAGTCGAGGGAGCGATAGGGCAGTTTGCCGTAGCGGTAATCGAAGAAACCGTCGATGGGGCCAGTGTAGATCATCTCCCTGTAAGGAATCATGCCCTGGATCTCCCGATAGTCGGTGTTGAGCATGACTTTAATATTGGGATGGGCCAGCATATTTTCGAACATTCGGGTAAAGCCATGTAGCGGCATTGCCTGGTAGGTGTCGGTGAAGTAGCGATCATCCCGATTGGTGCGAGTGGGAACCCGTGCGGTCACCGATTTATCCAGCTCTGAGGGATCCATGTCCCACTGCTTGCGAGTGTAGTTGCGGAAGAATTTTTCGTAAAGTTCGCGTCCCACTTTGTTGACGACCACGTCTTCAGAGGTGCGGATGTATTCCTTCGGTTCCGCAATAGAGGCAAAGAAATTCTCCAATTCAAAGGAAGTCAGATTGAGACCGTAGAGTTTATTAATCGTATCCAGGTTAATGGGAATTGGCACTAATTGACCATCCACGCTGGCGAGAACCCGGTGTTCATAGCGTCGCCACGTAGTAAAGCGCGATAGATATTCAAACACTTCACGCGAGTTTGTATGAAAAATGTGAGGCCCGTATTTATGGATTAGAATTCCATCCTCGTTGTAATGATCGTAGGCATTTCCGCCGATGTGATTACGAGTATCAATGATCAGTACCTTTTTGCCATTCTGACTGGCCAATCGTTCTGCCAGGACGCTTCCTGCAAATCCTGCACCAACGATCAAATAGTCGAACATGGAGTTACTCCTTGTAAAAAAAACTTCTAAACCGCTGATTTATTCGCGGTTGCGGTTGTTGAAGTGGAACGGTTAATCCCCATCGGTGTAGAACTGGAAGGTTCAGGTGAACTGGGGGCGTTGCGATCGCTAGTGCCATTGCTGCGCTGTTCGCCGTTCTCTGGTGCCATCATCACTGCCTCAATCAGGTCGTTCATGGCTTGCCAGGTGCGATCCCAGGAGGTCTGTGCCAGAAAGGTATCAACGCGATCGAGCCAGTCCGGCTCAGTCTCGGTCTGCTTCAAGGCAGCGGCGATCGCCGCCACAAACTGCGGCACCGTATCTGCGATGTGAACGAGCTTTTCTTCACCGTAGGGTCGCACCACGTCTCGAATCGAGGTGGAAACGATGGGCTTGCCTGCCGCCAGGTACTCCGGCGTTTTGGTGGGGCTGATGAAGCGAGTGGATTCGTTGCGGGCAAAGGGCAACAGCGCCACATCCCAACCTGCTAGATAAGCGGGCAGTTCGGCGTAGGACTTGCCCCCCAGGTAGTGGATATTGGGGTGGCGCGGCAGCACTTCCGGGTCGATTTTGACCACGGGACCAATCATCACCAGGTGCCAATCTGGTCTGGCCTGGGCGATGCCATCCAGCAGCTCAAGGTTCATGCGTTCGTCAATCACACCGTAGAATCCCAGGCGAGGGTGAGGAATGTCAGCCTGATCCGCTGGTTCTGCGATCGCCCCTCTGGCTTGTGCAAAGTGCTCCACTTCGATGCTGCTGGGGAAAGCGTGGACGCTGGGATGCTGGTGCTGCTTGGCTTCATAGAGACTACGTCCCCCGGTAAACACCAGATTCGCCCGTTGAAATAATCGAGCTTCCCGCGCTTGCAGTTCCGGGTGTGCGCCATTGAATGCCGACAGCTCGTCCATACAGTCGTACACGACAGCGGAAGCGTCGAGGTGCTGCGAGAAGGGCAATGCCATCGGGGTGTAATACCAGAGAATTGGTGCCTGGATCTGGGCCTCGGCAAACAGGGCATCCAGCATATGTTGCTGCAGGGCGATCGCCTCTTCCTCACTCACCCCCTCTGGCAGATGGGGCACAACAACCCAGACTCCACACTCCCGCTGACCAATGGCCAGCCAACGGGTTCCGTCGGCACTGGGCATGGGTTCTTCAACCACAAACACCCGGCGCGTCTGGGCACAGCGGCTCAGAAGATGCTGAGGGCGCTGGTAAACAAAATCCCACCGGAGATGAGACAAACAAACGAGAGCGGGGATATCGGGGGAAGATGGGGAAATCTGTGGGGTTTCAGACCAACGGAGTTCGGTTCCTAAAATATTATTATTTTCCTGTTGAAGGGGGCGATCAATGGGCTGCTTTTCTGACACCTCGTTTCCCTCAACGTAGTGATAAAAAATAGGATTTGTAGACATGGCTTATCCTGTAAGTCATGGACTACAGCACTTTTTGTGCTGGTGGGGTACGGGGTGCAGGGGCCTCAACGTGAGCACTCACGTCGAAGTCCGAACGGCAGCGCCCCCACACCCCTGTCTTGCATATTGATGAAAACTGCTGTAAATCAACAGTTCAGCTCTTCAGGAAATCATGCTTGATACTTTCCACTTTTGAAAATTTCCAAACCCAGTTTTGGGGGGGGGGGGGGGGGGGGGGGGGGGGGGGGGGG
>CAZVXA010000341.1:0-5369 GCA_964630955.1 uncultured bacterium | reverse complement strand
CCCCCCCCCCCCCCCCCCCCCCCCCCCCCTCTCTCAAAAACAATTCGGTTTTATTGAATTCGCGATCCTAAGCTGGACTTTTAACGGTTTTCCCTGTAATGCCGCGAAACGCTCTCTACAAGAGACGCTAAACGCATACTGCGCAGAGCGCGACTCTCAACAAAACCTCTGGTTCTATCTCAGCGCAAAGCATTGTATCAGCCAGACTCGCTATTGACTTGCAACAAAAACTCATCAAATTTAATCACCCCTTTTTCTGGCTCTCGGACATCAAAGCGAAAGCTGCTAACGGTGCCTGTACTGGTGTTGAAGATACTGAACACAGTCATGTCGTTGCTGGCGATATAGGGTTGAGCTTGACCGTTTTCAAAGAGAGGAGCCAGAGTTGGAACAACTGGCAGGAGTCCATTGGGATCTCCTGTGGCAGAGTACTGCTCCACAAAGCCATTAGGGATAGGACGCTGTTTATCTCCAATAAATGCTCCGTAGCTGTTACCAACGTTAGATGATTCCAGATAATGAACCCCAGCGGGGCTGATGAACCGATTCCAGAGATGAGAATGCCCATAGAACACCAATTGCACCCCTGCTGCTTCCAATAGGGGAACGACATCCCGAATCAAGTAGTCGTCCTTCAGGGGATATTCGTACCGCACTGACTGAATTGCGCCAGAGGCGTCTCGCTCAATTTTCTGCACCGGGTCTGTATAAGGCGGAACAATGTTGTCTCCTAGAGAATGAACTGGATGATGAAGCATGACAATCCGATACTTTGCCTGCCGGAAAGCATGACTGTTCAGTTCTTGCCGCAGCCATTCATATTGGGGAGTGCCTTTAGCGATCGCCCCAAACAAATGCTGTCCATAGCCCCAGCGCTCCGGAGCGTTCAGATCAGCATCCCGTTCCCTGTATTTGCCCCGAGCATCGGCCTCCAGACTGGGAACCCGCCAGATGTTTGTTGCATATAGAGAAATTAAGCGCACATTGCCAAAGGTAATCGCATAGTACTGTTTACCACCCGGACTACCGATGGGTAGGGAGAACAATTCTTGGTAGGTATCTGTATTAAAGCTATTGTTCTTTAACCAGCTTGCCTTGATAGCAGAGTCACGTTGTGGATTAACCTGATTTTCTTGAGCGGTGTAGAGCTGTTCAGCAGCCTGCACCGGATAGGCATCGTTGTACTGTTCATTCAGAGAAGCCTCCATCGAAAAGCGCCCCATCACCTCATGATTGCCTAGCGCCGGGAATAAAGGAGCTGACTGTATCAGAGCACCGCCTCGATACACGGTTTGTCTACCGTTGCGCTCCACCAGCCGACGGGTGCGCCCCTGAAGGCTAGGGAAAAAAGCGCTGCCCCGGTTATCGTCAAACCATTCTGAGGCGCGATCGGGAATGTTAACCAGATCCCCTGCCAGAAACAGGGCATCAACCGGGCGAATAGTCTCCACTACTTTTTGCAAATTGGCGGGAGTCAGCGGCATGAGCTGATGGTCAGAGGTTAGCAGAATATTCAGCGATTGATTTGGCAGTGGCAGCGGAGCAAGGGTATAAGAGTCACTGCGAATCCGTTGTCCATTCTCATGAACACTGGTTACCCGGTAGGGTGATCGTACTCCCGCAGCTAAACCTGTCACTGTTGCTTGGTGCCGCCAAATTTCGCGGTAAGTCGGCTTCTGATAAACCTGCCCCCGTTCCGTTTGCAGACCTATACGAGAATCCTGATCCTCCCGGACGCGACTAAGTTTGGTAGTGACAGCGTTGACTCGCTGCTCCAGTCGGCTGCCATACTCCACAAAATGTTGAGCGCCCGCAAATTCAGTGAACCAAACAACCTGCACAGATCTCGCTTCAGGGAGTTGCAGGAATGGTTCTGTTAATAATTTCGGGGACGCCTCAGAAGGAAGAGACATACCGATAAGCCATACGCCGATTGCCAGGATGAAGGGGAGAACCAGAAGGAAAATACTGCCATAGCGGGAGCGAGAGTAATTACGAGCATTCATAATTTAAGTTGCCAGTCGGCAATCTGCATCAACATCCACCGCTGGTATACCAAACTCTCCTACCGTTGACCAGTTTTCTGGCGCTAAGGGCCTATCCAAAAAAACAAATTCTGGAGGGCGCGCCCTCCAGAATTTGTTTTTTTGGATAGGCCCTTAGCAGGTAGGCGTGCTTTAAAGCATCCCCTATTCCTCCTGGAGGGAAGATGGTAGACGAGAATTGAGCAAGTCTACTAGGCTAGTAGGTTTTCTTAAGGCAGCGCAGGTATTGAGAGCGGCTTCAATGCCATCTAGATGACGCATTGCGGCTTCAACTGCTGCGTCCTCGTCGCCTTTCGCGATGTAGTCAAGAATTTCGCTATGTTCATCCTTTGTACAAATGGGCATTTTACGAATTTCGTAGAAAAAAGCCAGAGATGTTTGTGGTACTAATTCCTTCAAATATCGGCTGAAAATTTTGTTGGAGCAGAGATCGGCGAGTTGAATGTGGAACTGCGCAGAAAGCCTTGTCAGGCGGGGAAGATCTTGGGCTTCGCACGCCTGCCGCTCCTCCGCCACCAGTTTGCGCAGGCTGTCGATTTGCTTGCGGGTAATCGTTGGGGTAATATTTCGCAAGATCGCGGTTTCCAGCAACCGCCATGCTTCGTAAATCTGCTTGGCTTCCTGTAGAGAGAGTGACGCTATAAATGCGCCCCGATTCGGTTCTAGCTTGACCAGGCGATCGTGGGCGAGGCGTTGCAATACCTGCCGAATAATTGTCCGACTGACTCCGTAGTGTTCGGCCAGCAGGTTTTCGCCTAACTTAGTGTCGGGAGGCAGTTTTCGCGCCAAGATTGAGTTATATAAATCACTGTAGATGCCATCTTCCGTCGCTTTGGTTTTGGCCTCTGGTTGTCGTGCAGTCGTCATAGGTGTTTCAAAGAATGCAGGGCAGTAAAGAACGTGCTTGAATGGCGTATTGTTGGCAAAATCCTTCCACATTGTCGCTTCTCTGACTGTCAGTGGAGACGCTACGGGAGGAAAACTCCTCTGCAAGAAAACCTTAGCTTCTCTAAATCTGTCGCTTAGAACAAACTGTCTGACCCATTAGTCATTATTGCAGTGCAACGGAGGTGTCGATTAAGACCTTCTACACAGATAAGTAACTGAAGTTTTGACTATTTCCCCCATAGTGCCGTGAAACGCTCTCTGCGAGAGAATTTCGCGGCGGACTTAATTTTAGCGTCGATTTTTCTTGAAACGCTGACTGCGTCAGTGTTTCAAGAAAAATCGGCGCGATTTAGTCAAAAGTCCAGTACTTATAGCATTCCTATTTGATTTGTGAGAGGGGTACAAGGGCCTCGACGTAAACGCCCAACACTCGACCTCTCAGTTTGCGATGGGCTGGAAGTTGAGCGCTCACTCCGAAGTCCGAACGGCACCGCCCCCCCTTCTCACAACCGATTTAGGATTGTTGTACCGTGTCACGAAACGTTTTCTCCGACGCAATTTAGTCAAAAGACCAAATCCTTTAGTTGGGGCACAAAAGCCTATGCAGGCCAGAGGTGGCAGAACGCAAGCTGTTCCTGCAATAGATAGGCAAACTGTAACAGTTCAGTTTCTCCGTGAGGCTTGCCGACAAGTTGAAGTCCGACAGGTAAACCGGATGCCGTCCATCCGCAGGGAATGACAATCGCCGGGAGACCGACCAGGGAGATGGTGTAGGTGATCTTTAAGTAGTCAATAATGTTGGGCAGGGCAACACCATCCACCTCCAATACCTCCGGTTGGTGGTGAGGAAATGGCGGAACGCAGGCTGCGGGGATTGCCAGCACATCATATTTCTCGAAGAAGCACATGAACTGGCGATAGAGGTGGCTGCGCTCTGTCTCTGCTTTCAAAAGTTCGGCGGCGGTCAGGTTAAAACCCTGTTCGATATTCCAGCGAACTGATGCAGAGAGGCGATCGCCCTCCCGCCGATAGTGTTCCTGGTGCAACTGGGCGATCGTTGCGGCCCTCAGGGTTTCGAAGACAAACTTAGCCTGGGTGCAATCTGGGTGTCTGGCTTCTGTCACGCCGCAGAGGGGCGTAACCTTCTCAAGGGCGGCCTCAAACACGGTACGGACATCTGGATCAAGGGGGGTAATGCCCAGATCAGCACTGTAACCTAACCGCATCTGTCCGTGGATAGGAGCACAGGACTCTGGGGAGAATGAAGGCATGGGCCAAGATCCCGAAATAGCTGTGGGATCACGCCCGTCCTCCCCCGCCATAGCAGCTAGCATCAGGGCGGCATCTTCCACTGATCGTGCCAATACGCCGTCCGTCGCCAGAGTGTCCCACAACAGAGGTCTCTCAGGGCGGGGAATGCGGCCCACCGAAGGACGCAAGCCCACTATGCCACAAAAGCTGGCAGGTGTACGCACCGAGCCACCCATATCTGTCCCGTGCGCCAGATACACCATACCTGATGCAACGGAAGCGGCAGAACCTCCACTTGAACCACCAGAACTGCGATCAACTGCATAGGGTGTTGCTGTCGCAGACACAATCGCATTATTCGTATGCGCCCCCATCCCAAATTCAGGCGTATTTGTTTTACCCACAATGATCGCACCAGCGGCCTTCAGTCGCGCTACCACAAAGTCATCCTGTATCGGCACATGATTTTGATAAATCAAGGAACCGTAGGTGGTACGAATCCCAGAGGTTGCTGTCAGGTCTTTGATAGCGATCGGAACCCCGTGTAATGGCCCTAAAGTTGTTCCTTGCTCCAGCAGGCGATCAGACGCCTGGGCTGCGCTCTGCGCTGCTTCCGCGCATACGGTAACGAAGGCGCGAAGGCACGAATCGCGCTGCTCAATTTGTGCTAAACATGCATTAACGGCATCAAGCGATTGCACTTCTCGATATCGTATTTTTCGCGCCAGTTCGCAGGCTGAAAGTTGATGCAATTCCATATCTTTAAGAAGCTACAGCGCTTTGCGCTGAGATAGAACCAAAGTGTTTGTTGAGAGCCGCGCTCCGCTCGGCTCTCAACAAACACTTTGTACCACACGCGCTTGCAAAGCGCTGCAATACGGCCCTTTGGATGGAAAAAGGGCTTTCCCAGGTTCAAGCAGAATTGCCCTGTTCCACCCCAAAACACCACGATTGATTGCTATGACTGCAAGCAGCCCGTTCAAAAAACACTCAGCACCCACACCCATGGATGTCCCCACTGTGGCTCTGTCCGGTGCAGAGACGAGAATGCAGCGTGGGATATTCTACTGAAGTTTTGACTATTTTCCCTGTAGCGCCGCGAAACGCTCTATGCGAGAAAATTTCGCGGCGAACTTAATTTTAGCGCCGATTTTTCTTAAAACGCTGACTGAGTCAGCGTTTTAA
>CAZVXA010000340.1:0-5478 GCA_964630955.1 uncultured bacterium | reverse complement strand
ACTACCTTCCTTTATCTTTAGTTTAGATCTGTTCAAGTTATTTTGAATAACTGCCCTAAGTGGAAAATTGGGGGTATTAGACAGACTAGATTCTGCCCTAAATGTAGATTCGGGATCTTAGACGGATTGAAATCTGCCCTAAATGACTCTTTGGGGTATTAGACAGACCCAATTCAGCCCTAATTGGCGAAACTGGGGATTAGGGCAGATAACAAAACTTGGGCTACTTCAGACCTAAAAGCCCCTCCTCCTTAAGCTTCGGGTCAAACCGGATAGGCATCTTCACCCCCCGTTCCGCCAGCTCAGCCAGAACCCTTTCCTCCACGCGACGAGCAACCTGCTTCAGCGTTTTGACCTTACTCAAATCATCCCCTGCCTCATAAACCGATCGCTCCTCATCCGTCATCTGCACCTTTGCATCGATCGCCTGACTCCACAAAGGCTCATCCGCACCGTTACCGGGAGGAACAGTGCCATTCTCCGCAATCCACGCATCCCGAATACCTTCTAGCAAAGTGCGGCTGGGGCGATCGCTTGTCTGTACCTTCACCCAGTAGCACTGCTGGGGCCGTCGCACCAGATGCTGCTTCAAACTGGTCGCCACATCCCGCGAAAACCCAACATATTGCAGCACCCGGTTCTCATCAAAAATTGCGTACACCCCCACCTTGCCTGCAAACTGTTCGGGCGTGTGGCCTTCACCGTTGAGGTAGGGAAGATCGTCCAGGTCGGCCAGTGATGGAGTGGAGGTTACAGTCATGGTATTGGCAGGTTGCAGTCAAAAGAGTGTTTGCGTCGCAGTTTCCCGTTGGGAAATCGCATTCATTCTACCGCGCTGGTTCTGGCCAGCATTGGCTCACTTAATCAACGCTCACACAGCCGATTTGCGCTGAGATAAGTAAGTAGACGCGATTAAGCTTGAAACCCAGAAAGCTGTTCCGCCCGCGCAGCGGGCGGAACAGCTTTTTGGGTTTCGACTTTTTCCACGCTCACTTTCTTAGAACCACAGTTGTTGTTGAGAGCCGCGCTCTGCGCGGCTCTCAACAACAACTTTATCCCTCACGCACTTGAAAAGCGCCGTAGCTGATTTGCGATTCTTAAATTGGGGAGTGGGGGACACCCGATAGAATAGAGAAGTTGAGCTATCCGCCGGACTCCCGGCCTGCGCCTATCGAAACCATCTATGGAAATCTGCAAGGCTTGAAGCCAAGCCAGTTAAAGCAGATTCAGCGAATTTACCACCAGCGGCTACCGGGCGATCGCCTCACAACGCCCGAATTTGCCCAGCGCCTTGCTGCCATCAGCAGCGAAATCAACCAGCCCCTCTGTGCCTACGTGAATCGGCGGGGACAGGTAATTCGTGTCGGCGTGGGCACTGTTCGGCAGACGCAGATTCCCCCCCTGGAATTGCCCCGATACGGTGCCGAGCGTCTTTCCGGCATTCGCTGTATCGGCACCAAGTTAAAAGCCGAACCGCCCAGCGAAGCTGCCCTGACTGCAATGGCGATGCAGCGGTTAGACAGTCTGGTGTTGTTAGTGGTCAGCTCCGAAGGATTTGAGCGGCGCGGAGGCGGTGTCACCGGCTATGTCAAAGAAGGCTACCTGGCCCATCTGGTGCCCCACCCAGAGGCCGTCTGGACAGTCTCCCCTACCCTCAGTCTGGAAGCCATTACCCGTCAAGATTTCCTCAGCCTGACCGAGAGTCTGGAGGAAGAATTCCGGCGGGAGTATGTGGCGCGTCAGGTCAACGCCGATAATGACCGGGTGCTGCTGGTGGGGTTACACACGTCAGACCTGAGTTTGCATCGCTTCCATGATGGTCTGATGGAGCTGACCCGTCTGGTGGAAACGGCGGGCGGGGAAGTGCTGGAGGTGTTGCGGCAGAAGCGATCGCAGCCCCACCCCCAGACCGTCGTTGGTGAAGGAAAAGTCCAGGAAATCGCCCTGGCCGCTCAGACCGTCGGCGCAAATCTGATTGTGTTTGACCGCGATCTGTCCCCCGCTCAGGTGCGCAACCTGGAGCAGCAGATCGGTGTGCGGGTGGTCGATCGCACCGAAGTGATCCTGGATATCTTTGCGCAACGAGCGCAATCGGGGGCAGGCAAACTCCAGGTGGAATTGGCCCAACTGGAGTACATGATGCCGCGTCTGACGGGTCGCGGTCGCGCCATGTCCCGACTGGGGGGTGGTATCGGGACACGAGGCCCCGGTGAAACGAAATTGGAAACTGAGCGGCGATCGATTCAGCGGCGAATTTCCCGACTTCAGCAGGAAGTAGACCAGCTCCAGGCGCACCGCTCTCGTCTGCGGCAGCGGCGACAGCATCGGGATGTGCCGTCGATCGCTGTCGTCGGCTACACCAATGCAGGCAAATCCACCCTGTTGAACGTTCTGACCAACTCCGAGGTCTATGCCGCTGATCAGCTCTTCGCCACGCTGGACCCCACCAGTCGCCGATTGAGGGTGGTCGAGGCGGTCACCCATGAGCCGATCGATCTGGTTCTGACCGATACGGTGGGTTTCATTCACGACCTGCCCCCGGCGCTGATGGATGCTTTCCGCGCCACCCTGGAGGAGGTCACTGAGGCCGATGCCCTGCTGCATGTGGTGGATCTGTCGCATCCGGCATGGCAGAGTCAAATCCGCTCGGTGATGAAGATCCTCTCGGAAATGCCTGTCACCCCTGGCCCTGCCCTGCTGGTGTTCAACAAGATTGACCAGATTGACGGGGATACGCTGGAGCTGGCGCGATCGGAGTTCCCCAATGCGGCCTTTATCTCAGCGGTGGATCGGTTGGGGTTAGAAACGCTGCGGCAGCGGCTGGTACAACTGGTTCACTATGCGCTGGCTGAATAGATCGGCACTTTGCTAAAACGTTAACGTCTCTTTTTGATGTCTTTGCAAAGGTCACTCCCTTTACGGAAGCCTAGCGATTGATCTGGAAGATATAAGAGAGATGAAGTGAGGCGTTACTCAGGAGACGTAGGGTTTTGCAGAATTCGCCAACAGTTTTAGTAACGGGCGGGGCTGGCTATATTGGCTCCCATGCGGTGCTGGCCCTCCAACAGGCTGGATATAACGTGATTGTGCTCGACAACCTGGTGTATGGTCACCGGGAACTGGTCGAAAATGTGCTGAAGACAGAATTGATTGTGGGTGACACGGGCGATCGCACCCTGATGGACGATATTTTTGCCAGCCGCGATATTGCTGCGGTGATGCACTTCGCGGCCTATGCCTATGTCGGGGAGTCGGTGACGGAACCCGCCAAGTACTACCGCAACAACGTGGTGGGAACGCTGACCCTGCTGGAAGCAATGGCGGCAGCAAAAATCAACAAGTTTGTGTTCTCCTCCACCTGTGCCACCTATGGTGTGCCTCAGCAGGTGCCCATCCCCGAAGACCATCCCCAGTCTCCCATCAACCCCTATGGTATGACCAAGCTGATGGTGGAGAAAATCCTGGCGGACTTTGACCCGGCCTACGGCTTAAAATCCGTCAGCTTCCGCTATTTCAATGCGGCGGGAGCCGATCCGGAGGGCCGTCTGGGAGAAGACCACAACCCCGAAACTCACCTGATTCCCCTGGTGCTGATGGCCGCAATGGGCAAGCGCGAACACATTACGGTATTCGGCACCGATTATCCGACCGCCGATGGCACCTGCATCCGGGACTACATCCATGTGACTGATCTGGCAACCGCCCATGTTCTGGGTCTGGACTACCTGATGAAAGGTGGTGACAGCGCCAAGTTTAACCTGGGCAACGGCAACGGATTCTCGGTCAAAGAGGTAATCGAAGCAGCGCGTCAGGTCACTGGCCGTGAAATCAAAGTGGTGGAAGCCGATCGTCGCCCCGGAGACCCCCCGGCACTGGTGGGCAGTAGCGATCGCGCCCGTCAAATTCTTGGCTGGAATCCCCAGTATGCGGATCTGCACCAGATCCTGGCCCACGCCTGGAACTGGCACCAGAAGCGTCACGCTTAGGATGGTTTAAAGCCTATCCGAGAACCCAAATTGTGACAGGCTCGACGCTACAGCGTCGAGCCTGTCACAATTTGGGTTCTCGGTTTTGGGTAAGCACCTGGTGCGGCTCACTTTATTTTCATGGGAGATAGTGATCGATCGCGGGAACGTTAAACCTGTTGCGCTGCAAACTCACGGTGACTGACCTGATCAACCTGATACTGTGGGCGATCGCCCTGATCGTCCTGGTGCCCATCACAATTCTGACGGTGGAGTGTGCAGTTGCCTTACTGCCTCTGTCGAAGCGTCAGCCTCCGGTAGAGAAGCGGCCCCGTCTTGCCGTAGTCATGCCTGCCCACAACGAGGCAATGGGAATTCGACAGACCTTAGCGGGGATTCTGCCGCAATTAAAGGACGACTTCAGTGGTAATGAAGGCGCACGCCTGCTGGTGGTGGCTGACAACTGCACTGATGAGACCGCCAGCCTTGCCCGCGAAATGGGTGCCACTGTTCTGGAACGGCACGACCTGATGCGGCGCGGCAAGGGATACGCCCTGGACTTTGGTCTGCGGTTTCTGGAAGCAGACCCGCCGGACATCGTGGTTATGATTGATGCCGACTGTCAGGTCGCACCGGGGACGATTGACCAGATCGCCCAACAGGCAGCAGCAACCCGGCGTCCGGTGCAGGCCATCTATCTGATGGAAACGCCCGCCCATCCCTCCCCCACCAGTGCCATTTCAGCTCTGGCTTTTCTCACCAAAAACTGGACCCGTCCCCTGGGGCTGTATCACCTGGGTCTTCCCTGCCTGTTGACGGGTACGGGCATGGCTTTCCCCTGGGAAATTATTGCGAACTCCCCACTGGCCAGCGGCAATATCGTCGAGGATATGCAGCTTGGCCTGGATTTAGCGGTAATGGGTCATCCTCCGCTGCTCTGTCCGCAGGCCAATGTTCTGGGTCGGTTACCCCAGAGTGAAAGTGCCGCCACCAGTCAGCGCACCCGATGGGAACACGGTCATTTGCAAACGCTAACCACCCAGGTGCCCCGCCTGTTGCGGGAGTCCCTCCACCAGAAACGGCTGGACCTGCTGGCGATCGCCCTCGACCTGATGGTTCCCCCCTTATCCCTGCTGGTGATGCTGTGGCTACTCGCCCTGGTTGTCATAACGATTGCCGCCGCCCTGGGAATGTCCCACTATCCAGCGCAGATTCTCCTGGGTGCAGGCATCACTATGACGGGAGCCATCTTCAGCAGTTGGGCCAAATTTGGTAGAAAAATGATTCCCGCCCGATCGCTCCTCACCATCCCGCTTTACCTCTTCTGGAAACTTCCCCTCTACTTCAAGTTCCTCACCCAACGCCAGACCAACTGGGTCAGAACCCAGCGCGACTAGACCCCAGATATATAAGACACTCCCTGCGACTCCGCTCAGGGAGCGGAGTCGCAGGGAGCTGCCCTTTACCGAAGGGGAGAGTTTGAGAGGGGATGCAATGCCCCTGGCTTCAGACA
>CAZVXA010000339.1:0-5490 GCA_964630955.1 uncultured bacterium | reverse complement strand
TATCAGGCAATTGAGTCAGCGGCATAGAAGACGAGCGATCGCCCCAAAAAGTTCAACGGTGAATTACCCTGTTTTATTCGCGCTATCGGGGCGTTCCCCTACTCCCCTCAAAGCACTCCGTTCGCGCATCCCGAAAGTAGCAGATTAGAAGTTCAGGGTGAGCTGCAAAAATTCTGGCTCCTTCATGTTGTCCTCCAGATTCGATACGGTTAATCCCAGAAGTCGTACCCGTCGTTGTTCTGCTTCCGTTGTATCCAGCAATTCGCGGGCGATCGCCTCTATCTGGCTAACCTCCGTCAGCAGAAAAAACACCGTCCGGCTGCGGGTCACCTGCTGGTAGTCAGAGTATTTCACCTTGAGCGTCAGGGTACGTCCGCAGGTTTGCTTGCTATCAAGGCGTGCCTTCAGGGTTTGGGCTACTTCATTGAGGGCGGCGAGGATGGTGGAGCGATCGCTCAAGTCTTCCGCAAAGCTTGTCTCTGCGCCAACAGACTTACGGATGCGATTGGGATTGACCGGGCGATCGTCCTGTCCTCTGGCAATACGGTAGTAGAACCCACCCACCTTGCCAAATCGGTGGATCAACTCCTCCTCCGTCCATTTCGTCAGGTCACTGCCCGTTTGAATCCCCAGGTTGTGCATCTTCTTCGCAGTGGCGGGACCAATTCCGTAAAACTTTTCAATGGGCAACTGGGCCACAAACTCTGCCGCCGCTTCCGGGAGAATTAGAAACAGTCCATTGGGCTTGTCCATACCGGAGGCTGTCTTTGCCAGGAACTTGTTAATCGAGATGCCAGCGGAAGCCGTTAATTGAGTTTCTTCAAAAATGCGCTGCTTAATGGCTCTGGCAATCAGCGTGGCAGAGGGAATACCCAGTTTGTTCTCCGTCACGTCCAGGTAGGCTTCGTCCAGCGCCAATGGTTCCACCAGGTCGGTGTAATCGAGGAAAATGGCGCGAATTTGCTCAGAGACAGTCCGATATACCTCAAACCGGGGCTTGAGAAAAATGACATGGGGACACTTTTGCAGCGCAGTCCGGGATGGCATCGCAGAGTGTATTCCGAACTTTCGCGCCTCATAACTGGCCGCTGCCACCGCGCCTCTGCTCTCAGGCCGTCCTCCCACTACAACGGGCTTACCTCGCAGAGCAGGATTGTCCCGCTGTTCAACGGAGGCATAGAAGGCATCCATATCGATGTGGATGATCTTGCGGATGCGGCTCATTGCGATCGCCCAGATGGGGAGAATTCAAGGCTGACCAGACAGGTCAAACTTCGGAGTGATGCACCAGCGCCAGAGATCGACCAAAGTAAAACCATCCAATTGTATCGCTGTTGCTGCTGTCAGTAGTACAAACGTGTAATCAACCGTTGTAGCCGGATAGCAAGATGGCGATCGCACCCTAAGAGGCTGAAACGGTGAAATTTGGGCAATGGTTGGGACTGATTGCGCTGCTGGTATCGCTCTACATTCTGTGGCGCATTCGAGAGGTACTCTTACTGGTGTTTCTGGCAATCGTATTCGCCACAGCCCTGAACCGCCTGGTGCGCCGCTGGCGACAGTCGGGCACCGGGAGGGGAATCGCGGCGATTCTGGCGGTAATTCTGATTCTAGGACTTCTGGCAACCTTCATCGCGCTGATTATCCCGCCCTTTATCGACCAGTTTCAGCAGGTTGCAGCCCTGGTGCCCCAGGGTTTTGAACGCCTCCGCGCCTGGATCACCCTTCTCCAGGCGCGGTTCTCTGACTCCCAGTTCTCCCTACCCTCCGCCGATGTCCTGATCCAGCAGGCCCGCCCCTTCACCAATTGGACCTTCAACAACTTCTTCTCCATTTTTTCCAATGTCCTCTCCACTGCCCTCAGCCTGCTCCTGGTGCTGGCGCTGACGGTGATGCTGCTGATCAACCCTGTCCCTTATCGCCAAGGACTGCTGGCACTATTTCCGTCCTTTTACCGCCGCCGAGCCGACGAAATTCTGACCCGATGTGAAACCTCTCTCGTTGGATGGATTCGAGGCATCCTGATCGATATGGTCGTGATCGGCCTTGTCAGCCTGGTCGGACTCTCCATCTTGCGAGTCCCCCTGGCCGGAGCAAACGCAGCCCTCGCCGGACTCCTGGAGGCTATCCCCAACATTGGTCCCACCCTCAGCCTGATCCCCCCGATGGCGATCGCCCTCCTCGATGCCCCCTGGAAAGCGCTTGCCGTCCTGATCTTCTACATCCTGATGCAGCAGGCCGAACAATTCCTCCTCGTCCCCTATGTCATGTCCTCCCAGGTCAACCTGCTCCCCGCTGTCACCCTCCTTTCCCAGGTCGTATTTGCCGTATTCTTCGGCTTCCTGGGCCTCCTGCTAGCCATCCCCCTGATGCTTATCGGCCAGATCTGGGTACAGGAGGCCCTGGTCAAAGATGTTCTGGATCGATGGCGAGAACCCAAGTTTTCGGATCAGGAGCGAAATGGCGAGGGTGAGCGGACGGAGGAAGCGATCGCTAGTGGGAGTCGTTAAGGCGGTGGGTGGATGGGTAGATGGGTGGATGGGTAGATGGGTGGATGGGTAGATGGGTGGATGGGTGTTGCGGTGAGCAATGAGCCGAACCGTGGATGGATCTTTCGGCAGGCTCAAGAACAGGGTGAGATGGGACGACGGGAGACGAGAAAACCTGGAACCAGTACTTCTGCCGCCGACAGTTCAGCCAAACGGCGATCGTGGGTAACCCGCTGTGGGCTGCTGGCAACCCACGAGAAACCTGATAGTAGGGGGTTTGGGGGACGCTTCATCCCCCAAGCGGGGGGTTTGGGGGGCAAGCCGTCCCCCAAAAAAGCCTGGTTCGCAGCCCAAACACCAAAACCACCATCATCCCAAACTCAACCCTCCCAGGTAGGGAAATCCGATCTCGCTCCCTGCCCCCACTCCCTGTCTAGAATAAGGAGCGATCCCCCTTACACACCTCGGAAGCAGAGTCTATGTCTACCGTTCTGGAACAGGGCAATATTTCCATCCATACCGAGAATATTTTTCCGATTATCAAAAAGTGGCTCTACTCTGACCACGAAATCTTCCTACGAGAACTCATCTCAAACGCCGTAGATGCCATTAGCAAGCTTCGAATGGTAGCTTTCTCCGGCGAATATTCTGGCGACATTGGCGAACCGCTAATCGAAATCGCCATCGATAAAGATAAGAAAACCCTCTCAGTCTCCGACAACGGCATCGGCATGACTGCCGACGAAGTCAAAAAGTATATCAACCAGGTCGCCTTCTCCAGCGCCGAAGAATTCGTCGAAAAGTATAAAAGCAGCACCGATCAGCAGATTATTGGTCACTTCGGTCTGGGCTTCTACTCCTCCTTCATGGTGGCCAAACACGTCGAAATCGACACCCTCTCCTACAAAGAAGGAGCCCAGTCGGTCAACTGGTCCTGCGATGGCTCCACCGAATTTAAGATCTCCGAATCCAGCCGCGACACCAGGGGAACCACCATCATCCTCACCCTGCAAGATGAAGAGGCCGAATATCTGGAGCCTTACCGCATCAAGCAGTTGGTGAAGAAGTACTGCGACTTCATGCCTGTCCCCATCAACCTGGACGGCGAGCAGATCAACCGCCAGAAGGCTCCCTGGAAAGAATCCCCCAGCAGCCTCACATCCGAAGACTACCTGGAATTCTACCGCTACCTCTATCCCTTCCAGGAAGATCCCCTGCTCTGGGTTCACCTCAACACCGACTACCCCTTCGTCGTCAACGGCATCCTTTATTTCCCCAAACTCCGCCCCGACGTAGACACGACCAAAGGCCAGATCAAGCTATTCTGCAATCAGGTCTTCGTCAGCGACAACTGCGAAGAAGTGATCCCCCGCTTCCTGTTGCCCCTGCGCGGCGTTATCGACAGCACCGACATTCCCCTTAACGTCTCCCGCAGCTTCCTGCAGAACGATCGCACGGTCCGCCGCATCGCCGACTATATCGCCAAGAAAGTGGGCGATCGCCTCAAAGAACTCTACCGGGACGATCGCACTCAGTACATTCGCTCCTGGCAGGATCTGGGCACCTTCGTTAAATTCGGCTCGATGAACGACGACAAGTTCAAGAAACAGGTCGAAGATATTCTGATTTACCGCACCACCGACGAAGGTCGCCAGGATGCAACCGATTCACCCGCCGTACAGGTGCAATCGGGTGAGGGCGATGTGTGGCAGGAGGTTTCCTCCTCTACTGAAACTGAAACACCCAACACTGTAGACGGCAAAACTTATACCACCCTCAAGGAATACCTGGAGCGCAACAAGACTCGCCACGAAAACCGCGTCTTTTACTGCACCGATCCGGCCAGTCAGGCCACCTATGTCGAACTCCACAAGAGCCAGGGACTGGAAGTGCTCTACATGGACTCCTTCATCGACAGCCACTTTGTCAGCTTCCTGGAGCGGGAATACTCCGATGTCAAATTCTCACGGGTAGACGCCGAAATCGACGAAACCCTGATCGATAAAGACAAAGCCAGCGATATTGTTGACCCAAAAACTAACAAGACTCGCAGTGAACAGGTGAAAGAACTGTTCGAGCAAGCGCTGAAAAAGCCCAAGCTGACCATTCGCACCGAAGCACTCAAGGCCGACAGCGACGCCGCTCCTCCGGCAATGGTGCTGCTACCGGAGGCAATGCGCCGGATGCAGGAAATGACCGCACTGCTGCAAAACCAGTCGATGCAGTTCCCTGAAGAGCATATTCTCCTGGTCAATACCTCCCATCCAATGGTGCAGAATTTGCTGAACCTGAGCCAGGGCAGTATTCTGCAAGCGGACGGCGAGTCTCCCAGCAGCGAATTGGCCACCATGCTGTGCCAGCATATTTACGATCTGGCGCTGATGTCCCAGAAAGGCTTTGACGCTGACGACATGAAAGCGTTTGTCGAGCGATCGAACAAAGTTCTCACCCGACTCACCCAATAAGGGGCTTGCAATAACATAAACCCCAGTTTGGGTTTGGCGCGTCGTCGCCGCGCCAAACCCAAACTGGGGTTTTATTAACCAGCAAAACCCTAAATCAATAAAGAGGTGTTGCTTAATTCATCCCTGAATTAAGCAACGCCCAAAAAGAAATTAAAAAGCAGTGCAATGCACTGCTTTTTAATTTATAATTGCTGATTGTGTCCATTCAACCCCAGAACTCACCATGACCCGCAGATGTGAACTGACCGGCAAGCAGGCCAACAACGCCTACGCCATCTCCCACTCACACCGTCGTACCAAAAAACTCCAGGAGGCCAATCTTCAGGAGAAGCGGATCTGGTGGCCCGAAGGAAAGCGTTTTGTGAAGCTGCGCCTCTCCACCAAGGCAATTAAGACACTCGAAAAGAAGGGTCTGGCTGCAATGGCGCGTGAAGCAGGCATCAACCTGAACAAGTATTAAACCTCTTCTTCGATCCCAATACTAAGTAAGTGGGCGTGGAAAAAGTCGAAACCCAAAAAGCGATTCCGCCCGCTGC
>CAZVXA010000338.1:0-5506 GCA_964630955.1 uncultured bacterium | reverse complement strand
TTCTATTCAATTGCCGGAGCAATAGATGACGGCAAGCTGTGAAAAATCTGCTCAATAATTCGCTTTGCTTTTTCGTCCAGGCGGTTCCAATCGACCTCACCAAATTCATCGATCAAGCTGGTATCAATCTCAACGGGAATGCGATCGCCCATGCTCAACAGAGGGCTGTAGTTCTTAAAGCAAATCTGATAGCAGAGTTGCCAGAGGTCAACAACCACCTGCTGGTCGTTGTGCTTGAGACAAAGCTGATAGGCAGGATGTGGCTGGGGTAGTTTTGCCAGCACCGCTTCAATCTGGGGTACCTCCGACGGGTCTGCTGTTGGGAGTTGATTCCTCAGGGCCAGTACCTTTTCCTGGGTTTGGGGAGATACACCCTCCGCCCAGACAATCTCCTCCCGGTAGGTGCCCTGCCAGGAGGACTGCTCCAGTTCCTTACGAATATTGTCGATCACCCGGATGAATACGGGCTGCATCAGCATTTCAGCTTGCTGCCAGCTCTCGGTATCTGCAAATTGCGGCGCGGCCATGTGTCTATTTCCTGATATCAATCCTGCGGCTGAGGCTATTCATGAATCGTTTTCACTACGCTGCTATAAGACATCAACTTTATACGAGTTTCCAAGGATCTTGGATTAAATAAAACCGAATATTTTTTGATAGAAGCGCGGCTAAGCCGCGCTTCTATCAAAAAATATTCCAGGTTAATTTATTCGTGATCCTAAGGAGGTTGTGATGACTCAAGTAGATCCTACTAAAAGTAAAAGTATAAGTGCCCCTCCCACCTACAATGCCCAGAAGGTCAAAGAGGCGATCGCCGATGGAAAAGAAGAAATCCCGAAGTTAATGTAAACGCTGACTAAGTAGTAGGTAGGCGCGATTCAGCTTGAAACCCCAAAAGCTGTTCTGCCCTTCGACTTCGCTCAGGGCGGAACAGCTTTTGGGGTTTCAACTTTTTCCACGCCCACTTACTTATTACTCCGGCAATTGAATAGAAGGCTGTGTGTGGGCGCGCCTATCGCCCACACACAGCCTTCTATTCAATTTTTGTATTCTAAACTGTTGCCGAGAGCATAGAACTTCAGTCCCCGGAACGATACGCCGATTGATTCGTGAAGGGTATAAGTGGATAGTTCACGAACGAAAAACAGTATAGAGAAAACAAGAATCTGCTGTCGGGATTCTTGATAACGGAAAGACATTACAGCAATCCTAAATGGTTTGGGAGAAGGGGCGCAGGCTGCGCCCGTGCCCCTTCTCCCAAACCATCTAACAACTCCCATAGGACTGCTATATCTGTAAGTAAAAATCGGAGGAAATCGCATGATTTTCAGTCAATTGAAGCCGTTGCTGACAAAGCTATCTCGTGGTTTGATGGCGATCGCCATTGTTACTATGCTGCTGCTCTCCAGTACTGTTCCCGCATTTGCAAGGGACAACGCCACGCACAAATCCAACGTTCGGGGAAACAACCCTCAAACGATGATTAACAGTACGAAGAGTAATCCCACCGAAGGCGAAGCCCCCCTCAACGAAATTTATGAGAAATCGGAGGATATTCTGAGGGAGCCACCTCCGGGAATGCAACGCGTGCAGCAGGAAGCAGTGCAGGGCTATAACGAAGTTCAGGGAGATGCGGACTTTGATAAGATGCACCGTCCCGATAACTCTCAGGAAGCAACCTCTGCCGCTGAGAAAGTTGAGAATGCTTTAGAGAAAGTTCTCAACCATTAACTGAGATCTTTCACCTTGCTTAAAGAAAAACCAAAACCCTGATTCTGCCGCCCCGCGGGGCGGCAGAATCAGGGTTTTGGTCTCTGGTGAAAGATCTCAGCCTTTAAGGAACGGTGTACCGTTTGTTTAGAGTGACAGAAACACAACTGTCGCGTCTATGGCTACAATCGCCAACTTTTAAGGTGGATTAAGGAAGGGGGTGTGGAAAAAGTTGAAACCCCAAAAGCTGTCCCGTCCTTCGACTTCGCTCAGGGCGGGACAGCTTTTGGGGTTTCAAGCTGAATCGCGCCTACCTACTACTTAGTTTGTGCTTCTTAGAAGTCTGAATTCACAATTCTTAGGATGACAGAGAACCTCTGGAAACATCGTCTGTTCTGGAGAGAGTTTGTTTGTTCTAGTGCGCCCCAGGCGAAGCAGATCCCGGACAGCGATACAATAATGGGGATTTCGTGACTGCTGCGGCAGTGCATCGCTCACTCGTTTTAGCTATGACCCACGCAACCGATATCGCAACCCTGGCTCGATGGATGGCAGCAGATTTCAGCAACCAGGAGCAGGCGTTTGAAAATCCTCCCTTTTTCGCCCATATCCGGGTGTGTATGCGTCCTTTACCGATGGAGTTGCTCTCCGGCGTCAGCTTCCTGGTGGAGCAGGCATATGATTATATGCTGAACGACCCCTACCGGGTGCGGGTGCTGAAGCTGTTGGTAAATGGCGATCGCATTGAAATCGAGAACTACAGCGTCAAGGACGAAACCGAGTTTTACGGTGCCACACGCGACCCTCAGCGTCTGACCAAACTTCAGCCCAACCAGTTCGAAAAACTTCCTGGTTGCAATATGGTGGTGCAGTGGACGGGCACCAGCTTCAGGGGAAATGTTGAACCAGGAAAGGGATGCCTGGTGTTTCGCAAGGGCAAACAGACCTACCTGGATAGCGAGTTTGAGATTGACGGAGAGAAGTTCATCAGCCTCGATCGCGGTTTAGACCCGGAAACCGATGAGTTCGTCTGGGGTTCAGTTGCTGGCCCCTTTCACTTTGTTCGCTGGAAGAGCTTTGCCGATGAGGTGAAGCTTTAAAGTGCAATGCCACCCGCGAAGTGGGTGGCATGAGCTTTGCGCTGAGATAAAACCAAAGTTTTTGTTGAGAGCCTCGCTCCGCGCGGCTCTCAACAAAAATTTTGCACCACACGCGCTTGCAAAGCGCTATATCTAAGTTTCAGACTCCGATGGGGAACCGCTCATCAGCATGGGCGAAAGGTAAGCCACCAGCAGCCCCATGACAAAACCGGAAATATTTCGGACCAGGGGCAACCAGTCACTGGTGCGAGAAATGACGGGGGCAATGCCGAAGGCGATGAACAGAATGCCCCACAGGGGAGAGAAAATCAGCGCCCACTGCCATGCGAATGACTGACCTGGCTTGCGAGGCTGGGCTGCGAAACCGCAAATAATTCCACCAATGATTGAAGTAATCAGCGTCAGTATCCACTGCTCCCTGGGCAGACCTGGAACCACTCTACAACCGCCCTGCCGCAGACAGCCCTCGACCGATCGCAGCGCCTCAATGATGGAACTACCTTCCCCATTCTCTCGGACAAAGAACTGGTTGCCGTAGCGTGTCTGTAGCTCGATCCAAAAGGTGCGGGGAAGGAAGGAATAGAGGGCATCGCCCACGCTGAAGTTTAGAAGATTACCACCACGGGGGTCGGCCACCAGCAGCACACTCTTATCATCCAGATTCCAGAAATCTTTGACAGCCCGACCGGGGGTACGATCAAACTGTGTCAGAACCCGCAGTTTCCATCCGGTTTCGGCTTCGAAGTCGCCCAGGTGTTTATCCAGGTCTGACTGCTGAATCGTGGTGAGCGAATCCGCCAGGTCGATCACATTAGTCGGCTCACTGGGCAACAGGTCGGGGTTATCAACCGCGTGGGCAGCGGGAGCGATCGCCCAGGTAGACAGTACCAGACAAAACAATGTCAGATAACCGAGGAATCTTTTTATAGATAAATTAGAGGGGATCATAGCTGAAGCGGCAGGAGGAGAGACAAAGGGGAAGAAATCTGAGAAGTGATAAAAGTTTCTTTACACTTGTTTACTTAATCTAATACGAAGTCCCAAAAAGCGCAAAGTCATCAGGCCGAATCTCTAGGAAGGGGGCTGACGGTGGGAGCATCCCCCTTCTCAGACGGAGGCATCGGCTCCATCGCTTTCTCATACCTGGAGGGTGGAGAGAGCCGTTCCTGAGAGGTCAGAGGGGATGAGGGGGGGGGAGCTTCAGCAACATTTGGATCAACCCAGCGATCGGGAGCGGATTCTTCCCAATATTCGATCGTCTCTTCCTGATAGGTCTCCAGGTAGTCTGGCCCCTCGAATTCCTCGTATGCCGACGATTCCCCAGAGGAAAGGTAATCAGATGAACCGGGCGGCAGCGATGATACCGACCGACGTCGGGGAGCAGGCTGGGTCAAGCTCTTCCACGCAGCCTTAAACCCAACAACCAGTCCTCGCGTTGCCTTCTGTGCCTTCTTGGCCTGCTGTTTCACCCCAACGATGCTCTGGTCAACTTGCTGCACGACCCGACCCGCACTCTGCACCCCCTGGCTGACCTCATCGGTCAGATCAGTAATCTCCATTCCCGTCAGGCGAATGGATTCCAGTGTAGGCGGAAGTTCACGATTGAGCGTATCAAACAGCTTTTCGGCGCTGCGGGCTGCCCGCGACAGCTCCTTCAGGGCAGGCAGCATCGCCATCAGTACCGCCGCAATCGAGACGGCGACGAATAAGACAGAAAGACCTAGCCAGAAGATTGGATCTGCCACGGGAACGCCTTACCTCATGAAGCATCGGAGGTCGAGGTGTGAGTTTTGGCAACAGGCCGTACTCCCACTTCTGGCGGAGCAGGGCGGGCTGTCTCCTGCGCACTGCGCTGGCTGGCCTCTAATCCGGCGGCAATCGCCTCCTTCAGCCGACCCAACGTACTATCCCAGTTACGCAACGCTGAGCCCGACAGCCGATCGGCCTGGATCTGGACGCTGCTTGACAAATCTTCTGCCAGCTCAGGTAACGCATCGGCTGATTTCTTAAGAATCTGTCGCGTTTCCCGGCCCGACCGGGGAGCCATCAACAAGCCGCTGACCACGCCAATGGCTCCACCCAGCAAAACACCTACCACAAACGCGCCCGAAGTTCCAGAACGATTATCCGCCATGCGTTTGCCTTTCCTCCATCACAGTTCTGAACAGATCCGATGTGGTTGGATTGAGCGATCGGCAGGAGCGACTGCACACAGCCCCCATGCGGGATACCCTCCCATTACTCAAATCCTTAATCTAAGGATACAAGCTTAATCGTTCAGCGCAGCACAATCTAAAAGTAGAAAAACCTACCTTTAGGGCAGATTTCCCATCATTTTGCGCTGAGAGGAGGGTGGATGGCAAGGGTTCGGAATGGAAAAAGGGACATCGGGGATGGCTTGAAACGCCAAAAGCAGTTCCGCCCTGCGACTTCACTAAGGGCGGAACTGCTTTTGGCGTTTCGATTTTTTCCATGCCCACTGACTTACTGGAGTTTTGACAATTTCTCCTATAGCGTCGTGAAACGCTCTCTGCGAGAGCGTTTCACGACGAACTTAATTTTAGCGCCGATTTTTCTTGAAACGCTGATTGCGTCAGCGTTTCAAGAAAAATCGGCGCAATTTAGTCAAAAGTCCAGTTACTTGGGTGCATCCCAGTTTTGGGGGGGGGGGGGGGGGGGGGGGGGGGGGGGGGGGG
>CAZVXA010000337.1:0-5555 GCA_964630955.1 uncultured bacterium | reverse complement strand
GCTCCGCGCGGCTCTCTCACAAAAATCTGTACCTTATCCAAGCGCGAAGCGCTATATAACTGGACTTTTGACAATTTTCCCTATAACGCCGCGAAACGCTCTCGGAGAGAGCGTTTCGCGGCGAACTTGATTTTAGCGCCGATTTTTTCTGAAACGCTGTCTTTGCCAGCGTTTCAGAAAAAATCGGCGCGATTTAGTCAAAAGTCCAGTATATAAGTTATCGCAGTCCGGAATGATTTGTAAGATGGAGACTGTAGGCAGTGAACCTTTCACCCCTCCACAAACTCACTCAGTCCTGCAATAAACCGTCGTTTTTAGCCGGATGGAATATGGAACTCCAGTCAGTTGCGCTCACGCTTCCTGAGGGCAGCAATTTGATTCTTGGGCAAACCCACTTCATCAAAACCGTTGAGGATTTGTACGAAATCATGGTGGGCACCTCAGCACAGGTTAAGTTTGGCATTGCGTTTTGTGAAGCCTCCGGCCCCTGTTTGATTCGGGTTGCAGGCAACGATCTCCCCTTGCAGGCGGCTGCTACCCAAAATGCGCAGGCGATCGCCGCCGGACACAGCTTTGTGATTCTGCTGCAAGATGCCTACCCAATTAATTTTCTGAACGCTATCAAGCTTTGCCCGGAGGTCTGCAACATCTACTGTGCTACCGCCAATCCGGTGGAAGTCATGATTGCTCAAACTGAACAGGGGCGGGGTATTTTGGGCGTTGTCGATGGCTTTTCACCAAAGGGGGTGGAGAGCACAGAGGACGTCAGGACGCGGCAGGACTTACTGCGGCGTATTGGCTATAAGCTGTAGGGCCTGTTTGAAGCGATCAACAGTTGAGGGTGCAATGGCCCACTGTATCCAGAGCCATCATAGGAGGTCACAATGGAAAACAACCGTGAAGTCCAACAAATTGCTGCCCAGATTCTCAGCGGGTTACTGTCCAATCCCCACATTTACGCATCTGTGAGTGACGAAGGCGCAAAAGGAACTCAGGAACAGGAACTGATGCTGATGGCGATCGGAATGGCGAGGGATTTGGTTGCAACCGTTAATACACTTGAAACGCCTTAGCGATCACCCTCAGACGATTAAGTAACTGGAGTTTTGACATTTTCCCTATAAGGCCGCGAAACGCCCTCTGTGAGGGCGTTTCGCGGCCTATTCAATTTAGCGCCGATTTTTCCCGAAACGCTGACGCAGTCAGCGTTTCGGGAAAAATCGGCGCAATTTAGTCAAAAGTCCAGTAAGTAAGTAGCGTGGAAAAAGTCGAAACCCCAAAAAAGCTGTTTCGCCCTTCGACTTCGCTCAGGGCGAAACAGCTTTTTTGGGGGTTTCAAAACAGACGCTAAGATACACTGGAAGTATCCTCCAGCCGTGAAGGGCGATCGCATGACCCACCTCACCGCCACCGAAACATCGGCAAACGCAGCAGTGCTGACTCATGCTGCCGCAACCTTTCGGGCCGCTTTGAACGGTGATAGGCAGAAGCGTCTTGATGCCGAAACGGTGGTAAATGCACTGCTGGCGCAGGAGAAAGCAACCAAACAGAATCGCACGACCATTCCGCCTGAAGCGTTGCAGGGAACCTGGCGGCTGTGTTTCACCACAGGCGTTCGCAAACTGCGTCGGGGCGGTATTGCCCTGGGAAAAGGCTTCTACATGCCAGTGTTGCTTCCGGCCCACATCGGCTTTGAGGCGATGGAGGGAGACGCCAGTCCCACCAGAATCACCAATCAGATTCAACTGGGTGGCCTGCGGATTCAATTTACCGGCCCCTGCCGTTACCAGGCGAAGAAAAACCTGCTGGCCTTCGACTTTACAGAATTGCAGGTGACCCTCTTTGAAAAAACGCTGTACCAGGGGAAGATTCGCAGCGGCAAGTCAGCGGTTCCCTTCAACCAGCAACCGATCGCCAAACTACCCTTCTTTGCCTTCTTCTGGATCACCCCAGACGGCGTTGCGGCACGGGGGCGGGGAGGCGGACTGGCCCTGTGGGTGCGGGTGGGATAGCGCTTTGAGCCTTCAGACTTATTTTGCGACTGCGGAAGGAGAGCTATCATAGAAGGCAACGTTGCATTTCTTAATAGAAGTCGCATGACCCTCTCTGCTCCCGCTTCCAACTCGTTCAGGCAATATCTGAAAGACAAGGTGTTCTTCGGAAATGAGCCGACCCCAGAACTGCTGGCGATTCTCCTGGTTTATTTCGTCCAGGGAATCCTGGGTCTGGCACGGTTGGCTGTGAGCTTTTTCCTGAAGGATGAGTTGGGGCTGGGGCCAGCGGAAGTCTCAACATTGATTGGCATCGCGGCTATCCCCTGGATGGTGAAGCCGCTGTTTGGTTTTATCTCAGACGGGGTACCGCTGTTTGGCTATCGGCGGCGCTCCTATTTAATGCTGGCAGGAATTCTGGGGGCGGTGTCCTGGGTGCTGCTGGCCACCGTGGTCCACACCGCCTGGGCGGCAACGCTGGCGATCGCCCTCAGCTCATTAGCTATTGCCTTCAGCGACGTGATTGTGGACTCCCTGGTGGTTGAACGCGCCCGGTCAGAATCCGTTGGAGATGCGGGTTCTCTACAATCGCTGGCCTGGGGCACGTCAGCGCTGGGTGGGTTAATTACGGCCTACCTGAGCGGCTTCCTGCTCCAGCATTTCACGACTCGCACCGTATTTGCAATCACGGCAACTTTTCCCCTGATTGTGTCGGTGGTGGCCCTGTTGGTGGTAGAAGCTCCCGTCCATGAAACGTCCGAACGCTCTGTTGTTAAAGAGCAAATTAAGCAGCTCTGGAGCGCCGTTTCGCAAAAATCCATCTGGCTACCCACGGCATTTCTGTTCCTGTTTCAGGCAACCCCAACGGCTGAATCAGCCTTCTTCTTCTTTACCACGAATGAATTGGGCTTCACACCCGAATTTCTCGGACGGGTTCGCCTGGTGACCAGCGTGGCTTCTCTGTTAGGCGTCTGGCTGTTTCAGCGCTTTCTCAAACACGTCTCTTTTCGTAAGCTATTCGGCTGGACGATGGTAATTTCTACCGCCCTGGGGATGACCATGCTGCTGCTGGTGACCCATACGAATCGATCGCTGGGAATTGACGATCACTGGTTCAGTTTGGGCGACAGTCTGGTGCTGACTGTGATGGGACAGATTGCCTATATGCCCATCCTGGTGCTGGCGGCACGGCTGTGTCCCCCCGGTGTTGAGGCCACCCTGTTTGCCCTGTTGATGTCTGTGACCAATCTGGCGGGACTGCTCTCCTACTGGATGGGGGCAGGACTCATGAACTGGATGGGCATCACAGAAAGCAACTTCCAGAATCTCTGGTTGCTGGTGCTGGTGACCAATCTGAGCACCCTGCTGCCGCTGCCGTTCCTCGGCTGGTTGCCGCAGGCTTCCAGCAACGAGGATCAATTCCCCTCGCCTTTGCCCGCCACCAGTAACTCAGTGCCTCTGGCTGACCTGACCGCTGCCTCAGAACTGCGCGAGGTCGTCACTGCTCTGGCAGACGCGCCATCCATTCCCGTCCCCGTTGAAGACTGACCCCTCATGCAGACCCAAATTCGCACCACCCCTTATACCCTGGAAGACTGGCGCAAAGGTTACCGCTCTCAGCCACAGGAATTTGACTACTGGATTGATGAGATCGAGGGGGAAATCCCTCAGGAACTCAAAGGAACTCTGTATCGCAACGGGCCTGGGATGCTGGATATCAACGGTCAGCGGTTTCGGCACCCGTTTGATGGGGATGGCATGGTGAGTGCGATCGCCTTCGAAGATGGCCGCGCCCACTACCGCAATCGGTTTGTCCGCACGACAGCCTATGTGGAAGAACAGCAGGCCCAGCGAATTCTTTATCGGGGAGTATTCGGCACCCAGAAGCCAGGAGGCTGGCTGGCCAATGCGTTTGACCTGCGCCTGAAAAATATTGCCAATACGCAGATCATCTACTGGGGAGGCAAACTGCTGGCCCTCTGGGAAGCGGCAGAACCGCACCGTCTCGATCCCCGCACCCTCGATACGCTGGGGCTAGATTACCTCGGTGGCTTGCTCCAGCCCGGTTCTGCCTTTGCCGCCCATCCCCGCATCGATCCCCATTGCGCCCAGGATGGCAGTCCCTGTTTCGTCAATTTCTCCATCAAAACAGGGCTTTCGAGCACCATTACCGTGTACGAGCTATCCCCCCAGGGAGACGGGGTGCGACAGCACTCCCACGCCGTCCCCGGTTTCGCCTTCATGCACGACTTTGCGCTCACCGAAAATTACTGCGTTTTCTTCCAGAACCCGGTGGCGTTTAATCCCCTACCCTTCCTGTTTGGCCTGAAGGGGGCGGGAGAATGCCTTAATGTCGATCGGTCAAAGCCAACAAACGCGGTCATCATCCCCCGATTCGGTGCCCGTCCGGTGCAGATTATTCCCATGCAGTCGGGCTTCGTCTTTCACCACGCCAACGCCTTTGAGCAGGACGGCCAGATTGTAGTGGATTCCGTCTGTTACGACTCCCTGCCCAGTGTGGAACCAGGAGCGGACTACCTGGAAACAAAATTTGACGCGCTCAACCCCGGTCAGCTCTGGCGCTTCCACTTCGACCTGGAGGCGGGGACAGCAGAACGAGAACTGATCGATGGGCGCTGCGTCGAATTTCCTGCCCTGCATCCCGGACGCATGGGCCGCCCCTACCGCTATCTCTACATCGGTGCTGCCCACCAGGCCACGGGTAATGCGCCCCTCCAGGCGGTGCTAAAGATTGACCAGGAGACAGGCGATCGCCAATTCTGGAGCGCGGCTCCCTGGGGCTACGGCGGCGAACCCGTCTTCATTCCCCGCAATCCCACCAGCTACCAGGATGGACTGCCGACGCCTGATTTTGAGGGGGCAGAAGATGACGGTTGGGTGGTCGTACTGCTGTTCAATGCAGAACGGGAGCGGTCGCAGTTGGTGATCCTCGATGCCCAAAAGATTGACCAGGGACCGATCGCCACACTCTACCTGAAGCACCATGTTCCCTACGGGCTACACGGCACGTTTACGCCGCAGGTTTTCCTGCCATGAAGCTGACAACTCGCGGTCACTATAGCGTCAAAGCACTGCTGGACTTGAGTTTGCAACCGGGCTATGGGCCTGCCTCAGTGAAGGCGATCGCCCAGCGTCAGGAGCTTCCCGCACCCTATCTGGAGAAGCTGCTGATCGAGCTGCGGCGAGCGGATCTGGTAGAGTCGGTGCGGGGATCGCAGGGGGGGTATCAGTTGGCGCGATCGCCCTCCCAGATTTCCCTCGGTCAGATTCTGGAAGCGGTGGGAGAAACCATCGACCCACTGCCCCGCCACACCCCCGATGCTGCTCAGCCAGAAGATTGGGTCACCTTCACCCTGTGGAATCGTCTACACCAGAAGCTGAAGGAAGCGCTTTATAGCATTTCTCTGGAAGACCTGTATTACGACGCTCGCAGTTGGCAGGCGACGCAGGGTGAAACCACCAGTTTCATCGTCTAAGGATCGTGAACGAATTAACCTGTAATTGTTTTTGAGAGAGGGGGGGGGGGGGGGGGGGGGGGGGGGG
>CAZVXA010000336.1:789-5587 GCA_964630955.1 uncultured bacterium | reverse complement strand
AAATACATAAATCTACACGGTTGCTGCTTTCTCTCAAAATACATCAGGATAAGGAGTTTTTTACCGCATATCTTGCACCTTGCCAAAAAAAACCAAAACCCCGAATCTGCCTCCGTGAAGCGGAGGCAGATTCGGGGTTTTGGTTTTTGGTGCAAGTATGGGTTACTAAATCGCGCCGTTTTTTCCGAAACCCTGACGGAGTAAGGATTTCGGGAAAAACGGCGCTAAAATTAAATATGCCGCGAAACGCCCTCTGCGAGGGCGTTTCGCGGCATTACCGGAAAAATAGTCAAAAGTCCAGTCATTACTGGCCAAAGGCCAGTAATGACTGCTGGAGGCTCTGCCTCCAACTCAGAGGAGGCAGAGCTTCCTAAAACTCGTCCCCAGGCGGAGCCTGGGGACGAGGGGAGGCTGGATCCGAAAACGCTAAACAGATACCCAGGCGGAGCCTGGGAACGAGGGGAGCCTGACTCATGCCCCAGCCAGCGACCCCGATGACTCCAGCAACGTCGTCACCGCATTGATTACTACCTGGGCTGACCCCCTAAAAAAGTTGACATCCAGATTGTCGAAGCTATCCTCGGGCTGATGGTAGTGGGGATTGCGAAAATTGGCAGTGTCGGTCACCAGCACTGCTCCTGTGCCCGCTTCCCAGAAAGGTTTGTGGTCGCTGCGAATTAGGTCCGGGGCCATTCCCGGCAGAAAGGGGACGGCCAGCGTCAGAACGGGGGTCAGATCGCTGCGGCTGGCCTGGGGAAAAGCGTCAATTAGTTTCTGGTGTCCCTGGTCGCCAATCACCGCCAGAAAATCTCCCCGTGTTGTCGGCGGCTTCACGGGCAGCACCGGGGGATAGGATTGACAGCCGTCGGTGTAGCAGCCGTAGCCAATCATGTCGAGGATGACAGCACCACGAATCTTTCCAGATTTGGGCAGCGCGCCCACAAACGCCTTACTGCCCAGCAGGCCAATTTCTTCCAGGTCGAATAGCACCAGTTGCAGGCTGCGGGGCGTTGGTCGAGAACCCAGCAGACGAGCCGCTTCCAGCACCGTTGCTACGGCTGTGGCGTTGTCGTCGGTTCCGGGCGATCGCTCCACCGTATCGAAGTGCCCTCCCAGCAGAATTGTCCCTGCTGCCGGATCGGTTCCTGGACGCTCTGCAACGATATTGGTGCCTTGCTTTAAGCCTCTGGCGACATGGTGGGAGTCGCTCTCCCGCTCAAATGGCTGGAGTTGAACGCTCCAACCGGCCTCAGTCAAAGCTTTCACAATGTAGTCCTGGGCGCGGCGGCGATCGCCCTCCTCAAATCGCCGATAGCTCAGTTCCGCTACGTCCTTGAGAAGGCGGTCAGGATGAATGGCGGGAGGGGCGATCGCAGTTGCACTGGCTACCACGGAGGAATCCCCCCGACCTGGAAGCAGCGCCTGCAATGCGGAAGACTGCCCCCAACTCCAAACTGCCAGCGCCGACAGCACAAGGAGTAAGACCCAGACCCCAACCTTTCGCATGATGTTTTCCTCACCGTGAGTTATTGCTCCGGCATTTGAATAGAATGCTGCGTGTGGGCGCGCGAAGCGCGCCCACACGCAGCATTCTATTCAATTCTTGTATCCTACAAAATATTGCCGAGGTAATCGTCCTTATTCTAAGGAGAACAGTGAGATTTTGGGGGATGCCTTCTTTTACAGCACTTTGCGCTGAGATAAACCCAACGTTTTTGTTGAGAGCCGCGCTGAGCGCGGCTCTCAACAAAAACGTTGTACCTCATGCGCTTGCAAAGCGCCGCATATATGTTGCAATACTTTTATGACTCCAACTTTGATTAAAAATAGTCCGCTCTCTGGGATCTATTCCCAGTATGGTGCCCATCTCACGGCGGTAGCTGAGTGGCGGATCGCTGCGCATTTTGGCGATCCCCAAAGAGAACGACAGCAAGTTCAGACTGGAGCCGTGCTGGCGGATTGGTCGCATATTGGCAAGATTTCGCTGGTAGGGAAGGAGGCAGGGGCGATCGCCCACCACCTTTGCCCCGGTGCAGAAGCCATTCCACCGTTAAGCAGCCTTGCCAGTCTTGATCGGGTTGTCCTGCGGCTGACGCCCAATGATTATTTGATCCTGTGTTTGCCGGGACTGGAGTCTAAGTTCCTACAACAAATTGGGGTGTTTGCTTCGCAGTTCCCCAGAGGGGTAATCGCCCTCAATGGCGTTCCGGCAGAACAGCGGGTGGCGGTAACCAATCAGACGGGGGCACTGGGGTGTTTTGCATTAGGAGGTGTGCGGCGGGATCAGGTGCTGGAGCGATCGACGGCACTGGATCTAAGGCGCGATCGGGTTCCCGCAGGAAGTGTGGTGCAGTCATCGGTTCATATGATTCGCTGTACGCTGTATCGGACGGCTGGCCTGGAGATTCTGCTGCACTCCAGAAATTTGTCGGAGTCGCTATTTGAAGCGCTGGTGGATGTGGGAATTGGGGTGGGTCTGCTGCCTGCAGGAATCGAGGCCGTACCTGTGAGATTTGGGGATCCTGCTGCGGATGTTACGGCAATTGGAGCGATGTAACGCAGGAGATTTCAGCGCTTCGCACTGCACTTTCCTGCATTGGGACGGAAGCCAGGTCACTTAATCATGAAAAAACTATGTGGCAATCGCACGATTTGAAACCCTCCTACGACGTTGTCATCATTGGCGGCGGCGCACATGGACTGGCCACCGCCTACTACCTGGCCACCCAACACGGCATTACGAATGTGGCGGTACTGGAGCAGAAGTACGTCGGGTTTGGCGCATCGGGCCGGAATACGGCCATTTTGCGCTCCAACTACCGCACAGAGGAAGGCGTGCGGTTCTACGACCAGAGTCTGAAACTATACGAAGACCTGTCGCAGGAGCTGGACTTTAACTTGATGTTCAGCCAGCAGGGACACTTTACCCTGGGACACAGCACCGCATCGATGGCCGCCCTCACCACCCGCGCTGAGGTCAACAAAGCGGTAGGCGTAGACAGCTACATGGTGACGCCGCAGGAAATCAAAAATATGATTCCTGAAATCGATACCTCTGACCATCCCCGCTATCCGATTCTGGGAGCGCTCTACCATCCGCCCGGTGGGATTATTCGTCACGATGCGGTGGTCTGGGGATTTGCACGGGGAGCTGATCGCCGGGGCATCCATATTCATCAGCTTACGGAAGTGCAGGACATCCTGACGGAGAACGGCAGGATCACCGGGGTACAGACCAATCGGGGCGTGATCTACTGCGACAGAGTGGTGTCTGCGGTGGCGGGGTGGACCTCAGAAGTGTGCCGCAAGGTGGGGGTGAAACTGCCACTGGTGACCCATCCCCTCCAGGCGTTTGTCACCCAGAGCCTGAAACCGTGGCTGCACCATGTGGTGGTCAGTTCGACACTGCATATTTATGTGAGTCAGAGCGATCGCGGCGAACTGGTCTGCGGTGGGGCAGTCGATGCCTTCCCGCAGTACGCCATGCGCTCCACCCTGGACGTTCTGGAGAGCTACGCCACCCATATCCTGGAACTTTTCCCCTGTCTGCACAACGTCAAAATTCAGCGGCAATGGGCCGGAATGTGCGACATGACTCCCGACTACGCGCCGATTATCTCGAAAGTAGACGAACTCCAGAATTTCTACATCACCTGCGGCTGGGGCACCTGGGGCTTCAAAGCCTCCCCTGCCAGCGGCTACAACACCGCTGAGATGGTGGCGACCAATGAGACTCCGGAGCAAGTCAAAGCCTTCCGCTATGATCGCTTCCAGAAAAATTGCCTGGTGGGGGAGAAGGCGGCGGCCTCTGTGGGGAGTTAGAAGTACTCTACGATACTGAACACAATTGCCTCCATGCCCTACGACTAGTCCTACACCTCCATCTGATCTCCGATGAATCCACCGCTGAAAACCCTCGGCACTCCGCCCAACGCCTGGTTAGTGAACGGCGAAACTGCTGATATCACCCGCGCCCCTTTAGAGCCGCGCTGCATTCTGCTGAAAACTGAGACCAAAGCGGTGCGCCTGGATCTGTCCAAGGCGGCGATTCTGGTGATCGATATGCAGAACGATTTCTGTCATCCCGATGGTTGGCTGGCCCACATTGGGGTGGATGTGTCCCCTGCCCGCACGCCGATTGCGCCGCTCCAGCGGTTGCTCCCGGTGCTGCGATCGCACGCTGTCCCTGTTTTTTGGGTCAACTGGGGCAACCGTCCCGACCTGCTGAACATCAGCGCCGGACTGCGCCACGTCTACAACCCCACCGGAGAAGGCGTGGGTCTGGCCGATCCCCTCCCAAAAAATGGCGCTCCGGTGCTGACCAAAGATAGCTGGGCGGCAGCGGTGGTGGACGAACTGGAACAGCTCCCGCAGGACATCAAGGTAGACAAATTCCGCATGAGTGGCTTCTGGGATACCCCATTGGACAGCATTCTGCGCAACCTGGGAAAAACCACGCTGCTGTTTGCCGGGGTCAATGCCGACCAGTGCGTTATGACCACCCTCCAGGATGCAAATTTCCTGGGCTACGACTGCATCCTGGTGAGCGACTGCACAGCAACCACCTCACCGGAGTACTGCTGGCTGGCAACTCTGTACAACGTTAAGCAATGCTTTGGATTTGTGGCGGATTCTGAGGCTTTGGTAGATGCTTTGGGCATGGTTAATGGTTAATGGGTAATCGCTGGGTGTATACCAATTTTGCGAGTAGCGGGGGGGGGGGGCCGGCCCCCCGGCACAGAAGGTGGTTTATTTTTGTTATATTAATTGAAAAAAGAAAACACAACCACAGAAAATT
>CAZVXA010000336.1:0-779 GCA_964630955.1 uncultured bacterium | reverse complement strand
TTTTGGGGGCGTTTTCTGTGGCTTTGGTTTTTGCTTGGGGCTTGTTTATTGTTTATGGGTTAATCGGTGGGGTGTATCCAGTTTTGCGAGTAGCGCGGGCTTCGCCCGCGCTACTCGCAAAATTAGTTTTAGAAATTTGCAAAAGTGAGATGCACCCTAATCGCTCCACACTTTAGGAGAACACCAATGATAGAGACGGGTAGCTGTGTGATTCCCATTGTGAAAACGCCCCATGACTATCAGGCGTTTCGTATCAGTCCGCGTGACACAAATCGGTTGGCGATCGTGTTTGATCCAACCAGTGCGAATCTGTCGCTGACCTACTGTGTGGAGATTTTTGATGTGGGGGGGAAGACGCCTCCGAATCGTCACCAGTTGGCGGTGGAGATGTTTTTTGTGCTGAAGGGTGAAGGGATTGCAACCTGCGATGGCAAGGCGGTGAAAATTCAGGCGGGGGATAGCATTCTGGTGCCACCGACGGGGACGCACGAGATTGAGAATACGGGGGATTCACGGCTGTACGCCTTGTGCATCATGGTTCCCAATGAGGACTTTGCGGAACTGATTCGCAGCGGTGTTCCGGTGGAACTGGATGATCAGGATATGGCGGTGCTGCGGCGGATGATTTAGAGCTTACCTGAAACCCAAAAGCGCTTCCGCCCGCGCAGCGGGCGGAAGCGCTTTTGGGTTCAATGTTAACCTACTTATGGGCTTGCTATAAAATAAAATCCCAATAAAATCCCAGTTTTCGCTTGGCGCGGCTTAGCCGCGCCAAGCGA
>CAZVXA010000335.1:0-5625 GCA_964630955.1 uncultured bacterium | reverse complement strand
CGCCCTATCAGGACACTCCCACCTCGCGCCAGCAGGTGGTGAGAGCATTCATATTCACCCCCACAATCCTTAATTGGGGATCTGCTGTTTAATAAAACCCCAGTTTTCACTTGGCGCGGCTTCGCCGCGCCAAGTGAAAACTGGGGTTTTACTGGGATTTTGTTTTATGGCAAACCCCTTGGGGACTGTAGGTTTTTCATCCAGTCTAGTCTAGGAATCCCTTCAGGGTGAACATTGTCAAAAATTAACTCTTGTCCATCAATCTCAACGGCAATCGCCTCATGCTTGCCATTTGACAAGATAATTTGCCCAATGCTGTCATCCCAAATATTATCGTAAGAAGTACTTGAGCTACCTGTAGATAACTGGATGAGTTTACCCGAGATATTCTGGTTAACTAGGAACTCGCGAATTGTTGCCGCGCACGGGACGCATTCAAACAGCTTAATCTGGCTTGCGATCGCAGTAATTTGATTATGCAGCTCCGGGATAATCACACTTGTAGAAACGTTTTCCTTAATCTAAAGAGCTATTCCGCGCATATCATGGACGGAATAGCCCTTTGAGTTTACACGGCGTTTCATGCCCACCGACCAATTACAGGCTACGGGTCAGACTCAACTGATTTTCATTCTGAACCGCTCCAACAGGGCCTGTAATTTTCTCCGCTCTAATCTCGTTTTGAAGCATTGGCGTTTGTTGAACCGAAGCATTGGCCAGGTTAAACAGTGGATTAGAGAAGATACCCGCCAGCGAGGTCACCACCAGCGTCAGGATCAGGCCAACCTGGAGGGGCCGCATTCCCGGTAGATTCCAGCGGATCTCAGGGTAGTTGCGAACCGCATCGGACATTTCATCCGGCTCTTTCACCACCATCATCTTCACCACACGAATGTAGTAGTAGATGGAGATAACACTCGTCAACAGACCCACCAGCACCAGGCCATAGGCTCCGGCCTGCCAGCCAGCCCAGAACAGGTAGATTTTCCCGAAGAAGCCAGCCAGAGGCGGAATACCGCCGAGAGACAGCAGACAGACGCTGAGTGCCAGTGTCAACAGCGGATCTTTCTGATAGAGGCCGCTATACTCGCTGATCTCATCAGTGCCTGTGCGCAAGGTAAACAGAATAATGCAGGCAAAACCACCCAGGTTCATGAACAGGTAGACCAGCAGATAGAAGACGGTGCTGGAGTAGCCCGCCTCTGTGCCGATGATCAGACCAATCATCAGGAAACCCGCCTGACCAATAGAGGAGTAAGCCAGCAGACGCTTCATGCTGGTCTGAGCCAGCGCTACCACATTACCCAGCACCATACTGAGGATCGCCAGTGCCGCCAGAACGAAGTGCCATTGCTCAGACACCAGCGGAAATGCCGTGACCAACAGACGAATAGCCAGGGCAAATCCAGCCGCTTTAGAACCAACTGACAGGAAGGCAACCACCGGAGTCGGTGAACCTTCATAAACGTCAGGGGTCCACTGATGGAAAGGCACTGCTGCAATCTTGAAGGCAATCCCGGCGATCACGAAGACCAGGGCGATTACAACCCCAATCGACTGATCAACGTTGTTTAGCGCGATCTGGGTCGCAATTGCGCTCAGGCTGGTTTCCCCGCCAGACAGACCGTACAGCAACGACACACCGTACAGAAAGATAGCTGAACTAGCAGCCCCAATCAGCAGGTACTTCAGTGCTGCCTCATTAGAGCGAGGATCACGCTTCATGTATCCCGTCAGCAGGTAGGAGGAGATACTCAGAGTTTCCAGCGAGACGTAAACCGTGACCAGCTCATCTGCACCGGAGAGAAACATCCCCCCAACAGTAGCGGTCATCAGAATCACCAGGAACTCCGCCAGCGAGGTACCTGCCTGCTCGACGTAGCGAATCGACATCAAGATGGTCACTGCGGCAGAGAGAGCGATAATTCCTCGGAATACAATGCTTAGGGCATCTGCGTTGAAACCGCCCAGGAAGGAAACCGTGTCGGTGTTGCCCCACTGAAGGTAGAGCGCAGCGACAGCGGTGAGGAGGCCACCGATAGCAAAATAAGGAGTCCAGCGGGAGGAGGAACGACCCACGATCAAATCGCCCACCAACACCACCAGCAGGGTTGTAATCACAATCCCTTCTGGAAGAATGGTTCCAGCGTTAAGCTGGGCGGCTAGGGAAGAAACGTCCATAGGATTCGGCAGGTAGCAATATCAAGGACGGGAAACTGGGTACAGGCAAAACAGGAAACGTCTGACCGAAGAACGTTTTACTTGACGCTTTTACTTGACGCTTTGTTAAATCTCCGTCGAGGTTAGGGCAATCTGTACCTAAAGCATCATACCGTGAGGGCGATCTTTGTACCTTTGTAAAAAGGCAGATCAACCCCGGTTCTTCCTGATATTCGCTATAAGTATTGATCAATGGCACTAAGGATTCAGCCCCCTCCCAGTTTGTCTACAACGCTGTGCGCTGAGATAGAACCAAAGTTTTTGTTGAGAGCCGCACTCTGCGCGGCTCTCAACAAAAATTTTGTACCTCACGCGCTTACAAAGCGCCGTAAGTTCGTTAAATTTCGATGTCGATTCGGCAATCCACACCAAAAATCGCTCTATTTAAATGAGGTTTACCGTTGCAACTCTGTCGTTCCCTCGCTAGGTTGTAGATCATTAGTGCTAGACTGGGGCGCGATTTGATAGATGGTATTCGCTCCTTCCTATCCATCGTTAGGACAGGTTTTGCCGATGGCCCCTTCCATCACCGACTACGTTTCTATCAACCTGCTCTTACAACCGCTCTGGCTCTCTGACTTGTTGTGATGCGATCGCCCTATGACCAAACTCGTCATCGTTGAATCCCCCACCAAAGCCCGCACCATCCGCAACTATCTACCCCGCGATTACCAGGTAGAGGCGTCAATGGGTCATGTGCGCGATCTGCCCCAGTCTGCCAGCGACATCCCGGCCAACGTTAAATCGGAAGACTGGGCAAAGATTGGGGTCAACGTGAATTCCAACTTCGAGCCGCTTTATATCATTCCGCAGGATAAAAAAAAGGTCGTCAAATCGCTGAAAGACGCACTGAAGACCGCCGATGAACTGGTACTGGCAACGGACGAAGACCGCGAGGGGGAGAGTATTAGCTGGCACCTGCTCCAGGTACTCCAGCCCAAGGTTCCGATTAAGCGGATGGTGTTCCACGAAATTACAGAGGAAGCCATCCATGAAGCGCTGAGCAACTGCCGCACGGTCGATGAACAGCTTGTACGCGCCCAGGAAACCCGCAGAATCCTCGACCGCCTGGTGGGCTATACCCTGTCTCCCCTGCTCTGGAAGAAAATCGCCTGGGGTCTTTCTGCTGGACGGGTACAGTCCGTCGCGGTACGACTGCTGGTGCGTCGGGAGCGCGAACGGCGCGCCTTCAGAAAAGGGACTTACTGGGACTTAAAGGCCATTCTCGCTAAGGACGAAATTCCTTTTGATGCCCGTTTGATCTCCCTGCGCGGCGTCCGAATCGCTACCGGAGCAGATTTTGACGAATCCACCGGGCAGATTGCAGCAGGTCGGCAGGTGCTGCTGCTCCAGGAAGAAGAGGCGCGATCGCTCCAGACTCGCCTCCAGTCTGAAACCTGGACGGTGTCCAACCTGGAGGAGCGCCCCTCCACCCGCAAACCCGCGCCTCCCTTTACCACTTCTACTCTCCAGCAGGAGTCTAACCGCAAGCTGCGGCTCTCCGCCCGCGATACCATGCGCGTCGCCCAGAGCCTCTACGAACAGGGTTACATCACCTACATGCGAACGGACTCGGTAAACCTTTCACAGCAGGCGATCGCCGCCGCCCGCAGCTGCGTCGAGGAGATGTACGGGGCCAACTACCTCAGCCCTCAGCCGCGCCAGTACTCCACTAAGAGTAAGGGCGCTCAGGAAGCCCATGAAGCTATTCGTCCCGCTGGCAGCACCTTCCGTACTCCTCAGGAAACTGGGCTGAGCGGTCGAGAACTCCAGCTCTACGACCTGATCTGGAAGCGCACTGTCGCCACCCAGATGGCTGAAGCGCGGCAAACCAATATCACCGTGCAGCTCCAGGTGGGCGATGCCGGGTTCCGCGCCTCCGGCAAGCGCATTGATTTCCCCGGTTTCTTCCGGGCCTACGTGGAGGGATCGGATGACCCCGATGCGGCGATCGAGAGCCAGGAAGTAATTCTGCCGTCATTGAGGGAGGGCGATCATCCGGAGTGCCGTGCGCTTGAGGCGATTGACCACGAAACCCAACCGCCTGCCCGCTTTACTGAAGCCACCCTGGTGAAAACTCTGGAAAGTGAGGGTATTGGTCGTCCTAGCACCTATGCCAGTATTATTGGCACCATCATCGACCGGGGCTATGCCCAAATGGTGAACAACAGTCTGGTGCCTACTTTCACAGCCTTCGCGGTCACCAATCTGCTGGAGAAGTATTTCCCCGATCTGGTGGACACCGGATTTACTGCCCGCATGGAGCAAACCCTGGACGAAATTTCCACAGGTGAAGCAGAGTGGCTGCCCTACCTGAAGGAGTTCTACCTGGGCCAGAAGGGACTGGAAACCCAGGTGAAACAACAGGAAAGTCAGATTGATCCCAACGAAGCCCGCGCCATCGACCTGGAGGGGTTGGCCGCAAAGGTGCGGATTGGCCGCTATGGAGCGTATATCGAAACCGAGAACGAGGAAGGACCGGTTAAGGCAACCATTCCCCAAGACCTCACCCCCGCTGACCTTGATCCCCAGCAGGTAGAAGTCCTATTGCGCCAGAAGACCGAAGGCCCCGACAAGATTGGCTTTCACCCCGAAACGGGCGAACCTATCTACCAGCGGATTGGTCCCTATGGCCCCTACGTCCAGCTTGGCGATGAGACTGAGGAGAATCCCAAACCGAAGCGAGCCTCTCTGCCAAAAGGCGTCAAGCCCGAAAACGTGACCCTGGAGATGGCGGTTGGCCTGCTGGCTCTGCCTCGCACTCTGGGTGTTCACCCCGAAACAGGTGCCAAGGTGCAATCCAACCTGGGACGGTTTGGTCCCTATGTAGTTCACGCCAAGGGGGCGGAAGGCAAGCCGGAGTATCGTTCCCTCAAAGGTGACGACGATGTGCTGACCGTGACGCTGGAGCGTGCCTTGGAACTGCTGGCAGAACCCAAAGCGGGACGTGGTCGAAGTAAAGCGGCTGCTACCCCTTTACGGGAGTTAGGCGCTCATCCAGAGAACAACGAACCCGTTAATATCTACAGCGGTCCCTACGGCCCCTATATCAAGCACGGTAAGGTGAACGCCTCTTTGCCGGAGGGCGAGAAAGTGGAAACCATTTCAATGGAGACGGCCCTGAAGGCGCTGGCGGAAAAAGCTGCAACCAAAAAGGGCGGTCGTTCCTCCAAGGCCACCGACGACACCAAAACCAAGGCAGATGCAAGCAAGACCTCCAAGGCGACGAAATCGACCAGTTCCACCAAGAAAACTGCTGCCAAGAAGACCACCCGTACTGCTGCGAAGACAAAGACAACCAAGTCTACAAAGTCTTCCCAATAAGGAGATTTCTAGCAATGAAATTACCTGTCGTGTGGATGTCTCCCCCGCTGCGCGGGGGAGACATCCACACGACGCAGGTAA
>CAZVXA010000334.1:0-5644 GCA_964630955.1 uncultured bacterium | reverse complement strand
AATTCTGGAGGGCGCGACGCTGTAGCGTCGCGCCCTCCAGAATTTGGGTTTTTGGATAGGCTCTAGGTAACTGGGCGTGGAATGGGCAATCGCCCCCGCTACTTCGCCGCCCCCGCAGGAATCCCCAGAATATCCTCAATTCGGGGCATCTCCTCCAGCGGAATCACCCGCCCCTCATCCTCAAAACCGGGAATCTGGTCAAAGTTGAGGTAGCGGTACAGGTCAGACGCGAAGGGATTGATCTTCTTCGTGACGATCTCCATGTACTCATCCACCGTTGGAATTCGCCCCAGCAGCGCACAGACCGCCGCCAGTTCCGCCGAGCCGAGGTAGACCTTTGCGTCCTTACCCATGCGGTTGTTGAAGTTCCGAGTCGAGGTGGAGAACACCGTCACCCCATCGGCCACTCGCGCCTGGTTGCCCATGCAAAGAGAGCATCCCGGCATCTCCGTCCGAGCGCCCGCAGCCGCGAAGATGCCGTAGTAGCCTTCCTCGCGGAGCTGCTGTTCGTCCATCCGGGTGGGTGGCGCAATCCACAGGCGCACCTTGACCGGGCCAGCGCCCTCCAGCACTTTGGCAGCGGCGCGGTAGTGACCAATGTTGGTCATGCAGGAACCAATGAACACCTCATGGATCGGATCGCCTGCGCACTCTGACATCAGCTTAATGTTGTCAGGGTCATTGGGAGCGGCCACCAGGGGTTCCTTAATCTCGTCCAGATTGACTTCGATCACCTCGGCGTATTCGGCATCGGGGTCAGCCTCCATCAGCGAGGGATTGGCCAGCCACTGCTCCATCTTTGCCACCCGGCGCAGGATGGTGCGGGCATCGCCGTAGCCACGAGCCACCATATTCTTCATCAGGGCAACGTTCGATTGCAGGTATTCTGCCACGGTGTCGGTGCTGAGCTTAATGGTGCAACCCGCTGCCGATCGCTCCGCAGTGGCATCCGTCAGCTCAAATGCCTGCTCCAGTTGCAGATCGGGCAATCCCTCCATCTCAATAATCTTACCGGAGTAGACGTTCTTCTTGTTCTCCTTGGCCACCGTCAGCTTGCCCTGCTGGATCGCCACATAGGGAATCGCGTTCACAATATCCCGCAGCGTCACGCCAGACTGAAGCTTTCCGGTGAAGCGCACCAGCACCGACTCCGGCATATCCAGCGGCATCACCCCCAGCGCAGCGGCGAAAGCCACCAGACCAGAGCCAGCCGGGAAAGAAATCCCCAGTGGGAAGCGGGTGTGGGAATCGCCCCCGGTGCCGACCGTATCGGGCAGCAGCATCCGGTTCAGCCAGGAGTGAATAATGCCGTCCCCAGGACGCAGGGAGACACCGCCACGAGAGGTGATAAAGTCGGGCAGGCTGTGGTGGGTCTTAATATCCACAGGTTTGGGGTAGGCGGCGGTGTGGCAGAAGCTCTGCATCACCAGGTCAGCACTGAAGCCGAGGCAGGCCAGTTCCTTCAGTTCGTCGCGGGTCATTGGACCAGTGGTGTCCTGGGAGCCGACGGTGGTCATGTGGGGTTCGCAGGAGGTGCCGGGACGAACACCGGGGACGCCACAGGCTTTACCCACCATTTTCTGAGCAAGGGTGAAGCCTTTGCCCGTGTCAGTGGGCTGTTGGGGGCGAACGAAGGCGGGGCTGGGGGATAGACCAAGGGTCGCACAGGTCTTGTCGGTGAGGGTGCGGCCAATCAGCAGGGGAATGCGGCCTCCAGCGCGCACCTCATCCAAAATCGTGTCGGGCTTCAGGGCGAAGGTGGCAATGACTTCCCCTTGCTGATTCACGATCTCGCCTTTGTAGGGGTAAATCGTGATCACATCACCCGTTTCCATCCGGGTCACATCGCACTCAATGGGGAGAGCGCCGGAGTCCTCAGCGGTATTGAAGAAAATGGGAGCGATCTTGCCGCCCAGGATGTAGCCGCCCGATCGCTTGTTGGGTACAAAGGGAATGTCCTGTCCAATGTGCCAGAGCACCGAGTTGATGGCGGACTTGCGGGAGGAACCCGTGCCCACCACATCGCCCACATAGGCAACGGGGTGGCCCTTCTGCTTCAGTTCAGCAATGGTTTGCAGGCTCCCTGGCTGGCGCGTCTCCAGCATCACCAGGGCGTGCAGCGGGATATCGGGACGAGTCGTGGCATGGGGCGCGGGCGACAGGTCATCGGTGTTGGTCTCACCGGGGACTTTGAACACAGTGACTGTGATCGCCTCTGGTAGTGAAGAACGGCTGGTGAACCAATCGGCATTGGCCCAGGCGGTCATCACCTGTTTGGCGTAGGCATTGCCGCCGTCAGCCAGCTCCTGTACGTCGTGGAAGGCGTCGTAAACCAGCAGGGTTTTACCCAGTGCAGCGGCAGCGGTCGATGCGATCGCGTCATCGGCATTTAACAGATCAATTAATGAGTGGACGTTGTAGCCCCCCATCATGGTGCCCAGGAGTTCTGTGGCCTCTTTGGGCGAAATCAGGGGGCTGGTGGCTTCCCCTTTGGCGATCGCCGTCAAACAGCCCGCTTTCACATAGGCCGCCTGGTCAACGCCGGGGGGGATGCGATCGCGCAGCAGCTCCAGCAAGAAGCTTTCCTCCCCGGCTGGCGGTTGTTTCAGCAGTTCACATAGTTCCGAGGTCTGCTCCGCACTCAGAGGCAGGGGCGGAATACCCAGCGCCGCCCGCTCCGAAACGTGTTGACGATAAGATTCCAGCATGGTTTGAACGTCTCCCGGCACCAGCACAAGATTGAATGTAAGGTTTAACGAAATGGTCTATCCCAGCAACATTTGGGACAGTGATGTGCGATACGAAACGGCACAAAATGACCCTGAGGTGCGTCAGCTTATGCACGATAGCAAACGCAGGTTTGTCAGCAGCTTTACGATCGTGAATAAACTTCACACTTCTTTTAATTACATGAATATACCTCTAAGGTACCTCGGTTTATCACAGACTGTCCTGGTGAAAGGGTGCGATCGTTGTTAAAGAACAGGGGATTACCTGTGCTAGGCTAAGCGGGCACTTTTGGAGGGCGATTGGGTGGAGGACACCCCCTTTCAAGAACTGTGATGGAGTACTGGATGACAGTACCGCAGTTACAGTCTTTTCCGGGCTGATGAGGTGCAGATTTGGGGTGCAGAGGCGGAACCTCTGCGGGGGGCTGTGACGGCTCGACTGAGCGTCGGCGAACGTCGTGAGCGCTCGCCGAAGTCCGAACGGCAACGTCCCCACACCCGCTGTACTTCACCAGTGTGGAAAACGCTGTAAATCACTTGGTCTATTCAGGTGTAGTAAGGGAATACCCGTCAACCTACGGATAGGCGATCGCTGTTCCAATCTGACGTAACTTTCAGGAGAGACATTCAGGATGACTGGTCAAAAAAAGGCGTTGATTACCGGAATTACGGGTCAGGATGGTTCGTACTTAAGTGAGTTCCTGATTGAGAAGGGCTACGAGGTACACGGCATTATCCGTCGTACTTCTACCTTTAACACCGATCGGATCGATCATCTCTACGAAGATCCCCATAACGAATCAGCGTGTCTGTTTTTGCACTACGGCGATCTGACTGATGGGACAACGATGCGGCGCATCCTCGAAGAAGTTGAACCTGTTGAATTCTATAACCTGGGTGCCCAGTCCCACGTCCGGGTTAGCTTCGACTCGCCAGAGTACACGGTTGATTCCGTGGGTGTGGGAACCTTGCGCATTCTGGAGGCCATTCGCGACTATCAGAAGCGCACCGGGAAAGAAGTGCGCTTCTACCAGGCTGGTTCTTCTGAAATGTTTGGCCTGGTGCAGGAGGTGCCTCAGAAAGAAAACACGCCTTTCTATCCCCGCAGTCCCTACGCCTGTGCCAAAGTCTACGCTCACTGGCAGACGGTCAACTATCGCGAATCTTATAACCTGTTTGCCTGCAATGGGATTCTGTTCAATCATGAATCCCCCCGCCGTGGCGAAACCTTTGTCACCCGCAAGATCACTCGTGCTGCCGCCCGCATTGTTGCGGGTCAACAGAAGAAGCTCTACATGGGCAATCTGGATGCAAAACGGGACTGGGGCTATGCCAAGGACTACGTGCGGGCGATGTGGCTGATGCTCCAACAGGAAACTGCCGATGACTACGTGGTTGCGACAGGAGAAACCCACTCAGTGCGTGAACTCCTGGAACTGGCCTTCGGTCATGTCAACCTCAACTGGCAGGACTATGTGGAATTCGATGAGCGCTACCTGCGTCCCGCAGAGGTAGACTTGCTAATTGGCGATCCGACCAAAGCCAGGGAGAAACTGGGCTGGGAGCCGACAGTCACTTTTGAGGAACTGGTCCATCTGATGGTCGATGCAGACCTGACGGCACTGGGCCTCGTTCCCTCAAATGGCAGCACTATCCAGCCAGTGACGGATCATGCAACGGTTCGACAGGGACTGTCGGGAACCGTTCTGCGGACTTAAGGGGGCGTCTAAACCCAGTAGATGGTTGATGTTTAATTTGCTTTGCATAGGAAATATCAGCCATCTACTGAGTTTTCATACACCATCATTGCTCTGAAGGGATAATTTTTCCATGACTGCTACAGCGCTTGACTTCAGTAACAAACGCATCCTCGTCACCGGAGGGGCAGGCTTCCTGGGACGCCAGGTAATCGACCAATTGTGCAAAGCAGGAGCCAACCTTGACAAGATCACTGTGGTGCGATCGCGCGATTGTGACTTACGCCAAATGGAAGCCTGTAAACGTGCTGCGAACCAACAGGATGTCATCATCCACCTGGCTGCTCATGTAGGCGGGATTGGGTTAAATCGGGAGAAACCTGCTGAATTGTTCTACGACAACCTGATGATGGGTGCACAACTGATCCATGCGGCCTACGAAGTGGGCGTTGAAAAATTTATCTGCGTGGGCACTATCTGTGCCTATCCCAAGTTCACCCCCGTCCCCTTCAAAGAGGACGACCTGTGGAACGGCTATCCCGAAGAGACAAATGCCCCCTACGGCATTGCCAAGAAAGCCCTGCTGGTACAGCTCCAGTCCTATCGTCAGCAGTACGGCTTTGACGGCATTTACCTGCTGCCCGTCAATCTGTACGGTCCTGAAGATAATTTCGACCCCCGCAGTTCCCATGTCATCCCGGCTCTAATCCGCAAAGTACATGAGGCGCGGCAGCGCGGAGATAGACAAATCTCCATCTGGGGCAACGGTAGCGCCACGCGGGAGTTTCTCTACTCTGCCGATGCCGCCCGCGGAATTGTCATGGGTGCTCAGTTCTACAGCGAATCGGAACCCGTCAACCTGGGAACTGGCTATGAGATCCCCATCAAAGACCTGATCGTCCTGATTTGTGAGCTGATGGACTACGACGGTGAACTGGTCTGGGAAATTGACAAGCCCAACGGTCAACCCCGCCGCTGTCTGGACACCCAACGCGCCAAAGAAAAATTTGGCTTCGTCGCTGAGGTGGAGTTCCGTGAAGGGCTGAAGAACACAATTGAGTGGTATCGCCAGCACGCCAGTTAATAACCATGCCGGGAAACGCTCACTACGAGAGCGTTTCCCGGCAAATTTGATTTTAGCGTCGATTTAGTTGGAGGCTCAGTATAGCAGTTCTCAGTCTAGTTCAGTACAGGTTGTCGTGTGGTTTGCTGGAGCGT
>CAZVXA010000333.1:2427-5645 GCA_964630955.1 uncultured bacterium | reverse complement strand
TGCGTTTTGCCCTTATCCATTCGTTTATCGCCCAAATGCTACGCCCCTACCCATCTATCCACCCATCCACCCATCCCGTGTACGGGCGAACGGCTGCGCGGCTTCGCCGTTGCCGCAAGGGCCGCCCCTACCCATCCACCCATCCACCCATCCACCCATCCACCCATTACCCCACCCATGACCACCGCACAAGAACAAGCTCGCCTCACCCAAGTCCCATCGCCCCGTCGCGTTGATGACTATGCCTGGTTGCGCAAGTTCCTGCTGGCTCTGGCGGTCATCGGCGTGCTGGTTATCAGTCTTGCCCCCGTTCTGTGGCAACTCCTCACATCCCTCAAGGTAAATGAGGATATTTCTGCAATTCCTAACGTTTACTTTCCGACGCGGTTGACACTCCAGCACTACATGGAGCTGTTTACCCGTCGCCCCTTTGCCCGCTACATCCTGAATAGTGCCTTCGTATCAATCGTCTCCACGTTGCTCTGTCTGGCCATCGGCACACCTGCCGCCTACGCATTGGCGCGGCTGCGTCCCGTTGGGGAGAGAGTCATCCTGGCGTCGGTGTTGATTGTGACGCTGTTCCCCGGCATTCTGCTGTTTTTGGGACTGCTAGAACTGGTGCAGTTCTTCCACCTGGGCAACAACTATCTGGCGCTGATCATTCCTTACATCGCCATTAACTTGCCCCTGACAATCCTGGTGCTGCGGAGTTTCTTCCAGCAGTTGCCCAAGGATCTGGAGGATGCTGCAAAGGTGGATGGATACACCACCTGGGGAATGTTGACGAAAGTGCTGCTGCCGATGACGGTTCCCGCCATGGTGACGACTGGAATTTTGGCGTTCATCTTTGCCTGGAACGAATTTATCTTTGCCCTCACCTTTATTACCCGTGAGGACATGAAGACCATTCCCGTTGCTGCTGCTCAGTTGGGAGGCGCTTCGGTATTTGAAATTCCCTATGGCCCGATCGCCGCTGCAACGGTGTTGGGGACGTTGCCTCTGGTACTGCTGGTGCTGTTTTTCCAGCGCAAGATTGTACAGGGGTTGACGGCAGGCGCAGTCAAAGGATAAGTGGCAGTGACGTATCTGCTGTCACACTGAAGTTGTATCTGAGGGATGAATTCAGATCTCTCCTGAAACGCGATAAACAAGTAAAAGACCAATCATCATGACTAAGCTCGAACTTAAAAATCTAAATAAAACGTTCAGTCCGAAAGTGGTACCTGTGAAGGATGTCAGCCTCACGGTAGATGACGGTGAATTTCTAACGTTACTGGGACCATCTGGTTGCGGAAAATCCACTGTTCTGCGATTAATTGCAGGATTGGAACAGCCCACGCGGGGATACATTTTGATCGGTGGACGCAACGTTACCAATCTCCGACCGGGCGATCGCAATATCTCGATGGTATTCCAGAGCTATGCGCTCTATCCCCACATGAACGTCTACGACAATCTCTGTTCTGCTTTGCGCTTGCAGCATGTGCCAGAAGCAGAGATCAAGCAGCGCGTGGCAATGGCGTCGGAAGCGTTAGATCTGGGTGGATTGATGGATCGCAAGCCGGGACAGCTCTCCGGTGGACAGCGGCAGCGGGTGGCGTTAGGGCGATCGCTTGTCCGACGGCCTGATGTGTTTCTGCTGGATGAACCGTTGAGCAACCTGGATGCCCTGCTGCGGGAACGAGTACGCGCCGAACTGAAGGAGCTGTTTGAGCACCAGAATGTACCTGTAGTCTATGTTACCCACGACCAGACAGAGGCCATGACGCTTTCCAGTAAAGTTGCCGTGCTGAATCAGGGGCTGGTGCAACAGCTCGACCCACCCTACAAGATCTACAACCAGCCTGCCAATCTGTTTGTTGCAGGATTTGTCGGCAGTCCCCAAATGAACCTGCTGACGCTCTCCTGCGAGGGTCGCAGTGCGGTGCTGGGCAATCATCGGATTCCCCTCCCTGCCAGTCTGACGACCACCCCCCGGCAGATTGTTATGGGCCTTCGTCCGGAGCACGTCCAGTTGGCGGAATCGGCAGATGGGCAATATACCATCCAGGGCAAAGTATTTCTGGTGGAAAACCTGGGAATGCACAACCTGGTCAGTTTACGGGTGCAGGGCAGCGAAAACAATCCCATCACCCTGCGGGCGCTGTTGCCCCCCAACAACAACTGGCAGAACCAGATCCTGAATCTGATTCTGCCACCAGAGCATCTTCACTGGTTTGACGCCGAGACTGGCGACGCTATCCTCCGGGATGCCAGGGAGCGTCTGGCTGTTCGTTAAATCCCTTGTTTCAACCTGATCCAGCGCGGAGTGTTGTTTATTCAAGTGAGGAATTATAATCCCCTATCAGCCTTCAAAACACCACTGCCAGTGGACACGTGGAATTCTGCTGTTGCCTTTTGTTGCCACAGCACCTGCGCTGGCGGCAACCGAAGTGTCCTCCGTTTCATCTTCATCGAGTGCTACCAACATGGGCCGCCTTGAGTACGATGACGACAGTGATAACAAAGCACTGCTGTCTCTACTGCGGTATTGCTTCCCACTGGGTGAGCACACTAACTTCTACATCGCCGTCACTGGAAACGGCTTCGTAGATCTGGATGCGTCTGCACAGCTCACGCCGTATCTGGATGGCGTCGCGGTTTCTCTGTTTGGTCTGCGCAACCCGATCTATAACTACTCCGGCGGTGCAGGGGTGGACTTGCGGCATCAGTTTGGCGACTCCCTGGAGCTGAACCTGGGCTACCTGACTCCCACAGCGAACAATCCTGCCGAGAAGAATGGTCTGTTTGATGGTCAGTACGGCGCACTGGCGCAGTTAATCGTCTATCCCTCCCGCAGCATCCGCCTTGGCTTCACCTACATCAACAGTTACACCCCGTCAGATAATGACTGGACTTTTGACTAAATCGACGCTAAATTGGATATGCCGCGAAACGCCCTCGCAGAGGGCGTTTCGTGGCATTATAGGGAAAATAGTCAAAAGTCCAGTAATGACTTCGGCATTGCAACCGGAAGTAATCTAGCCAATGACAACTTCAGTAGACCCGTCGTCGCCAACTCCTACGGTATCTGCGGTTCTTCTTCTAGAATTCATGTCTGGTTGAAAACCCACAAAGAAGTGGGGCGGCGCAGGGAAACACGCCACAGAGTTGTTGTTTTTATAATTAACACTAATTAATGATAAGTAATAAAATTTGGAGGTTCATTAAAACAAATT
>CAZVXA010000333.1:0-2417 GCA_964630955.1 uncultured bacterium | reverse complement strand
ACCTTCTGTCGACCCGTCGTCGCCACCCCCTCCGTTATCTGGGGTTCTTCTTCTAGATTTCTTGTCTGGTTTAAACCCAACAAAGATGGGGCGGGGCGCTTGCCCCCGCCCCACTTCTTTGTGGGTTTTAGCTTTACCTGGATGTAAGGTTCGTTAAAGAGTTTTGGAGGTTCTTCAAGCCTATGTTGCGCGATCACCCCTCTCAACCCAAAATCTCCACTGGCGTCAAACCAAAATTCGGAACAACGTTTGACTGAATCCGCGCAGCCTCCGTATAAACAGTATCCTCGTATAATCCATTATCCCATCGACAAATTGTTACCTGTTTCATCTGCGGGTCAATAATCCAGTACTCGTCAATTTGTCGTGCTGCATACTCCGTTCGCTTGTAGCGGTAGTCCCGATCCCGGTTCTCTTTTCCAGGACTTACCACTTCAATTACCAGTGCAGGTGGCGACATATCACGGGTAATTGTTGCGCGAGTAGTTCCCGTTAATGCAGCTTTCGAGGCTTCGGTGTGAACCAGGAGATCGGGCAATCGGCATCGTGCCCGCCGCCCGGTTACCTCGATCTCAGTGTCCTTGTAGGCCAGAAGTGAAGCTGGAAAATGCTTGGCAAGCTCAAACAGCAACTTTTTAGCAATATCATTATTCTCATCAGACTCCGGGGGCATCTCGACCAGTTCTCCATCTACCAGTTCGTAGCGGATATCTGTACCGTCGTCATAGGCGAGATACTCCTCGAACGTAAGCAGTTTTGTAAGGGCAGCGGCTTGACTCATCGGTGCGACCCGCTTAGATGATTAGATATCCACAAGTCTAGCAGGGGCTACGGGCGATCGCTCGATCGGAAGCACGAGTACTCTGCAAGTAGAAATTCTCAAAATGTATATCCAGATACATCCGTACTCTACGGAGTGCTGTAGACCGGGCATAACACTTTATTCAGAATTTATATGCCTACCCTGCTGGTCAAGAATATTCACACCCTCGTCACGATGGATGGGGCACGTCGCGAGATTCAGAATGGCGCACTGCTGGTGCGAGACAACGTAATCGAGCAGGTGGGCACCGCAGAGGAATTACCTCAGACCGCCGATGAGGTGCTGGACCTCCAGGGGCGGTACGTGGTGCTTCCCGGTCTGGTCAACACCCACCACCATTTCTACCAGACGCTCACCCGTGCCGTCCCTGCCGCCCAGGACTGCGACCTGTTCAACTGGCTGCAAACGCTCTACCTGATCTGGGCGAAGATGACCCCGGAGGCGATCGCCATCAGCGCCAAAATGGCCGCCGCCGAACTGATTCTCTCCGGCTGTACAACCGCCAGCGATCATCTGTATATCTTTCCCAACGGTAGTCGGTTAGATGACGAAATCCAGGCAGTGCAGGAAATCGGCCTCAGATTCCATGCCAGTCGGGGCAGCATGAGCGTGGGCGAGAGCCAGGGGGGACTGCCGCCCGATTCTGTCGTGGAGAAAGAAGCAGATATTTTGAAGGACAGCCAGCGACTGATTGAGCAGTATCACGACAATCAGCGGCACGCCATGCTGCGAATTACCCTCGCCCCCTGTTCCCCCTTCTCTGTGTCTCAAGATCTCATGCGAGAATCGGCAAAACTGGCGCGATCGCACACTGGCATTCGCCTGCACACCCATCTGGCTGAGAATAAATCGGACATTGAATACAGTCTGTCAACCTTTGGTATGACACCGGGTGACTACGCAGAATCCGTGGGCTGGCTGGGGGACGATGTATGGCACGCCCACTGTGTACAGTTGGACGATCGCGCCATTCAGAAGTTTGGCAAAACCGGAACGGGTGTGGCCCACTGCCCCTGTAGCAACATGCGCCTTGCCAGCGGCATGGCTCCAATTCGAAAAATGCTGCAGCACAAGGTACCCGTCAGTCTGGGGGTTGATGGGTCAGCCTCCAACGATACCTCGAATTTGCTAAACGAAGCCCGCATGGCCTTCCTTATGGCCCGTGTGCGAGAATTGGATGCCTCAGCGATGACCGCACGGGAGGCACTGGAGCTGGCAACGCTGGGCGGCGCAAAGGTGCTGGGACGGGACGATATTGGGGCGATCGCCCCCGGAATGTCTGCCGACTTCATTGCGATTAACCTGGATCGTCCAGAACTGGCAGGTGCGCTGCATGACCCGGTGGCAGCACTGATTTTCTGTCAGGTGAGCCGGGTGGACTACAGCTTTATTAACGGTCGGAAGGTTGTAGATCAGGGACAGATCACCACTCTAGAACTAGAAACCCTGGTAGAGAAACACAATCGACTGGCAGCAGAACTTGTTCTTTCCTGACCCGTCGGTTGATCGTTGCGAGAAGGTGGGGCGCATCGCGCTCCACCTTCTCGCTTTAAACACAAAGTTGAGGTTGGAACTTGTTCTTTCCTGACCCGTC
>CAZVXA010000332.1:0-5646 GCA_964630955.1 uncultured bacterium | reverse complement strand
CATTTTTTTTTTGGGTGTTCCATAATTAATTACAAAAAAACCAATTTGCGCTACCGTCTAGTTTTTCGCGCCCCGCTTCCCGAAATTTGGTTTTTGGATAGGCATTAAAACTGCGGGTCAACCATCGTCCCCATAAACAGCAAACTGCCCGTCTGATTATCGCGGATTGCGTAGAAGAAAGGGCGATCGCACACCATCTGGAACGGCCCATCAATCGGTGCAGAGGTAACGCCAATCCCAACTGAGGTGGCAGCGGCGGCTTCGGTTCCCTCTTCGTTCACCTCGATAAAGGTCTTGTGCTGCACCTTATTGATGTAAATTTGCGCATTGCTGATGCCGCCAAATTCCGCCCGGTTGCGGTCAAAGGCTACGCCCATGCCCAGCGACTTCAGGGTGTCGTTCAGGCCAATACTAAACTCCTGCTTAAATTTGGGTAATTGAATACTGCCTTCGCGGGAGCGCATCTGCTGCATCCAGCGCTGCCAGTTTTCGGGGGTCAGGTTGCGCTGAAGTTCGGCAAGGCTGGAGTCGGCTTTGGGCAGGAGAATCACCATGCTGAGGCGGCGATCGCCATAGGGCAGGCTGATGGCCTGGAACTGATCGGTCTCTGCATAGCGGTAATTGCCCGTCTGCGACATAAAGGGATGTTGCTCCTGCGTCTCATTGAGCTTAAAGAAAGGCCGGAGAGCAGTATTTCCTGGATCAAACTGAGTCGTCCAGTTTCCCTTGAAGTAGATGGCGTTGATCAGGTACAGCACATCATTCGGTTCAAGCTGATCGACGATACTGGGAATTTTGCCTTCGGTGCGCTGGCTCACCCAGTTATTAATCGTTCGCACCGCAGTAGGACTACCAAAGTCGAGGGTGGCAATCTCTGCGCCGTAAAACTGGCGGTTCTGCTGCAAAAATTCTGGGCGGAACTGGAAGCCCTGCCTGCCCCAGAGGGAGTTGGCGATCGCCAGTTTCACCTTCGGGTCTGCGTTTTCCAGCGCCGCTTCGAGGGCCGCATTGCCCTGATTAATTTCCTGAAGTGTCAGCCCCTGAAGTTCTAATGCTTGTGCCATTGCCTGTTTGGTCTCGCCGCTGGCTCCGTTGTAGGTCATAGAGAGGGCGATCGCCACACTGGAGGGGGAAATCGTGACGTTCTGGCCAGGGGTTTGCTTCAGCACTTCGGAGAACAGCTTAAAGCCAAATCGGGTGTTGGCGGTAAGTAAACGATCGTCAACGGGTTGGGTAGGTTGCGTCATACGCTGGGCAGTTTGAAAGGGCGACTGGGGGGAGGACTGCCATAGGGCACTGGCGCTGGCACAGCCCAAAAGACCCAACAGCAATAAACTTCCGGCCAGTGCAAGCCCGGTTTGATATCGTTGACGCATGATTTCTATCTCCTGTCACCATTAAGGTTGTGGGTAGCAGCATTGCAACCTCCGGAGAGGTCGATTGATGATCGGGAAAATTCCCGCTCCCTTTCTAAGATGACCGTTAGGCAATGAAAGTTCGCGTCGGTTACTTTTTCTGAAACTGGTCAACTTACAGCACTTCGCGCTTAAATAAGCCACCGTTGTTTTTGTGAGAGCCGTGCTCCGCGTGGCTCTCACAAAAATAACCGGGTTTTGGCTTTAAAATCCCAGTTTTCGCTTGGCGCGGCGAAGCCGCGCCACGCGAAAACTGGGATTTTATTAAACAGCAGATCCCTAACTTTCGGGCGGTTGCAGCGTTGTCGCATTGTTCACCGATGTGCTGTCCGGATTAATCTTGATACTGGATAGAAATTCCTTCGAGGGATGCGGCAGTAGCGGGTGATCGGGAATGCTTGACTCTGATGCGATCGCCAGGATAGCACTGTGCATAATCTTGCTTTCACTCAACAGCGATGAAGCCTCAAGCTGGAGCAGGAACTGGCGCTGTTGCTCACTCGGTTCAGCAAAGAAACGATGGTAGAGAAATTCAGCTTTGTACGTACACCAGTCAGGATTTTCGATCTGCTCAGTGAGGGGAGTACCGGGAGATGCGATGCGATCGGTTTTCTGTTCGAAGTAATGGGCCAGGATGGTATGCGCTCTATGGAAGAGATCGGGATGTTCCTGCCATAGAGAAAGTCGAAACAGGTCTCTGGCGACATCATCCAGGCAGTAGCGATAGCGCACAACTTTGACAAAATCTCGCTGGATCAGCCATTCAAAGTAATCAAACTGTCCAGGAGACAGGGTCAAGTCACCACCTGCTCTGAACTGGTCGATCAGAAACTGAAGCAGTCCGCGATCGAACCAGTGGCAACAGGCGATAAGCTGGACGACCCTTTTTTGACCGGGGTCTAAGCCCTTTAGAAGAACTTTGGAGATCTCATCGTTTCCCTGGGAAAAATCAACTTCAATCCCCTGCTCCTTCTGCTCCCGAATCCAGTTCAGATAATAGGGAAGTCCTTTAGTGGTACGGTAGACCGCATGAATCTGTTGGTTCTGGCAAATATCAAACTGTGCCAGGTAGGCTCTGGTTTGCTCCTCAGTAAAGCGGTTCAGGCTGACCTCGTAGACCAGTTGCCAGTCCTGATGTAGCCTTTGCCATCCCTCCTTCTTGAGCAAACTGGAACGCCCCGCCAGCAGCAGTCGAATTTGATGGTATCGCAGATTTGTATTGGCCAGAAGGTAGCGCCATAGCCAGACATCAACTTCTGGGGATGCTTTTTCGTAGGCGTCCAGGACAAGAACGATGGGATGCTTTTGGGCTTTGCGAATCAGTCCTTCTGCGAATGCTTCCGTCAATTTGACCAGGGGTTCAAGCATCAGCGCCTGAAGTTCTTTTTGTTTGCGGGTGGCCTGGTGTTGGAGGAGTAGCTGCTGCCAGCGGTTTTTCTCAGAGAGCAGCAACGTCGCTGCATCAACGGATCCCTCGGCGAGCTTTTCTAAGGCTGGAGCGGCGATGCCAGACCCAGGCATGAGTTGCCCAACGGCACCAAATCCCAGTTTCACCAGTTGCTTGACGGTACGGATCTGCTCATCGCTGACCTGTCCTTTTCCTTCAACTGGCTGGGTCTCCAGCGCACTCAAGGTTTGCTGATATCTACTGTAGAGCGACAGAAATACGTCAGGAGGGGGAAAGACTTCCTGTTGCCAGAAGCCAGGTTTGGTGACTCTGGTCGCATCCTCATACAGCTTTGCCATCAGCTTGAGAGGCGTTTCAATCCCCAGTGAAAGATCAAACGAGAGCCAGACAAAGTGTGCTCTGCGGCTATTTTCTGCTTGCAGTTCCCGGAGCAGGGTTGTTTTTCCGATGCCGCCAATGCCGTAGACATGGAACACGGTGGCTGAATGAGTCTTCTGTTGCAGCGATTCTACAAACTTCGTTTGAAACTGCTGCGCCTGTTGCCGGAGAATCAGAATATTGCCCGATGCTGTTCGTTTCAGGGCGATCGCACTGGAATCCCTTTCTGCTGGAAAGAGACCTGTCTTCTCAGGGATAATCTCGCCGATAACGGAGACCTCTGGGGAAATCCGGGGAGGACTCTCAGGATTCCTTACAGGATAAAGACGGTCAACGGGTATAGAGACGGGAGCGTCCCCCATCAATTCCTGCAAGGCTTCACTGGCCGTTTGATAGCGATCGCGGAAGTAATACCGCACCATCCTGCCAATGACATGAATGACTTTAGGGCTGATGTGAGACGCCCAGTTTTGCCAGATGAACTCTCCTGTATTCGGGTCTGTCGGCAGTTCAGAGGGGGACAGCCCCGTGATTGCATGAATCGCAGTCATGCCCAGCGCGTAAATATCACTGTTGGGATAGGGCCTTCCGGCTAGCTGCTCACTGGGACTATAGCCCGCAGTCCCAATTGAGACGGTATGGGCATCTGATTCTAGTTGAGAGGCAGCTTTCTGGACTTCTTTGACCGCTCCAAAATCGATCAGAACGAACTTATTGTCGCTGTGTCGGCGGATCAGATTGCTGGGTTTGATATCGCGGTGAATTACACCCTGAGCATGAATAAATACAAGGATGTTGAGAATATTTTCCAGTAACTGAACAACCTGAGCTTCTGACAATCGCCCCTGTTCTCCAATCGTGCTTGCCAGCAAACTCCCATCGATAAACTCCTGAACCAGATAGAAGCTCCCCTCCTCCTCGAAATAAGCTAGAAGTTGAGGAATCTGAGGATGCTTGAGTTTTTCCAAAACTTCGGCTTCCGATGCAAACAGACGTCTCGCGGCTTGCATGACAGCAGGACTACCTGAGGAAAGGTGAAGCTGCTTGACCACACAGATCGGGTTCCCCGGTCGCCGCAGATCTTCGGCCAGGTAAGTCTCCCCAAAGCCGCCTCCACCTAATCTTTTAACTGCCCTGTAGCGCCTGTCGAACAGTCTGCCTTCCATACTGTCTCTTTGCGAGAACCCACAGAAACATTCTTACATGCGAGACGGTTCACCAGGGTTGATTTCGGGTTGGGGGGTGGGAATCGGATTGGGGTCGGGTAGTGGGTCGGGAGGCGGTGTGGGGGGATTGGGATCGGGAGGAGGCGTGGGGGGTGGGTTAGGCCCGGGGATTTCGGGTGGTGTCTGGATGGCGAGTGGGAAAGACATGGTGAGTGTGAATTAATGCTTAGGGGGATTGATGTCAGCGGATTTTCCGGGCGATCGCGCACAGAAATCATGGCAATCTACTGCGCGATCGGTTAATACATCCGTTGGTCGCACCGTACATTTGAGGTAGACGTTATCTGAGAAATAGCGGCAACTGTTGCAAGGGGCTTTTTTGGGGATCTTGAAGCGGCTGATCAGATGGCGACTCAGTGCTTTAATCTCGGAAGCTTCAAACACAAATAGGGTCAACGTCATCGCCAGAACCCACAGCCCGATGGGTACCCAGTGGACATTTTGAACAACGGGTGCCTCCTGTCGGGGGGTAGCAGGCATTTCAATCACCTCAATCGGTTGCCTGGAGGCTGACTTGTCGTTGAGGTAGACCGATATGGGGAGTTGCAGCAGATCCGAAGATGACGATTGTTGGGCAGGCATAATTCCTAAAGGGGCAGTTCAAGGATTAATCGCAGCAGTAACAATGCGTTTGACAAAAATTCAACTACAGCGTTTTTCACGCTGGTGAAGTACCGGGGGTGTGGGCACTGCCCCCACGCAGAGGGGTCAACGTTCGGCTGGGTGATCACGTCGAAGCCCCTGCCCCCGAAAATCTGTACCTTGTTAGCCTGAAAAAGGCTGTACGTATTATTAACAGCAAATCTGTATCACCCACTAATCAGGTGAATTATGCCAGACGCTATTTATTTGCCTATCCGAAGATTAATAAATTCGATGGTTGATAACGTCCTCCTGGGGTAAGAGAAAGACCATCAGAGCCTCGCCTCAAGGCTGGAAAAACCCTTGAACCTGAATTTTGGAGATTGGATTTTCGGATCAGTAGGTAGGCGCGATTAAGATTGAAACCCAAAAAGCTGTTCCGCCCGCTGCGCAGGCGGAACAGCTTTTTGGGTTTCGACTTCCACGCCCACTTACTTAGATTCAAAATTCAAGTTTCGAATCGGCCCTCAGAGGTGGGGGGTGTATCCCAGTTTTGGGGGGGGGGGGGGGGGGGGGGGCGCCCCGCCCCCCCCCCCCGGGTGGTGGTTGTTAGAAGAGGGGGGGGGCCCGGGGGGGG
>CAZVXA010000331.1:0-5761 GCA_964630955.1 uncultured bacterium | reverse complement strand
CCAGAGTGAGTTTTGAGCCACTAAAGAAGAAAGGGCGTAAGCTGTTGTTTACCGAAAAACAAACAAGAGCTATGAAACACGCCCTACGCCTGTATGATGTCGTGCTTGAATTTATCCGTCAATGCCCCTGATCTGATCTGCGTCATGCCCTAGTGTCCGCCTGGATGGTGATTGGCATGATCGAATCGGGTCGGTCGAACTTGACACACTGGATTAACTCGGTGGAAACAGGGGCAGTGTATGCCCAGAGTACCCAGCGATGATTTTCTCGTTGGATGCATAATCCTCGGATTCATCCGAGCTACCTGTATAGACCGCTGATTAGCTGGGCTTTGTCTCAGTGGAGCGATGAGACAATTTATCTGTGTTGATGAAAGTGGCTGGGTTGATGCCACCGGGGAAAAAGGTGGTGTTTTTGGCAGACCAAGGCTTTGGGGATCATCAACTGATGGATTACGTGCGGCATACCTTAAGATGGGAATTCTGCATTCACTTGAAGCCCCAATGCCTGTTCCATGCCCCCGGTTTAGGCCGGAAACAAATTAAATAAAACAAATGTACCGACACAACATAATCCCTTTTCTTCAAAATCGGCTTATTCCCCAACAAGTCTACTACGTTCATCCTTTTCTCGTCGCCTCGATAGTTTTTTGCCTGTCTCTCCCAGACTGTTGAGAAATCCGGGTTGAATCCGGCGTTATACTCAGACCAGTTTCGGACGTGGCATTGAGCTTTCATGGCAAGTTTTGGTTGTGGTGATTGGGAGTTACCACGTCTCTCTCGTCCACAACCTCTTTTCATGCAACAACGCCCTATCGGAGAATTTTTGATGACCCAGAAATTGAGAAGGCTATTGCGAAAGCAGACTAAGTTAATTACTCAAAGGATGGCCTATGTCTCCCGCCAAGAATCTATCCCTATTGGGTTATCCAGCAAATCCCAGAGTTTACAGATTCTTATAGGATATTGCTTTCTAGCATACGCTTTTCTAGATTACGGTTCTATTTTAATTCCTCTACAACTCACAAATCCCCAATGGGAACTCTCTACAATCGGTGCCTTGGTAGAGCGAATCTGGTCACTGTTGCTGGGGTATTTATTGATATTTTATCGATACGACGGTTCCTCAATTAATCGTGTAGAGCTTTCTATTCTACGTCTGCTATCCTGGTTGGCTTTAGTATTTGGCTTGTTTTACTTGTTGATGTTGCCTCTGGGAACTCTCAACACCTTTCGACTGAATGAGCAAAGTAAACTACGAATGAACTTTGTTTCAAGTCAGCAACTAGAAACTCTGCAAATCGCCAAAGATCAGTTAGTCGCAGCCAGAGATCCTGCGGAGGTGACCCGTATCGCCGATGCTCTGACTGTCGCAGGGGTGATTGCCCCGACTTCTCCAGAGCAGATGACAAAAGAAAAGTTGGTTTCGACGTTAGAGCGACTCGATGCAGCTATTCGAGAGCAGTCATCGACCACATATGCAAGGCAGTTTCGCTCACTGCTTAAGACTTCAGTGAAATGGAATTTAGGAGCATTATTGTCGGCGATTGCCTTCTTCAATATTTGGCGCTTAACAGCATGGTCCCGAAAACGACTACTCCGATGAAGTCCCCTCAGATTTGACTGCCTGACACATCTTTTCTAAATGATGGAAGGAGCAGATTTACAAACAATAAAGCGAACTCGACAAAACCAAATGTGGTCATCGTAGTCGTGCTTTCCTTTGAAGGATGCGAAACAAGTTATTACTCCGGAAATTGAACAGAATGCTTTGTGTGGGCGCGCTTCGCGCGCCCACACAAAGCATTCTGTTCAATTCTTGTATTCTAAAATGTTGCCGAGGTAATAAAAGGGCGTTGGGTAACATAAGGCATACGATTCTCCTGTTCAAAGGCGATAAGGGCTTGCCAGAATAAGGTTTCTAGTGCCGGGGACAGTGCCAGCAGCCAGTTGATAAAACGCAGCAGATTGATCACCGTTTGTCGGTCAAATCCCCGGCTGAGAAGTCTGCGTGCGAGAGCGAACTTGGTCTCCCGCCGCAGGTTTGGATTACCCTGGGTCTTCTGAGTTTTCAGGTGGGTCAGCACCACGGTTGCGAAGGGGTTGGAGGACTCCTCCAGCAGCGCTTACTGTTGACCATAGTCTGGCAACTTTGCGGTCGGGAAGCGGAAAGAAACCGAGCAATCCCAGAGGGACAAGGCCCCCCGGTCGCCAGTTTGGGGCTTCGTCTGCCAATAGAGCCAGACTGACAACTGGGGAATCAAAACGATCGAGGATACGGTAGTAGTAGTAGTGCTGGGCGAAATTGCTTTCCCACTGGCTCTAGATCTCGATATGGACAAACACGCAGGTTTCTTCACCGGAGAGTCGCCAGACTTTGACGAGTTTGTCAGCAAAGCGCCGTCCTGTTTCCGCCTCACGGATGATTTGCTGGAGGCGGGTATTAAGGAATTCGTAGCCACGCTGCCAATGGCAATTACCCGTCGTGTGGATGTCTCCCCTGCTGCGCGGGGGGAAAATCCACACGACACAAGTAATTGCCTTGCTAGAAATCTCCTTACACAACGGCACCGCCTGAACTTGTCCCTGTTGTGAATCCTGCGGCTGAGCGATCGCCGGAAGATATTCTTCTTGAAGAGCGATCGGGAGTCAGGAAAGCTGCTCCACAATAGCAACCAGAAACAATACAAATCAATAGCATCGTATCCGATTCGATCGACTTCCATAAAACAATACAAAACCCAAAACTAAGAACCCAAAAACAAAACGTTGTGCATCTGTCGCGGGACGCGACAGATGCACAACGTTGCGAAGATAGTACGTCTGTGTAGCGATTGAGGGGTATTGCCCCCCCAATCGCCGCTCCTATCCCCCGGCCTGAAGAGGCGCGGGGGTTCTCGGTGAAATTTTGATGAGGAAACACGTTTCCGCCAAAACATATGGGAATTGCTGTAAAGAAATTTCAAGCTAGATTCAGCGATGATCAGCTCCGTATTCTGGAAGACTGGCTTGAAACGACTCGGTTTGTCTGGAATGAGGGCGTTGCTCTCCTCAGAGAGCACGAAGACAACAGTGTTCTGGCAACGATTCCTGTTCTAGGCCAGGATGGGAATCCCATTCTTGTCAAAGGCAAACCCAAGAAGCGTGGGATCGCAGTGCCTGCGGTGCGGTTGCCAACCAGTTTTTTTAAGAATGAACTGGTCGATAAGGAGGGAAACAAGTCCGAGGTTTGGGGTCAGTGTTCCTACATCTTGCCCCGGAGGAGACGAGGGGGGACGGTTCGACTGTGGTCAGGCCAAACGTACGCTGTCTGGGAGAAATTTCATCTTGACCCGGTGCTGCGTCCCAATCTGAGCCGATGGCTTACCTGCCAGGATCTGTTTTATTGTCTGTTCACGTCCCCAGAATGGTTTGACATTGCGATTCGATATCGAGCCGAAGGAGCAGGAGAACTGGAGGATGCTGAGCCAGTGATACGAGTGGGCCAATGTTGCCCAATTTCCAGACCAATGTGGGTAGAGCCGAGGCTAGGCAAAAGGGTGGAGGGCGAGATGGCACGCGACGATGCACCGAAAGAACTGGAGGCGCTGGGCAAGTTCAGCCTGCAATACTATTTCACACAGAGAAATATTAGACAGGGCCGTTATTCCGAGGAGACGATCAATCGATTTTGTAAAATTCCCTCCTGGTTTGTGCGGGGTGTGTGCGATGACCTGTGGCTGGCTTGGTCGAAATATCGAGCAGGGCAGGGTGGGATTCCGAAGTTCAAGCGCAAGCGGGACGCAAAGGAATCACTGACACATTCAGATGGAAAAGTCTTTACTGTTGATCCATTTGAGGAAGAAGTTAAGGAGCAGGAGAACGGCATCCTAGAAATTGCTCAACTGGGGCAGGTTCCCGTTCGCGCAATTCGAGACATTTGGGGCAGTCGTCTGCCTGCAGCAGGGCGCGAAGGATGGCTGAACATTCCTAGGTTGGGCAAGGTTCTCGTTAAAGACCTATGGAAAGACTGGGGTGATACGTCGATTAAAGTCTTTCAACTAGTGAAAGATGGTGATCACTGGTTCATTCACCTCACTGGGTTCAAGGCGCAGATTGCGGACTGCTACGACATCCTTTCGCTGGCAATGTTGAGCGGACTGCTGCACTCTGGCAATGGCGATTTGTTCAGTAAGGGACAGAAAAGGCTGCGCAGCTTCCCCTATCTCCTGGCGGCACTGGACTATGCAAACGGGCCACTCTGGGGTCTGAAGCGCACCGCAAAAACAGTGCTGACTGTGCCTGGTGAGGGCGATGTGGTTGCCATTGATGACCGGGGACGGAGTTATGATGTCCGTCCCCGTCGCGCCTCGGATGGGATTCTGGACCCAAACCAGAAGGTTTTCAAATTGAGGAAGAAGATTGCTGATTTGCAGCGCCAAGTCTCAACCCAGGAGAACCGTCTAGAGCGCGATCGCAATAGCGTTGAGCCAGAGCGGATGAGAGTAGAGCTTCAGGAACGGATGGAGCGGCTTGAACGACTTGTTGGCAAGCAGAGGGTAATCCTGGAGCATGACCCAGGCAACGACAGAGCGTCCCAACGCTTTTCAGAGCTGGTAGCGAGAGTGAAAAAGATCAATCAAAACCTTTGCCTGCTCGTCACTCAGGCAGAACAAGTCCAGCCCGAAAACTTGAATCGAGGTCGCCGACTGTATCGCAATCGAAAGCGCCTCCGACGGTGTCAGCGGAGGTTGACTCGAATTCTGAGCAATAACCGCAAGAAAATGGCAGAGTTCCTGTCAGAGCGAAGTGGTGAGATCACCATCCTGGTGAAACAGGAGAAGCAAACTCGCATCAAAAAGCCAAAAGGTAGGCTGAAGCCAGGGGCTGCAGCCCCTCCAGCATGGGAAAGCAACGGAGCGGAGCGGGTAGCAGAACGCAACCGAGAGTTTTCAGGTTCAGCTCCAGGCGAATTCATTCGCCTGATTCAAACGGAGGGTAATGAGAGACGGCAGCGGGTGGTGAAGGTCGAGGAAAAATCGCCAGAAAAACAGAAAAAGGGTAAGATTAAAAAAGGCGCAAGTGCTAGGCGTCGTTAGCGGGTCAGACTCTTTCAGAGCACCGTGAACTAAGCGCAGGGAGCCTGCGCTGATCGGCCCACCTATTGCAAGCACCAATCATTGTTTGAGCCAATCAGCTCAAACGCTCACCAGAATGAGCAACCTGAATTAATCCTGCTTGTATTCGCCGGAACCAAGGCATAGCAAGTTACTCAGAGGCATCCAGAGCATCGAAAATTCAATATGACCCGTTTGCGACTTTTCTTGGATTGGTGCTTGTAGAAGCGTAAATGGTCGGCCCTGTATAAGCACTTCGCGGTCGTGCTGCAAGCCTTTCGGGCGCAGGGTGATCGCACAGCAGGATGCGGATGCTCTCGCGATCTATGTGCTGAGAGACTTTCGGGTGCAGGGCGATCGCACCAGTTCAAGGTGCTGTCCCCGATCGTTACGCAAGTGTTGGAAGCCTTTCGGGTGGAGAGCGATCGTACTGGATTACGCCATGGGTAAACTGCTGTATCAGGATGTTAAGTGCTGGAAGTCTTTCGGATGGAGAGCGATCGCCAGCCCCTTTTCTGGAGGACAACTGCATAGACCCATTGATGAGGTGAAACGGATGTTCGCCTTTTGGATGGCGATGGAACCATGCTAGGGGGTGTCGTCAATTAAGTGTAATAGCTGAAACTTAATCTGACAGAGTGGACTTATCGGACACTGAGGAACGG
>CAZVXA010000330.1:0-5784 GCA_964630955.1 uncultured bacterium | reverse complement strand
TCCTACCCTGCTCATCCCATATCAGGATTGATTTGAGAATGAAATAGCCCTGGTTATAGATCCACCTTTAATGTGCCCTCAATCAGTTCTTGAACTTTACCAAATCGATACTTAACCCTTGTAATTTCTCCTGTTCCTCCAGAAATAGAATCATTAAAGCGGGAATCCCCATTCAACTCAATAAATTTGTCTATAAGTATTTCTCGTCTACTCTTTAAAGATTCAATTTGCTCGTCATTCAATGAGCTTAAGCTCACTGCCCAAGACTCAAAAAGAGCTTTATTAATAGGGGATCTAGCAGCTTTTTTGCTACGCCTCCTTCGAAAAGCATCGTTACCAAATATTTCGGCTGCAACAACCATTGCCTTTAAAAAATCTTTTTCAAGATTAGCGAGGCTCTGCTCAGACATACTATTCATCGTTTTCATAGCTTCGTTTAAAAACGTATCAAGCTCTGCGGCGTCATACTTTGTGTAATGTGTAACTTTAAACGCTAAAAAGCGCAAAACAACTTCACGAGCCGCCATGCGTTTGTCTGTTACAGCATTTGCTGTTGCATCCTTAAATTCTTTTGAATCAGCAAGTATCTTCAAAAATTTTGTTGCCTTACCTTGATTTAGAGCGTGACGAATTTCCTGAGCAGATAGAGGTAGACCACCAGTATTAATTCGCCTGAAAATGTTAAATTTAACTTCTTCCGGGGTTCCTTTTTCGATCAAATAAACAGTTATTTGAGTTTCGTTAATCCGCCGTTGATAATTCCTTGGTAATTCATCATAAGTTTTATTATTAAATTGAGTAAGAAATTCAAGTTTAGACAGCCTGAATTTTATTCCGACCTCTTCTTCATCTTCAGTTATGCTGGAAGCACCAGTATCTTTCTCCCCAAGGACAAAATTTTTGATTGTTGTTAGCCGTTGTTGTCCATCGATAACCACCCATTTATTTTCATCAGTTGCATCTATATAAAAAGCGGGTAATGGTATACGAATTAGCATAGACTCAACCAATCTACTTTTAGCTACATCATTCCAAATATCAGAATCGCGCTGAAAATCAGGCGATAACTCTATCTCATGGAACTTAATCCTATTAAGTACTAGGTCAATCGTTATTTGTCGAGCATCAATTTTGATTTTAGTAGGATCAAAAGGTTCTCTTATTTCTTCCTCTTCTCTTTCAATGCCTGTGTCATTTGGTTCAACTCCATTTTCTTGGTTAGTAGCCTCTGAGGAGGTTCCTTCACAATTTTCTGCTTGTGCTTGACTAACATCCATAGATCATGAATACCCTTTTGTAGAATAAGCTGTCAAGAGTTTGATGGGTTTTGGAACCGAGACGAAGGAATTTTTGAGGGAGATGTACTTACTTTGCCCTCTCTATTAAACCTCAAAACTGCTTAATTAAACATTCTATAAGGGTTTACCCCCAAATGGGATCAGCCTTTGTCCCTCGTTTCTCAGCCTCGGCATATGAAATCTCAGGTTCCGAACCCGGAAGTTCGGCTTCCAAGGGTGAAACTCCGAACTCATGACCTAAAACTCCACCTTATTACCCTCTAACCTTCGCGTTTGCCAGATGAAACCTAGGGCGAATTTGTTAATAGTTGATTCCTTAAACTTTGCCGGGTAGGCTATTGTCTTAGTCTTCAACACCTGGAATGATCACCAGTTTTTGTCCCTGCCTTGCTACCAGGTTTGTGTTTTCTCCCCCCGCCTGTGCCAGCAATCGTTCAGCATTGCTCACAAATCCTCCCTCCCGGCTCCCTGCCTGTAGGCACTCTTTTCTTCGCCCTACAACAGTTCTCTAAAGATATTTTGTGGTCCGCTCAGTCCAACGATCGCAGAGACGCTAAAATTCCCTGCAATCCCTCTTCGCAAGGGAGGCTCCTGAGCCAGCGTCCGCATCCGAGGTCAACCCAATGGAGCATTTCCATCATCCGGTTTGGGCAGTACCTGCCGAAGAAGTGTATCAAACACTGGAAACCAGTGAAAACGGATTATCGGAAGTTGAGGCATACACTCGCTTCACCCAATTCGGCCCCAATGAACTGCCGGAGCCGCCGCATCGTCCTCTATGGCTGAGGTTTGCGGATCAACTGAGCCACTTTATGGCGTTGCTGCTGTGGGTTGCCGGAATTCTCGCCTTCGTGTCGGGAACACCCCAACTGGGCTGGGCGATCTGGGCAGTGATCTGGATTAATGCCCTGTTTAGTTTCTGGCAGGAGTTTCAGGCAGAAAAAGCGCTGGCAGCCTTGAAAAACGTCCTGCCCGTACAGGTCAAAGTGGTTCGGGATGGAGAATTGAAGCAAATTCTGGCGCGAGAACTGGTGCGCGGCGATGTAATGCAGTTGGAGGAGGGCGATCGCATCTCGGCAGATGCACGTCTGGTGACAGCCGAAAGCCTGTACCTGGATGTCTCTGTCCTGACAGGGGAATCGTTGCCTGTAGCCCGCAATGCCCACCCGGTCAGCATCCGTGAAGCAGCATCGATTCGATCTGGGAAAACCCTGCCAGCGGGAGAGCATGCCCAACAGGAGCAGGTCAATCCGGCGGAGATCGCCAACCTGGTGCTGGCGGGTTCAACCGTCTCGGCGGGGCGGGGGTTGGCGGTGGTATATGCCACAGGTGCGCAGACAGAATTTGGTCATGTGGCACACCTGACAACAGTGGTGAAGCGAGAACCCAGCACGCTGGAGGTGCAGGTGGCTCACCTCGTGCGGGTGTTGACGGCGATCGCCCTCGGCATGGGTGTTTTGGTGTTTCTGCTCACGTCGCTGCTGGTGGGCATGGAGATCAAAGAAAGCTTTCTGTTCTCGATTGGGATCATTGTGGCGCTGGTGCCGGAGGGACTACTACCCACGGTGACCCTTTCGCTGGCCATTGGGGTTCGGCAGATGGTGCGCCGGAATGCGCTGGTGCGCCGTCTCTCAGCCGTTGAAACGTTAAGTGCAACAACGGTGATCTGCACTGACAAAACCGGGACGCTGACCAAAAATGAAATGACGGTACATTACCTCTGGCTTCCCTGGCAACCGCCCCCAACGACAACAGCGCTGGAAAATGGGGAGTCACCACGGGAGAAAAACTCCCATCCCGTCATTACCCCAACGCTGATTGAAGTCACCGGAGCGGGCTACAATCCAACGGCAGGGCAGGTTCAGGTGCCTGAAAACTTTGCAGCCACCTGGAAGGTGAATCTTCTACTGACCGGAGCTGCGCTCTGCTCCAATGCCCGTCTGGTTCACCTGACGACGCCCAGCCGCTGGCAGGAGATCGGCGATCCAACAGAAGCGGCCCTGCTGGTGGCGGCGGCCAAAGCCGGTATGAATCTGGAAACCTTACAAAAACAACTGCCCCGATTGCGTGAAGTCCCGTTTGACTCTCGTCGCCGCATGATGACGGTCGTGCTCGATTGGCAAGCGTCTGACCTGTGGCAGGAGGAGTTGCCCAATCTGGCCTTCACGAAAGGGGCACCCCTGGAAGTCCTGCGGCACTGCACCATGATTTTGCGCAATGGTTCACTGGTGGCCCTTACACCCACCGAGTGGGAACAGGTGGTTGCCGCCAATGATGGACTGGCCCAGCAGGGGTATCGAGTGCTGGGGGTGGCGTCGCGTCGGGGTGGCCCGGAAATGCTGGAGATGCGATCGCAGGAACTGGAGCAAAACCTGACTTTTATTGGTCTGATGGCAATGTTTGACCCACCCCGTCCGGAGGTGCAACCAGCCTTGAGCCAGTGTCACCGGGCCGGGATCAAGGTGACGATGGTGACAGGGGATTACGGATTGACGGCAGAAGCGATCGCCCGACAAATCGGTCTGGTTAATCATTCTGTCCGGGTGGTGACCGGGGAAGGAATGGGGCATCTATCCGACGCCCAACTGAAGCAGATTGTGAAATACCGCGAAGGTCTGGTGTTTGCCCGCATGTCTCCCGAACACAAGCTGCGTCTGGTACAGGCTTATAAAGACGTTGGGGAAGTCGTCGCCGTCACCGGGGATGGTGTCAACGATGCACCTGCACTGAGGGCAGCTCACATTGGGGTGGCGATGGGGATGAATGGAACCGATGTGGCGCGGGAAGCTGCTGACATTGTTCTCACCGACGACAACTTTGCTACGATTGTCGCCGCTGTCGAGCAGGGGCGCGCCGTCTACCAGAATATCCGCAAATTCATGACCTACATTCTGGCCTCCAATGTCCCTGAATTAGTCCCATTCCTGTTCATGGTGGCGTTAAAAATTCCGCCTGCGCTGGTGATTATGCAGATTCTGGCGATCGACCTTGGGACTGATATGCTTCCTGCGCTGGCGCTGGGCGCAGAGAAAATAGAAACCGGGACAATGCAGCAACCACCCCGCAAGAAAAACCAGTCCCTGTTGGATCCCCCCCTGCTCCTCCGTGCCTACGCCTTTCTCGGCCCCCTGGAGGCGCTTCTGGCGATGGCGGCCTTTTTCCTGGTGTGGTGGAGTTACGGCTACGGACTGACAGAGCTACAGGCCGTCACTCCGGCAATTTTATCCCGTGCTGCCGATGCGGGGGCGATCGCCATCTACCTGCAAGCCACCACCCTGACGCTGGCTGCGGTAGTGGCCTGTCAGACGGGCAATGTTTTTGCCTGTCGCTCTGAACGCACCTCCATTTTTCGGCTGGGGTTCTTCTCCAATCCGCAAATCTGGCTGGGAATCGCCAGCGAATGGATTCTGGTACTACTGATTATCAACAATCGTTTTCTGAGCGGTATTTTTTCGACAGCCCCCCTGCTGCCCTGGCAATGGCTGGTTCTATTGGTGTGCCCACCCATCATCCTGGGTGTAGAAGAGCTAAGAAAAGTCCTATTGTTTAAGCGACGACCTTCCAAAAGGTCAGCGCAATGAACGTGTAATCCCTGTCGTACCAGGTCACCGTTCTATCGACACAGGCAGGGATTGCAGTATCCTGCTCCAGTTCAAAGCCGCCGATTTGGGCGATCGCAATCATTTCCTGGATTTCTGATTTTGAGAAGATCTTCCAGGACAACCCAAAGGGTTGAATCGAAGCATCTACGTCCACTTTATCCTCCCAGTAATCAGTTGTCACGTACAGATGGCCCCCGGACTTCAGAACGCGGCAGGCTTCGCTAAAGAATGCCTTCAAATCTACCCCATGTTCAATCACCGAAATACTGACCGCCCAATCAAACCAGCAATTAGAAAACGGCGTGTGCATCAGATCGCCCTGATAAAGCCGATAAGGCAGTGACATAGAGGCTGAGGGCAGATGAAGATCAATACCGTACAGATAAGAAAACCCCAGGGCATCGAGCAACGTGAGAGTGCAGCAGTCACCACAGCCCAGGTCAAGAATGGTGGCCTGTCGGGGGGTATGTTGCAATTGCTGCGCCAGCAAAACCTGATCCCAATTCTTTTGCACCGTAATGTGCGTCGGCCATCCCTGTTGCTGTAGCGATAGCGTAGCGGTTTCCACATCCGACCAATTCTGCAATACCTGGATCATGTGATTCTCCTGGAACGCTGGGGATTAATGGCATCAAAGCCTTCAACCGCGAGGGTAGCCTCCTGCTTCTGGAGGAGAACCCCGATGTAGTCGTACCACTATGGAACAGCGAGATACATCACCTTAAGGAGGAAAATTGAGCCACGGAGCTATCACCGATTGGTTGAGACAGGGGATATGAGGGCAGTACTCCATACAGAGATCTCCCCACATCGAGGCCCCTGCACCCCATCCTAAGGATCGCGAATTAAATAAAACCGAATTGTTTTTGAGAGAGGCGCGGCGA
>CAZVXA010000329.1:0-5787 GCA_964630955.1 uncultured bacterium | reverse complement strand
GGGTCAACCCCACTCTAAAAATTTCCAACCCCCTTTTTGGGGGGGGGGGGGGGCGCCCCCCCCCCCCCCCCCAAAACTGGGATACACCCTGTAAATTTGGACTGGAGGGGAGATTTTGACAATCCTATGGGGCAAGGGGCGATCGCATCTCCCTCCCGCAGGAAATTCTTCTCCTGACCCAAAACCTCAAGAATAGTAAAAATCGGATAAAACTGTAGCTTTTAATACAATTTCTTGGGCAAACTAGAATTGTAGGGGTCAGGTTCGCTTCATTTGCCTGATTTAAAGGAGATTTTATGAGTGAAACACTATTGTCCGACGCCAACCTGCGGCTCGAGAAAGCGCTGCGCTATGTCACGATCGACGATGATGTGGCAGAGCGATTGCGCCATCCCAAGGCCAGCCTCATAGTGTCAATCCCAGTGCGTATGGATAATGGCACATTGCGGGTGTTTCAGGGGTATCGGGTGCGGTACGACGATAGCCGGGGACCGACCAAAGGTGGTGTACGCTATCATCCCAGTGTGACGCTGGACGAGGTGCAGTCACTGGCATTCTGGATGACGTTCAAGTGTGCGGTGCTGAATCTGCCCTTTGGGGGCGGCAAGGGAGGGGTGACCGTTAACCCGAAGGAACTGTCCAAGTTTGAACTGGAGCGGCTGACACGGGGATATGTGGATGCGATCGCCGACTTTATTGGCCCTGACATCGACATTCCAGCTCCAGATGTCTACACCAATTCAATGATCATGGGCTGGATGATGGACCAGTACAGCATTATTCGCCGTAAGATCACTCCCGCTGTCGTGACTGGAAAACCGGTGACGATGGGCGGTAGTTTGGGAAGAGAAACCGCCACTGCAATGGGTGCTTTCTTCGTGATGCAGCGAGCGCTGGTACAGTTTGACCAGCACCCCAGCAACACCACTGTCGCAGTTCAGGGGTTTGGCAATGCTGGAGCGATTATTGCAGAACTGTTGTCTAGAGCGGGATACCGGGTGGTGGCCGTGAGCGATTCGAAGGGCGGTATCTATGCCAGAAAGGGACTGGACATTCCCAGTATTCGCCGCTTTAAGGAGTCGAGCAGAGGGCTGAAGGCAGTCTACTGCGAGGGCACAGTCTGCAATATTGTGGAACACGAAGTGATTACCAACGAACAGCTTTTAGAGTTGGATGTAGACGTGCTGGTGCCTGCTGCGCTGGAAAACCAGATTACGGGAGCGAACGCGGACAAAATTAAAGCAAAATATGTTTTTGAGGTGGCAAATGGTCCCACTACCTCAGAAGCCGACATGATTTTGGCGAACAAAGGGGTTTACGTTTTTCCGGACATTCTTGTGAACGCAGGTGGGGTGACAGTGAGTTACTTCGAGTGGGTGCAAAACCGCAGTGGTGCTTACTGGACACTGGAGGAGGTGAACCACAAGCTGGAACAATCGATGAATACGGAGACAGATAATATCTGGGCGATCGCGCAAGACCTCTCCATTGACATGCGAACTGCTGCCTACGTTCACGCGCTGAATCGACTGGGTGACGCGATCCGAGCGAAGGGCACACGGGACTATTACGTGAATTAAGCTGAAGTGTGCCTGCCGCGATGCGGCAGGCACACTTCTAAACTGTGAGGAAGGTGCTTTGCTAAGTTGAGTTGTAGGGATGCTCGATGGAGCATCCCTACAACTCAACCCACCGTCTACACTGGTTAAGGAGCTTTAATTCGAACGAAACGCCGTGCCAACCATGAATCTCAAAGAAGACCTTGCAGAACTCGATCGCAGGTTGTCGAACCGCTACATCGAACTCGACCCACGGGGTTACTTCATTATTTATCTGAACCGGGAGCAGAACCAGATCTGCGTCAAACACTACGACAATGTGATCAACGAAAAGGGACTCGCCTGCGACCCGCAAACCGGAAAACCCCTTCCGGTACGAGGCAAAGTCGAACGCACCCCCACCTTCACACTTCAGGGGCGAACTGCGAAGGAAGTTTGCATTGCGCTATTCGAAGAAATGCAGCCCTGCCCGGTCACCTACTTCGACCATGCGGCTTATCTTGGACGGGAACTGATGCGCGCAGAGATGGCCCTGGTCAGCGGACAGGAATATGTGCAGGATTGATGGCTTCCAGTGTTAAACGCTGTCCGCTGATCTCACGCACGAACGGCGTTCAACACTGGAGATGCGTTTACTCTGCAATTTCATGTCCTGCAGCAACAATCAATTGCTTAAAGGTGCTCTCAGACGCTTGAGACTCAACGGTCACTGTTTTGGTATTTGGGTCTACGTCAACTCTGGCGGTCGGTTCAGAGGTCAGAATGGTTTCCTTCAGATTCTGAGCAGCTTCGGGGCTATTCAGGGTCGGAACGGTCAATTTCAGAGCCATATGGATTCTGCAACAACGTCCCTCCTATTGTCAGAAGGGAAGGCGGTATCGCACACCAAGCATAAGATAGATTTTCGCGGTGAAAGCCTGTTGCCCAGCCAACGCTTAATGAACTCGGTGAGACAGCAGTTGCTCCTCCAGAGCAGCGATGCGATTGTAGGCGGCGGTAAGCTGTGCCGTCAGTCGCTGTACCTGGACTTCGGGGGAAAGAACGCGATCGCTCATTTGGCTATCCGACTCAAAACCAGAGTCGGATAGTACATCCTTGTGCTCCATACTGGGGTCGGGGGTGCGGTAGCTGGAGCCACTTCTCCCCATAAAGCTAACGCCTTGAGCGCGACTGCTTCCACCCAACAGCTTCATTTCTGTCAGTATTTCTGCGGCCTGAAGGCTTAGCTGCTCAAGCTTCTGCTGGAGTGCGTCAACTTTCCCGTTCAGACTGACAACGTTTTCCTGGATCCCATCCATGATGACGCCTTAATATGTTCAATTCAGTCACTCTATCTTAAAGAGTCAAACCCATCTCTCGAATTTATTCCCATATTATTTAACGTTTGACGTGAAAGCTGATTCAATTCGAGGGATTTATTTAAGGTTGTCTAAACATTCGCAGGCCAGAAAAAATTGGCAAATCTGTAGGAAATAGAAAATCTCAAATCCTGCTTGAAAGGGCTGGTAGATAATGAGATGAATAGCTTGAAAGATAATAAAATCAGCCACTTGGAAAATTGAAAGTTTCATTAAGTTCTCTTGCTCTCCACAATTTCTGCACAAAGTTCTGCGTTGAAACTAGTTCAATGTAGGATTGCACTATGGTAGTGATTTAATATCAAGTGAAGCGAAAAACCCATTATAAGAAGCGCCGCCCCACTTCTTATAATGGGTTTTCAATCAGACATGAAGTTGAGTTGGAGCATTCGAAGATTTCGGGATCATCTCACTTTTGTAGCCCTCACCCTAAATCCCTCTCCCGCTGGGAAAGGGATTTCAATCCGGCTCCCCTTCTCCCGATGGGAGAAGGGGTTGGGGGATGAGGGCAAACCTGCAAAAGTGGGATGCTCCCGGCGAAGCCGCGCCTCTCTCAAAAACAACCTGGTTTTATTTAATTCGAAGACCGATTGAGATGTCATGGGTGCATCCCACCTTGGCAAATATTTAGAGCCTATCCGAAAACCCAAATTCTGGCAGGCGCGACGCTGTAGCGTCGCGCCTGCCAGAATTTGGGTTTTCGGTTTTCGGATAGGTACCTAAAGCCAGTTTTACGAGTGATGCGGACGAAGCCCACACCACTCGTAAAACTGGATACGCCCGATGTCATCGCCCCTCAAAGATTGCCCATTGCTTCAGCAATTTTGCCCGACACATACGGAAGAATTGCTTCATTAGCGCTGTGTTCCCGCCCCTCAGTAAAAACCACCAGCAGATAGGGGGAACAGTTGGGTAGTTCAATATAGGCTGCATCGTGACGCACGCGACTCATCCAGCCCGCCTTAGACCAGAGGCGCGATCCCTGGGGAAGACCACCCCCCAGAAAGCCCACCACTTGATTTTCGGGGTCTGCCGCCAGATCAGTCGGGTCAAGGCTGCGCTGCATCAGGTCCATCATGACTTGCGATCGCGCCCCAGAAACCGCCACTCCTCCCGCGATGCTGTGCAGCAGTCGCGCCACCGCATTGGTCGTGAGGGAATTGCGGTTCTCCATCATCTCGCCGTAAAACGCCCGCTCCCGACCGTAGGGGCCTTCACACCAGGTCTTCTGGTTAACGTTGATCGTACCCAGTTCGTCCCATCCCAGAGACTGATAATAGCGATTGACAATATTGCGCTGTTGCTTCCAGGTCTCAAATGGGGCTGGTGGCAGTGCAGGGCCACTGGTGGTTCCGGTGAGGGTATCGACCACCAGGCTGGTGGCATCATTGCTGGAGTCCACAATCATGTCGCGCAGTGCCCGGTCGAGTTCTGCCGAAGGGGATAGCATTCCTTTCTCCAGCCATTCGTGGGCGGCAACGAGGTAGAACAATTTGACCACGCTGGCGGGATAAATGGCTTCTACACCCCGATAGGCAAACCCCTTCACGGGATACCGCCAGAATTCCTCCGCACTCAGCGCCCCACCCGTATTCACCGGGAACGGTAGGGGATAGATCAACCAGGTCAGTGCAATCTGGTTTTCTGCCAGATTGGGAAACTGGGCGCGAGTTTCGGAGAGGATGCGATCGCCCCACTGTTCTAAGTTCTCGTCGCGTTGAAAGAACGGCATACTATGACCAGTCCTCCCTCTGAGAACTCCGCCCTTTATAAATCTGGGTAGTCTGGTGGATCTGGCGGGTTTTTTCGAACAGCGTTTCTTCAGTGAGCTGCCACTGCTCCAGCACTTTCTTCAAGTCGGCCTGGATATCTCTGGCACCGGGGAAGTTGTTGTAGCGGATACTGAGGCGGGCCAGTTCACACAGGTTGTAGTCTGTCGGTTCACCGCTGAGGAGAGTGTTGACGATCTGGCGATCGCTCGACCATTGGGGATGATCCTGGTCTTTTCTCTGCGAGTTCTCTTTTGTCTCAGCCATAGTGCCCTCATCCAGCTAGAGGCAAATCATAGCAGAAAGGCCGCTGACTGCTTATCCGAAATCCGAGAACCCACAGTCTGGAGGGCGCAACGCTGTGGCATTGCGCCCTCCAGACTGTGGGTTCTCGGATAGGCGTTTACTGGAGGGGCTTCAGCATCCACAGCGACTGCACCTGATAGCCCAACTTCTGATACAGCGCGATCGCCCCGGTATTCACCTGAAACACCTGTAACCCCAACTGGTGATCGCCCCTCGCTCTGGCCAATTCCTCCGCCTGCCGCATTAACTGGGTAGCCAGACCTTGACGGCGATGGTCGGGATCAACGTACAGAAGAAAGATATGGAAGTGGCGATCGCCCGTTATCTGGTCAATGGCATTGCCCATCCAGAGACAGCCCACGGGCGTGTTGGATTCTGTCCCATCCACCCACCAAAGTGGCGTTTCATTGGAGAAATAGCGCTTTACCGTCTGCGCCAGATGCCCAAAGGATTCATCGGGAAACAGTTCGCTGTAGGTGCGCTGCATGAATTGCACCAGCAGAGCGTGATCGAGTCCGGTGCCCTGGCGGAGGGTAAATCCAGTCGGAAGACTCCTGTCAGTCATCTAAATCTCCGAGATACCCCATCCGCCTCTGCGGTGGGGAGTGATAGGAGCGGCAATTGAGGGACTCAATGTCCCTCAATTGCTAAATACAATCGTACTAAGGGCTTGTAAATGAATAACTTCACCCCCCTCAATCCCCCCTTGGTAAGGGAAACCCCCACCCCAGCCCTCCCCTTGGTAAGGGGAGGGCTGGGGTGGGGTCGGATCGGACAAAGCGTGAGGTTATTTTT
>CAZVXA010000328.1:0-5824 GCA_964630955.1 uncultured bacterium | reverse complement strand
GTATCGTAAACGTTCAATAAATTTATAGTCATTTATAGTCAGACGCAGTAGAATACTCTTGTACTAAAAATGCGCCTTGACGCGGTGTGTCAGCACTACGCCAAGACGACTTCTCCCCAGTTGTGTCAGCAACAAAGGAGCATATTAATCATGCCAAAACCTCGGTACGACGAAGAAGATAAATCACGCCATGCGGCAGCAGATGAAGATTGCTGCGATGAAATGGCTGAAAAGTATGGCTGGCAATTAGTTGACGTTGAGGAAACGGGCGACCCTATTCTTGAGGTCGATTGCGTGTTTGAGGGCAAAACTGAGCTTCCAAAATCCTATTACGACACCGATAAGGAGGAAGACTGATGCGGAAATGGATTGTCTTTCGTGCTGAGAAGCGGCAACCGGGCTGGAAAGAGCGCAAATACGCTCACACCGAGTCTCTGACAAAAACTCTGTTTGAGCATTACGATTGCTCCGATAAAGAGTTACCTGAACCTGGCTATCGCCCTCCAGAATTTATTCGAGTAGATCAGTTTGTTGACCCGAATTACCCAGAAGCGAAAACGCATTATCGTCAAAGCGATTGGGAAGTGACGCGGGTAGAAACTTACACGCCTGATATTCCAGTCGGGATGGACTTTGACATGATTGTAATTTGCCACTGCAAATTTAATCCAATTAACGCTCCTCTCAAGCCCATGCCAGAACGTCAAGTCTCCGTCGATTCTTTCGGTGGCGATAAGGATGCTTATGAGCAATGGCTAGAGTCTCAAAAGCAACCTGCTGAAGTGTAAATTTAGCCGCTTTCCCCTACGAAGTTGCCTTCGTAGGGGAGGCATTAAATCCATGAAATTATCAGATTATGCAAAACAAGCAGGAGTGAGCTATCAGACCGCATGGCGATGGTGGAAGAGTGGCGATTTACGAGGTTATCAACAGCCTTCTGGAACCATCATTGTCGAAGTTCAAGACTCATCTCCAATCATTGATGAACCAATTGCCTGTATTTATGCCAGAGTATCGTCTGGTGAGAATCGAGACAATTTAGATAGACAAGCTGAACGATTAGTTCAATACGCAACTGCTAAAGGCTATCGAATCTACAAAGTTGTGAAGGAAGTTGGCAGTGGATTGAACGATAATCGCAAACAATTAGCAAGGATTTTACCTGATAAGAATTACAACATTCTTTTAGTTGAACACAGGGATCGATTAGCAAGATTCGGAATAAATTACCTGCAAATTTTATTGGAAGAGTCGGGTAAAAAGCTTGAAATAGTCAACAATGCAGAGAACGACCGCGACGATTTAATGCAGGATTTTGTCTCAATCATTGTTAGCTTTACGGCTCGTCTTTACGGGCAACGTAGAGCTAAACGTAAGACAGAGAAAATTATTGCAGAACTCCAGACAAACGGAGACAAGAACGATGTCCAAGCGAGTTGAACGCCATATCATCAAACCCAGTCATTCTAACTTTGCTGAGGTCGATGCGATTTGCCTTGCTTCCAAAAATCTCTACAACACCATTCAATTTACGATCCGGCAAAGCTTCTTCTATGGTCATGGCGTTCCAGCCTGGGGTCAGCTTAACGAGTGGTTCAAAGATTCTCTTGCTTACATGGCTCTCCCCGCAAAGGTTTCTCAGTTGGTGATTAAACAGGCTACAGATGCTTGGTACGGTTACTTCAAAGCGTTGGCAGCGTACCGGGAGAATCCTGCTACGTTTACGGGGATGCCTCAAATTCCAGGCTACTTGGAGCAAGATGGGCGCAATCTGGTTAAGTACAACATTCAGGCTTATTCCAGGCGGGAACTCAATAAGCACAACGTCATTTGTCCGTCTAAAACAAGCTTGAGAATCTCTGTCAAGGGCATCAATCGAGATAACTTGGTTGAAACTCGTATTGTGCCTAAATACGGCTTCTACGTGGTTGAAATTGTCTACGAAGCGAATGAACCTGTTGTAATTGAATCTCCGTCTGAAATCGTCGCAGCAATCGATTTAGGTCTGGATAATCTTGCAACGGTTGTGTTTAACGATTTGGAGATTCAGCCATTTATCATCAATGGCAAACCGCTTAAATCAGTCAATCAGCAATGGAACAAAGAAAAGTCTTGGCTTCAATCGCTGTTGCCAGAAGATCAACACACCTCTCATCGCATTGAAGCCATTACCCGCAAACGCAACTGTTATGTGGATCACTACTTGCACAATGCCACCAAGCGAATTGTGGAAGAGTGCATGAGGGTTGGAGTTTCTAAAGTTGTGATTGGTAAGAACCCAGATTGGAAGCGTGAAGCCAATTTGGGACGAGTCAATAACCAAAAGTTTGTGCAGATTCCTTATAACAAATTCATTGACCAACTGACCTACAAGCTTGAAGCAGTTGGCATTCAAGTTGTTGTAGATGAGGAATCATACACTTCAAAAGCTTCTTTTCTCGATTGGGACATTATCCCAACCTACACCCCTGGCGTGAAGGGGAATTACAAGTTCAGTGGCAAGCGCATTGCTCGCTCCTGGTACAAAGCAGCAGACGGCACATTGATCCATGCAGATCAAAATGCCGCCTACAACATCGGACGAAAAGTAGTCCCGACTGCATTTGCTCACCTACAGCAAATTGTAGCGAGGGATAGGGGATGTCTGGTAGTGCATCCAAGGCGCATTACACCGATTAAATCTTCACCTGCTCGAAGTAATGTTGGTGTAGCTCAAACCTCAAATACTGGTCAAATTGCTGCATGAGAGATTTGACTATGTTTTTGAGAACTATCACCACATGATCGCTTCGGGAATTCTGGCCGCCAGCGATCGCGTTGAGCTTCTCGACGGATACATTATCAAAACAGTCCCCCAGGAACCGCATCACGCTCTACAACCTCCAGCTTCGGCAACGATTTTGTCGTGCTGTTTGCGGGTAAAGCCTGGGTGCGACAGCAGTTGCCGATCACGATCGCCCCTGACTCAGAACCGGAACCCGATATTGCTGTCATCAAAATTGCGATCGCGCCAGTTGCGTTTCCAGAGATCGTGGTTGAGCTGTCGAATCTGCTGGTGTAGTTTGGGCGATCGCCCCTGCCTGATAGATCCCCGGTTGCTTACCCGCTCCCCCGAAAAATCTCTGGCTTCTCAAAGAAACCGGGGATCTCTTTGGGCAAGTCTTTAGTACAATTGATCCATGATACTGAATACAGCGCTTCGCGCTGACATAGAACCAAAGTTGTTGTTGAGAGCTGCGCGAAGCGCGGCTCTCAACAACAACTTTGCACCACCCGCGCTTGCAAAGCGCTGTAGACAAAACCCGCACGATGTCCCATGCCCAACAAGCTGCTGATTGTTGAAAGCCCCGGCAAAATCAAGAAGCTGAGTCAGATCCTGGGTTCCGACTGGCTGGTTCGAGCCAGCATGGGACACATCCGGGAACTGGCCAACGATGGTGAAGATTCCCTGGGCTTCGACCTGACGGAGGACTCCGTAAAGTGTCGCTTCATTGCGCGGGGTTCCCGTGGGACAGAGACGATTCAACAGCTCAAAGCAGCAGTGCGGCAGGTGCAGACCGTCGTCCTGGCCACCGACCCCGACCGCGAAGGAGAAACGATCGCCTGGCACCTCCAGCAGGCGTTAAACCTGAAAAATCCCCAGCGGGTTGTCTACACCGAAATTACCCCCAACGCGGTGAGGGCAGCGATCGCCCATCCCCGCAGTCTCGACCTCAACCTGATCCACTCTGGCCTGTGTCGCACCGTGCTGGATAAACTCGTGGGCTATCGCGGTTCACCCCTGCTATGGCAGTTGCAGAACGGGGCAAAAAGCATGGGGCGGGTGCAGAGTGCGGCACTCCACATCATCTGCAAGCGAGAACGAGAAATTCAGACGTTTGTGCCGCAGGATTACTGGAGCGTATTTGTCGATTACGCTGAAGGATTTCGTGCCTTCTATCGGGGAGAAACCGTTGAGACAAACGGAACGGCTGACGAAGACACAGCCCCCGATGATGCGGCTGCTCCCGACGACCGTGCGGCCCAGGAATCGGCGCGGGTAACTTCACAGGCGGAGGCCGATCGGCTGGTGGCGATCGCCCAACAGCATCCCCACACGGTCACCACCATCGAAGGCAAGACTGTTAACCGCACGCCGCCCCCGCCTTTCATTACCTCCAGCTTGCAGCAGACTGCTGGCTCCCGGTTACGCTTCAGTCCCGAACACACAATGCAGGTGGCGCAGTCGCTCTACGAGGCGGGGTTGATCACCTACATGCGAACCGATAGCACTGCCCTCAGTCCCGAATTTTGCGCCCAGGCGCGGCAGTGGTTAGAGGAACATGACCCCGACAATGTGCCGAAAAAAGTGGCCCAGCACCGTAAGACGAAGGGCGCTCAGGAGGCCCATGAGGCAATTCGTCCCACCGATGTGTACCGTCCTTCAAAAGAGCTGCGGGGGGAATTGTCGAGCGATGCGTTTAACCTGTACGTGATGATCTGGAAGCGGGCGATCGCCTCCCAGTGCAAATCTGCACAAGTCCGACAGACCAAAATTACGACGCAATCTGGTTCCGTCATCTGGCAGGCCAAAGGTCAGGTGTTGGAATTCCCCGGCTACTGCAAGTACTGGAATAATTTAACTGCGGATGCCGAATTGCCCTCCCTCAAACGCGGACAAACCCTCACCTGCGAAAACACCGCCCACGAACAGAAGCAGACCCAGCCGCCACCCCGCTACAGCGAACCCAAACTGGTACAGGTGATGGAACGCAAGGGCATCGGTCGCCCCAGCACCTATGCTCCCACCATCCAGACGCTGAAGCAGCGGCTGTACGTCGATCTGCACAAAGGGAATTTGCAGCCAACGGCTCTGGGATTGGAGGTAGACGCTTTTTTGCAGGATGCCCTGCCGGATTTGCTGGAAGCTGAATTCACGGCCCAGATGGAGCAGCGCCTGGATCAGATCGCCGAGGGCAAACAGGAGTGGCAGCACTATCTCACCACCTGGAACCGCGACTATTTCGTCCCCGCTCTCACCAAAGCCAAACAGGTCATCCCCCAGCACCTGAGCAGCACTCCTGCACCCCGCAACGCAGGCAAACCCGTCTCTCTCTCTCGCACCCCCTGCCCCCAGTGCCAGAAACCAATGGCCAAGATCCCCAGCACCAAACTCAAGAAGAAGTACTTCCTCAAGTGTGTGAGTACCTGTGAGGATGTGGTGCTGTTCTGGTCAGAATACAGCCGCAAGTGGGAGCCACCCCGCCCGAAGTCCACAGAGGGTTCACCGCAGGCTGCAAACAAACCTGCGGCAGCGGCACAGCTAACAGAACACGCCTGCCCCGCGTGCAAGAAGCCAATGGAGGAGTACGCCTATGTGAAGGATGGGCAACCGAAGAAGCTGCTGCGCTGTTCGGATGCTAAAGCCCGGAGTAATGCCAAGCACAGGGATGCAGTTTACTTTCAGACGGCGAAGGGCTGGTGGAGTCCGAAGTTTGGAGAATTGGGTGGATAGACTACTCGTGTGAGTGCTACGCCCGCTGAGCGGGTGTAGCACTCACACAAAATAGTGGAGAGCCTGCTTTTTAACGGCAAGATGTGTCAGGAACGCCTGGACTTCTGCACTACCCATGTCTTTAGAGTGGCGCTTGGGGTGAAAGAGGATGAAGCGATGAATCCAATCAACGTCGGTTTCCTCAGTCCGGTAGGAATAATACTGGAGCCGAATGACATCTCGAACTTAATCGAGCAGTTTTCTGGGTGGATGCGGCATGGCAGGAATCAAAAATTGGTTCACCCGCACTAAAAGCCTATCCGAAAACCCAAATTCTGGAGGGCGCGACGC
>CAZVXA010000327.1:0-5849 GCA_964630955.1 uncultured bacterium | reverse complement strand
GAGAGTTTTTATGTCCGCGATCCTAAACCTGGAACCGGGGGATGGCATCCGCCAAATATCGTAAATGTAGTCTCTAGTACAGCAAAACAAAAGTTTTGCAGGGGGTGTGCCCCTTCTTGGGGGCTTCGCCCCCAAACCCCCTATGTTGCAATATTTAGTACTCGCAACACTAGCACATGAGAGCCAAAGCTTTTGTTAGAGCGTTGCTCTAACAAAAGCTTTGAAACCCTAGACGCCCAGGAACCGATTAATCAGGGTATTGACCGATCGCTTAAACATACGCCGCCTGCGCCACTTTTGGAACGCTTCTTCGTAGCGATCGCCCCTCATCCCGTAAGTATTCCAGCCATCCAGCGCCACAAACATGCCCCAGAACAGCGCGATATAGGGTACGCCCATGAGACTGGCCCCCCCCGTGCCAAACAGGACAATCCCCGCCAGGAAACCATTGACGATGACATAGCGAGTGAACCGCCGCTTAAATCGTTCCTTCCGCAACTGGTCAAATTCCTGCCGCTGTACTGCATCGCCCTGCATCAGTCGCCAATCCCGCTCGGCAATATCCAACTCCGCAGGGGACAGCCCCATCTCATCGGCAATTTCCAGAAGCTGCTGCCGGGAAAGCTGCTCACTGGTCATCTGACGAGCGATCGCCAGGTTCAGAATCTGCTGCACCTCTTCGGGACTGTAGAAGTCTGGCATAACGATGGAGAAACTCAACAGCGGCTGGAGCGGATGCAACACAACACCCGGACACCTCCTTCTAGTTATACGAAAAACTGGAGGGAGTTGGCCGGGACAACCAGTGTGGATTCCTCGAATTCGCGTTACACCGGGCAACGGTCAAGGTTCTGTAACAAACGAGCTTCATACAGACTCATCTGGTGATCGTGTACACAGTCCAATCCCGCCTTGAGAAAATCAGTAAGGGACCCTGTCACCGTTTTCTTAAACTCCTCCCAAAAGCAGGGGTCGTCCTGTAACTCCCCCCGGCCATCGAAATACAGGAATTTACCCACATGCTTATAGCAGAGGGCACGGGGAGGAATCCGGGTAACAATATCCTGGTCGTTGACAAATCGGTAGGCGCGGCCTTCAAAATCAGCGTTGAATTTCTTAGAGAAATAGACATCGCCCACTCTGGGAGAACCATAGGTGTAGAGGGACGCGATCGCCATTCCCTCTGTATGCATCCGGGCAGCGGTCAACGTGGCCAGTGCGCCCCCCAGACTGTGTCCTGTGACCAAGATGGGCTGGTAGTTGTCCTGAAATTCCTGAATCTTGTGGGAGAGTTCAAACCAGACGGCTTTTGTCGCCCGCAGGAAGCCCCGATGCACCACACCACCAAAGGCACCCACTTGAAGAATGCGCTTATTCGTCATCCAGTCATTGATGCAGGTGGTTCCCCGAAAGGCCACCACGATCACCGCGTCGTTCGCCATGACGAACGCCTGAGTCGCAGAGGGCGTATGGTCAATGAAGTGAAACCTGGGGTAACCCCACGCCTTCACCTGCTGGGCGATCGCATCCGGCTCCCGATAGACCAACCCTGCACATCGCGCCAGCCACAGAGCATTTTGGGGACAGTACTGAATCGTAAAGGGATTAAAGCTACAGGCTTGAGTGATTGTCGAACGAAGGGTTACATCACGGATGGTCATCTAAGTTACTCCTCACGGCGAGCTGCACCTGATCCGCAACCAGATCTGCTCTGGCGCTTGCCCTCCAGAGTTCCCATCAGGGTATAAAGTGAAACCTATCTAAGATAATTTCTCTAAAAAACCTGAATGGGAAAGTTGGCTCCCGCCCCGGAGCGAGATGATTGAGGGAGCCTTAAAATTTAAGCGTCGATTCGATCGGAGCCGCGATGCAGTTTTTAATTCTTCTGGGATTTGCGATCGCCCTGTTTGCAATTCTGTTTGCCCTACAAAATCCAACCCCCGTCCTGGTCAATTTCTTCGTCTGGCAGTTCCAGAACCCTCTGGCGCTGGTGATTCTGGTGACACTGGCAATGGGGGTGCTGGCAGGTCTCCTGCTGTCTATGCCCGCCATCGTACGGCGCAGTTGGCGCATTGGTGGCTTGAAGAAACAGGTTGAGATTTTAGGGCGGCAACTCCAGGAACGAGAGCAGGAAGTTTCCCGGCAACAGCAGCAAACCGCAGTCGTCCAGCAGAGTCAACGCAATCTGCTGTCGGCCCTGGCGGTCGCCGAACCTGAAACCGGACTACTGCGGAACGACTCCATGCCTCGCACCCTGGACTATCTGCTGCAACCACCCGATCACACGACCAGAAGCTCAGTCTGTGTCTACCTGCTGGAGGTGAGTGACCCATCTAATGACCTCCAGAGTGCCCCCCTGGCGCGGGAATTACAGCGGGCGATCGCCAGTCGGCTGCAGGCTCAGGCGCATCCCCAGTCCTGGTTGCACCACAGTGAACCAGGACGATTCACCTGCATTGCAACAGGACTGAACGCAAAAACTGCCGCAGAGTTTGGAGAAACCCTGCGGGCATCCATTGCAGATCCACCTCTGCAACGACCCGATGGTTCAGTCGTGCCGCTTACAGTGAATGCCGGAGGAGCGATCGCCCCACCAGCATTGACTATCACTTCCACTGCGCTGCTACTACAGGCCGAGGAAGCACTGCTACAGGTCAAAAAGCGCGGTCAAAATCGCTTCCGATTAGTGGAAGTTCAATCTTAAAGCTATCGCTGCTATTAAACCCCCAGTAGGGGATGGCGCGGCGCATTGCACCGCGCCATCCCCTACTGGGGGTTTTGGAACCCCGGTTTTCTGCCCACGGTGGGCAGAAGACCGGGCACTTTAGAAACGGTAGGCTGCACCCAATTGCAGGCTTACAGCAGAGGTGTTGGCGTTGCGATAAGCATCGATGCCCAGTTTGGCGTCGCCATACACCACTACGTTGCGAGCCACCTCGGATTCAATGCCTGCGGTCAGAACCACAGCGTCCTGGTTGCCCAGGGGCGTGCGCTTCCCTTCATCCAGCACAAAGGAGTAGCCTGCACCAGCATACAGGTTGGTATTGCGGGCGATCGGCGCATCGAAGGTGACCATCGGCATCAGTGCAGCAGAGTCACCCCCAATCAGTGCAGCGCCCCGGACAGACACAGGGGCATTGGGGATAGCGTAACGGCCTTGAATATTGGCACCAAACGCAGCATCGTCATTGCCCTGACCGCCATCGGTCACACCAGCGGCAATGCCAGCACCGAGGTAGGAGCCATTCATGCCGTTGACACCATTGGCGGTCTGGGCGGAGGCGGGGTTCGCTACCAGCATTGTGGAGGCGATCGCCGTTGCAGACAGAACAGACACAGCAGAGACGACTTTCAGAACAGATTTCATCGTTACTTCCCTCACTCAAAAATTCGGTCTTCTTCAGGAACTTTTTTAGGACGATTAACGTCAGATTTTTGACAATAAAATCCGTAACCAGGTCAAATTTCTGGTGGCTTAATCAATCCTTTTTTTCAGTTGAAATTGTCTTCATCTTGCAGCACAACCTCTTCATGAAGGGAGTTTGAAGCTTTTCAAGAAATAGATTGCACTGCCAGATGACTTATCTTTGTTGTAGCGCAATTAACCAGAGACTGTTTTTTGTCAATAGGCTCTTGTCAAACTGTCACAAAGCAATTCACAGACCCCAATTTGCGTCTACAAAGCTCCTCAAAAATTAAGTAAGTGGGCGTGGAAAAAGTCGAAACCCAAAAAGCTGTTTCGCCCGCTGCGCGGGCGAAACAGCTTTTTGGGTTTCGAGCTTAATTGCGCCTACCTGCTTAGGAGCGCATCCTAACTTTTCTGGACTTTCGACTAATTCTTCTACAATGCCGCGAAACGCTCTCTACGAGAGCATTTCGCGGCGAGCTTGAATTTAGCGTCGATTTAGTCAAAAGTCCAGTAGTGGGCGGGCATCTTGCCTGCCCAGAACACCAGATATCTTGCCTGCCTGGAGCATCAGGCGGGCAAGATGCCCGCCCCACGGTGGATGAATGCTTTTTGAGAGCATACTCTAATCAGAGATTCATCCCAATTACTGGCTCAACTCTCCCCTGCTATAGAAGTGCATCAATTTGTAAACGTATTCTTCTAGTGAGTAAGCCCCCTGCCCCTACCGCATTGATACACCGCAGGCTACAATACTTGATTAGCGGTGCTTTGCCTTAAAGCATTGATGTCGAGTTCTTCCTTACACATGGACAACAGTCCATTTCCCCACAGTACGATCGTCTCCTAACCTGGTGGCCTCTGTTCCCCAGCGCGTAGGGGACTCAGGAGGTTGTAGATGCTCACCCAGGAAAAAAAGAAAGTCCTGTCAGAATTTGCTGGCCTAAACCAGCTCAAGCACGAGTTAAATGAAATGCCAGCGGTGGACGTTGGCGAGTACATCGCTGAACTTTCCCCTGAAAGACGAGCGATCGCCTTTCGACTACTGAACAAGGATCATGCAACAGCGGTCTTCGAATACCTGCCCTCGGACGTACAGGAAGTCCTGATCCGCTCCCTCCATGCAGCGGAAGTGCGGCAACTGGTTGAATCCATGCACCCCGACGATCGGGTAGATCTGTTCGACGAACTGCCTGCCCGGATTGTTCGCAAACTGCTGCAACAACTCAGCCCCGCCGAGCGGCAGGCGACTTCCACCATCCTGGGCTACCCCGACGGCACAACCGGGCGGATCATGACCACCGAGTATGTACGCCTGCGGCAGGGACTGACCGTTGGCGAGGCCCTGGAGAAGATCCGCCAGACCGGACACGACAAGGAAATCATCTACTACGCCTACGTCACCGACGACGAGCGCAAGCTGATGAGCGTGGTGTCGCTGCGACAACTGTTGTTCACACTGCCCAATGCTTTGATTGGAGATATTTCCAGCGATCGTGTCATCAAAGCCCATACCCAAATGCCTCAGGAGGAAGCCGCCAAATTGATGAAGCGGTACGACCTGCTGGCGCTTCCGGTCGTGGATCTGGAGGATCGTCTGGTGGGAATTGTCACCATCGACGACATGGTGGACGTACTGGAAGAGGAAGCCACCGAAGATATCCAGAAATTGGCCGGGGTCGGCGGTGGGGATGAGGCAGCCCTATCTCCCCCCAAAGTCACCATTCGCAAGCGGCTCCCATGGCTATTGGGAAATGTTGGGCTATACATTGGTGCGGCCAGTGCGATCGCCCCTTTTCAGTCCGTTATCTCCCTCGTCCCCGTACTGGCGGTGATCATGCCCATCCTGTCAAACACCAGCGGCAACGTCGCCATCCAGGCGCTGTCGGTCACCGTGCGCGGCCTTGGGGTTGGCGAAGTCACCGACGCCGATACCCTGAAGATCCTGCGCAAGGAGCTTTTGGCGGGGATTGGCACCTCGATCGCCCTGGGGCTGACACTGGCCATCCTATCTCTGATCTGGGCTGACTCTACAGAACGCTGGGTGTCTCTGGTCGCCGGGTCAGTCATGATCATCAACGTCCTGATCGCCGCCAGCCTGGGAACGCTCCTGCCGATGGGCCTGAAGCGCTTAAACCTGGATCCCGCCCTGATCAGCGGCCCCCTGCTAACCACCACCCTGGACGCCGTTGGATTCCTCACCTTTCTCAGCCTGATTTCCGCAGCACTCAAGATGTGGGGCTGAGTATTAGAAGTGGCGCTGTGCGTCGCGCAGCGCCACTTCTAGGGAAGCGCCTTCGCGATCGCTGTGGCAAACCTTGGGGGTTTGCTGATAAATAAAATCCCAGTTTTCGTCTGGCGCGGCGAAGCCGCGCCAAACGAAAACTGGGGTTTTATGGGGTATTTATTTTATGGGCACTACCAAGCTTACCCCGAGGCACAG
>CAZVXA010000326.1:0-5881 GCA_964630955.1 uncultured bacterium | reverse complement strand
CGTCTGATCGAACGCGCTGCTGCTGAGATCTAAGTTGGAGAAACAGAAGAGAGTCCGGCAGCTTAGCTGCCGGACTCTCTTCTGTTTCTCCGGATAAGCGGCATGGAAAATCGTTTGTTGATTCATTCCCCCGAACAGTCCTTTGAGTCACAGCATGGAAGCGGAGAAGTACTACCAGATTCTCGACATTCAGCCAGGAGCATCAGACGCAGAAATTAAGCAGGCGTATCGAGACCTGACGAAGGTCTGGCACCCCGATCGGTTTATTGATGATCTGAGGTTGCACCAGAAGGCGCAGGAGAAGTTAAAGCAAATTAACGCCGCTTACGATTTCTTGCGGGCTTACCAGACTCAGGCATTGGAGGAAGGGGAACGAAAACCAACCGTTGGGGCGATCGCCCTCCACTCCGACCGATTGGAAAAATTGCTGGAGCTGAAGGACTTCAAGAACGCGGATTACGAAACCAAGCGGCTTTTGCTGGAACTGTCCGGTCGATCAAAGGAAGGATGGCTGCGCCCGGAAGATGTGAAAAGTTTACCGATAGAGGCGCTGCTGGCGATCGATAAACTCTGGATTCGATATAGCAGTGGTCGCTTTGGCTGGAGCGTTCAGAGTCAAACCTGGTGCAGCCTGGGCTGCGATTCATCACCAGATATGCAGGCGCAAACGCTGAGCGAACTGAAATTTGGGAAAGCGGTTCGCTGGTGTAGCGGTAGTACATGGCTCACTCCGTGGGATGCCTTTGACTACAGTTCTCGTTCGCCCAGGGCCGGTTTGCCGAGGGAATATATTTTTGCCCTGAGTGGGTGGCAGAGCTATTCCAGAGGTTGGTCTGGCTACCTGCTATGGCGATTTGATGAGGTCTTTCTCAAGTTGTGGTAGAGATTTGAGGGTCATGTTTCAAATAGTTAGTTGGTTGCTGTGGGAGGGGTGCTCAGCGCCCCTCCCACAGCAACCAACCAGCCGTCTCGCACACTACCAAGATCTCTCTGGCGGCTGATGTGCCTTCCGATTGCTATCTGCAAAGCTGTCAACGCTAGTGATTTTCGTGAGCAGAGGATCAATCACCATGCGAAAGTCCCATCTCCTGTGGAAGATGACTCCCGGCGGTCTGATTACGCTGTCCTGTTTGCTCAATCTGTCCTTCGTTGCACAACCCGGAGTAGCCCAGAGTCCAGCCGTACCGCCCCAGACGCGCAATGTCCAACCGCAGGAGAACGACGGGTATTTGCTGGGGGCAGGCGATCGCATTCGCATCGATGTGTTCAGCGTCCCGGAGTACAGCAGCGAATATCAGGTACTTCCCAACGGAACCGTCAATCTGCCCCAGGTGGGCGCAGTCACCGTCCGGGGCAGAAACCTGCGGCAAGCAGAGGCGGCGATCGCCGCCAGGTTCTCCTCCTACCTGACCCGACCCGTGATCACTGTGAGCCTGCTGGCGGCGCGTCCGGTGACGATTGCGATCGCAGGCGAAGTGAACCGCCCCGGCACCTACACCGTTGCCACCACAAACCCCAATGAATCGTCGGTGCCCACCGTCACCCGTATCATTCAACTGGCCGGGGGCACGACTCAGGCGGCCAGCCTGCGCAATGTACAAATTCGCCGTGCGGCCCCTTACAACCAGGGAACCAGCCAGACGTTTAGCGTAGACCTGTGGCAACTGGTGCAGTCTGGCAATACCGAACAGGATGTGCGACTCCAGGACGGCGACAGCATTGTGATTCCGGCGGCAACCGCCATTAATCCCGCAGAGGCGCAGCAGGTGGCGACTACCAGTTTTGCGGCAAACCGCGATCGCCCCATTAATATTGCCGTCGTCGGTGAAGTGAACCGCCCCGGCCCCCATGTACTGGGTGTGGATGCAGAGGGAAATGTGCAGACGGGCACCGCTTCACCCCAGGTGGCCACCGTCACCCGCGCAATTCAAACCGCTGGCGGAATTACCCAGTCCGCCGACATTCGCAAAATTCAGGTGCGGCGACTTACCCGCAGTGGCCAGGAGCAGGTGCTGGATGTGAATTTCTGGCAATTGCTCCAGTCGGGCAACTTGCAGCAGGATATTCCACTCCAGGATGGAGATACGGTGGTGGTTCCCGTGGCGACAGCCCTCAGCCCCACCGAGGCTGCCGAACTGGCCTCCGCCAGTTTCTCCCCTGGTCAAATCACGGTGAATGTGGTGGGTGAGGTAGTGCGGCCTGGCGCTATCCAGGTTCCCCCGAATACGCCCCTCAATCAGGCTCTTCTGGCGGCAGGTGGCTTCAATAACCGGGCACGCAAGAGCCGGGTCACGTTCGTCCGCCTCAACCCCAACGGCACTGTAGCCCGACGAGATGTGTCCGTGGACTTCAGCCGCGGCATCAGCGAGGAGAATAATCCTCCCCTCCGCAATAACGACACGATTGTGGTGGGGCGATCGACCTTCACTCAGATTGGCGATGCGGTGGGCAGTTTTCTGTCTCCCTTTGGTGGCGTCTTTGGATTGTTCCGGCTGCTGGGGTTTTAAGGGCTTATCCGAAAACCCAAATTCTGAGAGGCGCGACGATATAGCGTCGCGCCTCTCAGAATTTGGGTTTTGGTCTCTGGTGTAATACAGCACAAAGCGCTGTATTGGCGCGGGCGTCGCCCACGCCACTCACAACACTGCAATTTGGTCGAACCTGCCTGAAGACGATTCGCGAAACGCCACCCATCGAAAAGCCGGGGATTGACAACGGCGATCGAGCTTTTAGCAGATACATAGGGAATACTTCTTTCTAATTACCGCAATTCAGGAACACGGGAACGATGGCTTCAGATGTTCGACCAACACAAGTAACCCCCCAGATCCGCAAGATTCCACTCCGACTGGTTCTTGTCGGACCATTTCTTCTTCAGATCTTTGCGGCAGTTGGTCTCACAGGCTATTTCTCACTCCAGAATGGAGAGCGGGCGGTCAATGATCTGGCCAATCAGTTACAAGTAGAGATTGATAACCGGATCAACCAAAACCTGAATACATTCCTGACAACACCGCATCAAATCAATCAAATCAATGCTTCTGCCCTTGAACTCAATCAAATTAAACTGGATGACTTACCAGGGCTGGAACGTCATTTTTGGCACCAGATGCAAGTTTTTCAACAGGTGACTCAAATTAGTGTGGGCACTGAAGCCAGAGAATTTGTTGCGGTAGATCGGCTGGCGGATAAGTCACTGGTGATTCGTCAGTCTGGCAGAGATTCTAACTATACCCTCAATTCCTATGCCACCGATGAGAAGGGGGCCAAACGAGAATTAATTCAATCGAGACAGAATTATGATCCTCGGACGCGCCCCTGGTACGAATCTGGTAAGACTGCCAGACAGCCAACCTGGAGCGACATCTTTCCCCATTTTTTCGATCCGACGCTGTTGCTGCCCGCGAACCAGCCCGTTTATGATGCATCAGGCAAACTCCAAGGAGTTCTGTTCATCACCATTCAGCTTTCGTTGGTAAGCGAGTTTTTGCAATCGCTTGATATTGGTCAAACGGGGCAAGCATTTATCATCGAACGATCAGGGGAATTGGTGGCCACCTCAACCTCAGAAGTTCCCTATATCAAAAACAATGACAAAACTGAGCGACTGGCGGCTATGGATAGTCAAGATCCAGTCACTCAGGCAACGGCCAAATCTCTTCTGGCTCAATTTGGCGATTTTCAGAAGATTAATGAATCTCAATCCCTGAACCTTGATGTCAACGGTCGTCGTCAATTTGTTCGGGTTAGTCCATTGAAAGATGGCCGTGGACTCGATTGGTTGGTGGTTGTAACCATCCCCGAATCAGACTTTATGGCGCGGATTGATGCCAATACCCGTACCACCATTTTGCTGTGTCTGAGTGCGTTGGCGATCGCATCTGTGCTCGGCTTATATACCTCTCGTTGGATCACACGCCCGATTCAGCAACTCAACCAGGCATCTAAGCTGATTGCCGATGGCAAGCTCGATCAACAGGTCGCTCCCTCCCAGGTGAATGAACTGGGAGTTTTAGGGGAATCGTTTAACCGCATGGCAAAACAGCTCAAATCATCCTTTGAGGATCTAGAACGGCGAGTAGAAGAACGCACGGCTGAATTGCAAGATGCCAAGCGAGCTGCTGACGCAGCCAATCAGGCAAAAAGTGAATTTCTGGCAAACATGAGTCATGAATTGCGAACACCACTGAACGGTATTCTGGGTTATGCTCAAATTCTCGGACGTTCTAAAGGTTTACCTGAAAAAGATCATCATGGAGTCAACATTATTCATCAATGTGGCACCCACTTGTTGACACTGATTAACGATGTTCTGGATCTTGCTAAAATTGAAGCCCGTAAGTTGGAACTCTTCACCCACCCGATTCATCTACCTGCTTTTCTACAGGGTGTAGTCGAAATCTGTGGTATCCGGGCAGAGCAAAAGGGTATCGAGTTTTATTACGAAGCCGATGCAAGTTTACCCACAGGTGTGGTAACTGATGAAAAACGGTTGCGCCAGGTCTTGATTAATCTACTGGGGAACGCAATCAAATTTACCGATCACGGTAGTGTTACTCTGCGTGTTGAACCAGTTGAAATAGTCTCTAATCAAGCGGAGACTGCAACGGTACAACTGCGATTTGTGGTTGCTGATACGGGAGTTGGTATTGCTCCAGAGGATATCCACAAACTTTTCCAGGCGTTTGAACAGGTGGGTGAGCAAAGCCGCCAAACCGAAGGTACAGGATTGGGACTGGCGATCAGCCAGCAGATTGTTCAACTCATGGGAGGCAGCATCCAGGTCAAGAGTCAGCCCGGTGTGGGCAGCGATTTCTACTTCGATATCGTAGTGCCCCTGACAACCCATTGGAGCCAGCAACAGACCGCAGCCTTTGGCAATATTGTGGGTTATGAGGGCGAACAGCGACACATTTTAGTCATAGACGATCGCTGGGAAAATCGCGCCGTTCTAATAAACCTGCTAGAACCGTTGGGATTTGTCATCACCGAAGCCGAACATGGACAGGCAGGCTTAGACGAGATGCGTCAAAATCGCCCTGATTTGGTGATTACCGACCTGGCAATGCCTGTGATGGATGGTTTTGCGATGCTCAGACAGTTGCGAGAAGATGAAGGGTTGCGTTCACTCAAAGTTATCGTTTCTTCAGCCTCCGTCGCCCAAATGGATCAGAAAATGAGTCTGGACGCAGGCGGAGATGATTTCTTATCCAAGCCCGTGCAGGTGAATGACTTATTCAGCCTGCTAGAAAAGCATCTCGAACTCATCTGGAAGTACGAAGAGGCTTCAGGAGAACTAGCACCCTCAACCCAGACACAGCCCTCAGAGCTGATTCCTCCACCCCAAACCGATCTCCAGACCTGGCTCGAATTGGCGCAAGAAGGACGCTTGAAAAAGCTCATCGAAGTTGCAGAGCAATTCGGACAGCAGAATGATAGCTACCTGCCCTTTGTTCAGAAAGTGACACAACTTGCCAAACAGTTTCAAAGCGAACAACTCGAACAATTGTTCCAGCAATACCTTCCATAGCTACAGCACTTTGCGCTGAGATCGAACCAAAGTTTTTGTTGAGAGCCGCGCTCCGCACGGCTCTCAACAAAAACTTTGTACCATACGCGCTTGCTAAGCGCTGTACCCTGTTTGATTTGTAAAAGGACTGCTAAGGACTTGTCAAGAAATAACCTCATGGAATAAATGCACCCCACCCCATTCCTCCCCTTTTCAAGGGGAGGAATGGGGTGGGGATTTCCCTTACCAAGAGGGGATTGAGGGAGGTAAAGTTGTTGATTTACAACGCCTAAGTAGGCAGGCACGATTAAGCTTGCAACCCCAAAAGCTGTTCCGCCCTTCGACTTCGCTCAGGGTGGAACAGCTTTTGGG
>CAZVXA010000325.1:0-5965 GCA_964630955.1 uncultured bacterium | reverse complement strand
TTTGGGGTTTCAACTTTTTCCACGCCCACTTACTCAACTGGACTTTTGACTATTTCTTCTACAATGCCGCGAAACGCCCTCTGCGAGGGCGTTTCGCGGCACATTTAGTTCTAGCGCCGATTTTCCCTGAAGCGCTGACGTAGTCAGCGCTTCAGGGAAAATCGGCGCAATTTAGTCAAAAGTCCAGTACTCAAGTCCCATCAACCGATACAGCGCTTTGCGCTAATCTGAAACCAAACTTTGTATTGAGAGCGGCGCGCAGCGCCGCTCTCAATACAAAGTTTGCACCTAACGCGTTTGCAAAGCGCTGTAAGCTAGAACAGGTGACAATTCATTAAGCAATTCCCCATGAGTAGTCGTGTTCTTGTCATTAACGATCCTCAGTTCGGTTCAGAGGTGCTGCAGGCGCAAGGTCTGGTGCTGGTCTACTTCTGGGCACCGTGGTGTGGTCCCTGCCGCTTGATGTCACCGATGATTGAAGGGGTTGCAGAGCAGTTTGGCGATCGCCTCAAGATTGTCAAAATGGAGGTAGACCCTAATCCCGAATCAGTCGCCCGGTACAAAGTTGAAGGTGTCCCGGCGCTGATTTTGTTCAAGGAAGGGGAACTGCTTGATTCCGTTGAAGGGGTGATCAACAAGCAAAAGCTCCAGGATTTCCTTTCGACCTACCTGCCCTAACTGGTTATGCAATTCGCCAAACGTTTAGAACCGCTTCAGGCCAATGTGTTCGCCGACATGGATCAGGCCAAAGCCAGAGCCAGAAAGCTTGGACGAGACATCATTGATTTGTCGCTCGGTTCCTCGGATCTACCCACGCCAACGCCTATTCTGGATGCGATCGCCCAGTCCCTCCCCGATCCCAGCACCCACGGCTATCTGCTGTTCCACGGCACACGGGCGTTTCGGGAAGCGGCGGCGCAGTGGTATACCCACAAGTTTGCTGTTACCGTTGACCCCGAAACTGAAGTTCTTCCGCTGATTGGCTCTCAGGAGGGAACCGCCCATCTACCGCTGGCAGTGCTGAATCCCGGCGACTTTGCACTACTACAAGACCCCGGCTATCCCTCCCATTCCGGCGGCGTGTACCTGGCCAGCGGCCAAATCTATCCGATGCCGCTGCTGGAGGAGCGAGGGTTTCTCCCCGATTTCAGTACCATTCCCCCGGCAGTTCTGGCCCAGTCCCGAATGATGGTGCTGAGCTATCCGCACAACCCGACGACAGCGATCGCCCCCCTTTCCTTCTTCCAGGAAGCCGTTACCTTCTGTCAGCAACACAATCTGGTACTGGTTCACGACTTCCCCTACGCCGACCTGGTGTTTGACGGCCCTCAGCCGCCCTCCGTTCTCCAGGCCGACCGGGATAAACAGGTGTCGATCGAGTTCTTTACCATGTCAAAGTCCTACAACATGGGGGGCTTCCGGGTGGGCTATGCGATTGGCAATGCCGAACTGATTCGGGCGCTGCGGCAGGTGAAGGCAGCGGTCGATTTCAACCAGTATCGCGGTATTTTGAATGGGGCGATCGCCGCTCTGACAGGCTCTCAGGACAGCGTGCACCTGGCAGTAGATACCTTTCGTCGCCGTCGAGATGCTTTTGTCACCGCCCTGAACCGGATGGGTTGGCAGGTGCCTGTTCCCGACGCCACCATGTACATCTGGGCAAAGTTGCCAGAACCCTGGCGGCAGGACTCGATTCGCTTCTGTGTCGAACTGGTGGAGGCCACAGGGATTGCGGTTGCGCCCGGTGCAGGCTTTGGGAAGTCAGGCGAAGGTTTTGTCCGATTTGCCCTGGTGCAGGAACCCCCGATTTTAGAAGAAGCAGTGAGCCGAATTGCAGATTTTCTTAAGCTTTAGAGGAAGTGTTCGAGCGGTCAGGACTTCGCTGCGATCGCGTTTCTTCTCTCTGGCCGAATCCTGCTTAAGCCAGATTCGCAGATCATAATCTTTTGTTACAATACTCTCAATATTTGTATTGAGGACTTGTTCATGCGCTACACCACCGAAGAGGGCGGTCGCCTCAACAACTTTGCAGTCGAGCCAAAGATGTACCAGGCAGAGCCTCCCACCAAAAAGCAGCAGATCACCTATGTGATTATGGGGGTTGGGGCGATCGCTCTGGTTGGCGGCATGATCTTCGTAGCATTTGCAGTGTCCTAAAATCACTCGAACCTAAAAAAGAGTGCGCCCGCATAGCAGGCGCACTCTTTTTCAGTCAGTTCAAACGCGGGGGGTAAACTCCGTTCCTTTATGGGCACCGTTGCAGAACGGCTGGTTTGTTGACAACAGGCTTCTTGTCTGAAATTAGGGTTTTACGGGTCAATTAAAGTCCCCGTTTTAGTCTGGAGCGGCTTCGTTGCTCCAGACTAAAACGGGGACTTTATTTTGTTGCAAGTCCCTTACAGGTTCAGAAATGACATTCTCCTTTCACTTTTCACCGATCGTGTTGCTCCGCAGCATCCTCAAAAAGAGGGATGGCTAACTTTTTTGAGGTTACGTTCGCTAAAGTGAATTTGAGAAGTATGCACTTTGAAGTAAGGTACTAAGTAAGTGGGTGTGGAAAAAGTCGAAACCCCAAAAGCTGCTCCGCCCGCGCAGCGGGCGGAGCAGCTTTTGGGGTTTCAAGCTTAATCACGCCTATCTACTTATCCAAAAAGTAAGTATGGACAGAGCAGCGCACCAGAGACCCGATGTCACACTTGCCGACACGGAGGAGCCAAACTCGCAGTTTCCCGCCCTTGAAACAACCTGCACCTCTTCTGAGGCCAATACCAGTCACTCTAATGATTCCCATGAGCGACCCATCTGCGCTGTCGAAACAACCCTGGATATCATTGGTGGCCGCTGGAAGGTGCTGATTCTCCGACAATTGCTGTTTGGAGTAAAGCGCTTCAACGAGCTACACCGGGCCCTTTCCGGCATCACCCAGAAGATGCTGACCCAGCAGTTGCGCGAAATGGAGGACGACGGCATTATTCACCGGGAAGTCTATGCTCAGGTGCCGCCCAAGGTGGAGTATTCTCTGACGCCGCTGGGACACAGTCTCACCCCCATCCTGGAGGCAATGCACCAATGGGGCGTGCAGTATCTGCAAACGAAAGCGTGATACAGCGCTTCGCGCTGAGAACCAAAGCTTTTGTTGAGAGCCGCGTGGAGCGCGGCTCTCAACAAAAACAAGACCGAAACGTGCGACAGGCCATCAGACCAGTGCTTTGTAGTTCTTGACCCGATCGCCCGCTGCTATCCCCAGAGCTTTGGCCAACCACGGGGAGGGAGAGTTGATAAGCGCCTGTTGCAGTTCCGCCAGCACTGCTCGCGCCAGCCCGCCCTCTTCTTTCTTAATGGGATAGATGCCGCCCTGAACCACTTTTGCTGCGGCAGGCCCACCAATGGCAACCACGTAGAGCAGGTGGCAGTCTTTGATCAGCCGCACTCGGAAGGCATTTTTGTCGTCGGACAGGTCTGCTTCCAGGGCAGAGCGGATATCAATCAACCGTAGCTCCTCGGCTGAAACCTGGTAGACCAGATAGCGCAGACAGGAGCCGAAATGTCCGTCGAGTTGCTCCCGGTTGTTGGAGGCGATCGCCACCCGGATTGATTCCGGCATTTCGCTTTCCTGGTAGGGTTCGATGGGCGGCAGTTGGTTGATCGCGCCTGTTTCACCCCAGAGAATTCGCACAGCCTGCTTGAAGGCAGCGATATCGGCAGCGTCGGCATCCTCTCCGTCTTCTTCACCATCCAGTTCGTAGGTTTGCCCCAGCGCAGTTTTCAGATTGGTGACGGTAATCCGACTCAGCGAAGCTTCGTTTAAGTCCTCCCCAATGTAGATCTGGAGTGCTTCTAGAAAATCAGCGATCGACACTTCGGGAAACAGGCGGGAGGCCAGCGCTATTCGCAGGGCAACCTCGTTGGAAATGGGTTGTTCAGGCATTCAGAAAACGCTCCAGTACCGAGGGAGTGCAGTTCGCTTCGAGTGATTGTGTATACCCGATTGAGATCTCCGGAGTCTTTAAGATTCCGGAGATCTTGGAGCAATTCGATTTGATTTGTGAGAGGGGTGCAGGGGTGATTCCCCCTTCTCACAACCGATTTAGGATTGCTATATTGCCACAAATCACTCGAATTCCAATAGTCTTATTACCTCGGAATTCAAATGCTTTTTCCGTATTGGTGAATACGCGATGCAGAGCCTACTCGATTAAGCTTTGAGAGGGTTCGTTGCGATTGTTTACAAAAGCTCCATATTTCTCAACGGCAAGCATTCGAGTGCATCCCACTCTTGCAAGTTTCCAGAACCCATTTTCGAGTGGCGCGGGCGAAGCCCGCGCCACTCGAAAAACTGGGATACCCCGAGTGGCGCGCGAGAAACGCTAAACGCATACGGCGCGGCGCGAAGCGCGCCACTCCAACCAGGCAACCAGGCAAAGTTCGCTTGGCGAATTACTAGTGGACGATGAGATTCTCAGAATCTCATCGTCCACTGAGTTGTACTCAACGAGCACGAGTCAGCTCCGCAGAATTAACCTCAATCGTATCCAGTGGGGCATTCCCTTGAACAACCAGAACTGAGCAGGGAGAATGATGAACCACATAGTTGCTGACGCTTCCCAGAACAACTTCTGCTAATCCCTGGTGACCTCGCCGACCAATCATGATCAGATCGGCTCCCCAACTGTGGGCCGCTTCACAGATCAAGACGCTCGGCTCCCCAACCCGGCAGTCCATGTCGGCGGCGATACCTTTGGCGATCGCCTTCTCCCGATAGTCGTTCAGCCAGACCTTCGTCTTCTCAATCTCCTGCTCTATCCGTTCCTGCTGGAGTCGCTTTAATGTTCCATACATATCTACGTCAGCGATTGTGCCAATTCCCATAAATGGCCCCGTAGGCATTTCTGGCTCCGGGCGCAGGGTATGAACCAGAACAATTGAGGCATGGTGGGCGATCGCCTGATCTAATGCCTGCTCAAACACAATTGGCCCACTGGAAGAGCGATCAATGGCAACCAGAATTTTCTTAAACGGCATAATGAATCCCTCCGACAAATTGGGGAAGCGAAGGTCGATATTCCACCAGAAAAGTTTTTCTGAGCTTCACAGCACGCCAATGAACAAACTGCTAACAATCATTAACAGAATGACGAGAATAATGGGGCCTAGAAGCTCAATGTTTTTGCCAGCACATACTTTTTCAACGGGGCGATCGTGCTTTGACGGTTGACCCGACTCAGGTGAAGTTTGAGGCTCCCTCACTGATTGATTTTCTGCTTCTTTCATAAAGATTGTAGACCCCTTCATATCTTCCTCCGGGATACTACGAAATGGCTTAATTGCAAACGATCTGAACGGCTCAAGCACTACCTTTATCTTAAAGGGATTGATGAGTTAAATTAAACGTTTAAAGGTTCTGGTTATGAATATTCAAGAAACTTCAGATCGGGCTTTCGCCTTAGAGGGTGGTTGAGAAGCACCTGTCGGTATCGCCCCTCCCAAGAGGATATTTAAAGAGAGATTCCCCCTGACCCTCCTTAAAAAGCTACCGTGTACACACAAAACATCCCAACTACGGCAAATGGCTTGAGATCCCCCTCAATCCTCTTACACCCCCTGCCCCCTTGAGGGGGAAAAAGGGGGACTTCCGATCCACTTCCCCCCTTATGTCCCTCTTGAGGGGTTAGGGGGTGTCAGGGGGGTAAGGGGGGATCAAACCAGGCAAATACTCATTCGGCAGACTTGTGTGTACACCGTAGTCTTAAAAAGGGGGAACTAGTAGTCCACCAAAGAAACTTTACCTGATTAGTGTGGCGCGCTTCGCGCGCCACACTAAGGATCGCAAATTAAATAAAACCGAATTGTTTTTGAGAGAGGTGCAGCGAAGCCGCACCTCTCTCAAAAACAATTACAGGTTAATTTGTTGTAACTTCTCAAAAACCGCTGGTAGGAATATATGGAAAACCTCAGGTAGAGGCAA
>CAZVXA010000324.1:0-5981 GCA_964630955.1 uncultured bacterium | reverse complement strand
GCAGAAACCTGGTGGAATCGAGACTTGAGCTACTTCAACGCAGAAACAGCACGACAGATTAACGGGTTTACTTCCCCCATTGTGGTGAGCGACATTGGCGACGATTTTACAAACACGGGCGATCTGATCAGCCTCAGCCATCGATTGAATCCTGATGTGCAGTACCTTCTGTTCAGCTCTAACCCTGACCTGACAATGATTCCACCTTCGGATACACCTCCGGTTCTCGCTTTTCGCCCGACTGAGGCGCTGCAAAAGCAGCTCCAGCAGAATGACTGGGCTTTAAAGAGGGTGTTTGATCAGGAGCGGTTATGGCAAGTGATTCGTTCCGGTGGATGATTGTTAGAAGATTTTCTGCTTGCTAAGCGGAGTCGAAACCAGCTATAAGTTTTATTTCTACTTAAGAAGAGTCTGCTGGCTGAGCGGAGTCGAAGCCAGCGATCGAGGTTTTTTCGTTCATCAAAGTTGTTCGTGAGAAACACCGTTCCCTTCGACTCCGCTCAGGGAACTGCATTTGGGGAGGCGCTTTGCTGGTGGGTAATGCACTTACCTCTATCAATCATCCGCAGTGATCGTTGCAAACGCTGCCATCCGGCATGATGGTTTTGCAGAAGCGGGCGTTGGTCAGGTCAGCTTTCTCTAAACGAGCGCCTTTTAAGTTTGCGCCGCGCAGGTTGGCCCAGGTGAGGTCGGCGTTACGGAGGTCGGCTTTGGCAAGGTTGGCGTCTAGCAGTTGGGCGTGGCTGAGGTTGGCGCGGAAGCAGTCGGCCTCGCACAGGTCGGCCTTGACCATGCTGGCCCGCTGGAGGTTGGTAGAACGGAGGGTTGCGCCGTTGAGGATAGTACCGTTGAGAAATGCCTGCCGCAGGTCGGACTGGGTGAGGTTGGCCTCGTACAGGTTGGCGTTGGAGAGGTCGGCGGCGGAAAGGTCGGCGGCGGCGAGATTGGCTTTGAGCAGAATGGCGGCATTCAGGTTGGCGTTTTGCAGATTGGCACGGATCAGATGGATATAGTTGAGCGTGGCCTGGTGCAGGTCGGCATTGCTCAGGTCGATTCGAGGAAAGTTGCGATCGCCCGATTGATAGCGACGTTCCAGTTCCTGCCGATCCATAGTTATTTCTCCGCCATTTAGAGCGCTTTTCAGGCGCGTGAGGTTAACTCATTTTTTGTTGAGAGCGGCACAGACGTACGGCTCTCAACAAAAAATGAGTTAACCTCCATTATCTCAGCGGTTTGCCAACGGAAAACCCCCTTCGGGCAGGTTGGGGATCGGTTGTGTCCACCTGAAATTGGACGCGATCGCGCTGTTCTCCCCGCTGCACCTCCAGCACCCAGTCACCGGGTTGCATTGACCAGAAGTAGGAATTGCCGGAAACATGGGACAGCGATTGTCCGTTGAGACGCCACTGTACAGTTTCACCGCTGCTTCCGGCCAGTTTGAACTGAAGGCGGGGGACGGTGCCGGGAGGAGCGATGAAGGTGTCTCCGTTGCGGGGGGAGAGGATTTTCAGAGTGTTGGGGGTGAGCGGAGAATCTGGTTGTGAGGCCAGCCACTCCCTGTATTCAGGAGGCAGCGTCAGGCGAATTTGACCGCTGTCGGTGCGCTGGAAGAAGGGGTCGGGTTCCCGATAGGCGGCTAGATCTGAAGGATTGAGATATTCCTGCACAATGGCGGGGCAGCCCGGTTGGGGGCGCTTTCCTGACAGGGCGCAGATGGGGAGTCGGGTCATACCCTCTGGAGGGGCAAAGGCTGGGGGTTCCTGATTTTGATGCAGTCGCAGCATGATTCGGTTCCATAGCGGGGCAGCACCCGTGACGCCGGAGACTTCGCGCATGGGGGAATTGTCGAAGTTGCCCACCCAGGTGGCGATGGTGTAATCAGTGGTGAAGCCGACTGTCCAGGTGTCTCTGTAGTCTGAAGAAGTCCCGGTTTTTACCGCAGCGGGGAATGGCAGACTCAGGACGGAATCGACGCCGAAGGCTTTGGCGCGGGCCTGTCGATCGCTCAACATATCCATAATCAGCGCCCACACCGCCGGATTCGGATTGGCCAATGATTCTCCCCGTCGCGCCATTGTGCGATAAGCGTGCGCTAACTCCCACAGACTCACCTCACCGCTACCGAGTGCCAGCCCTAAACCGTAGTATTCCGATCGCTGCTTCAGATGCTGAAATCCCAGTTCCCGCAGCCGATTCAGGAAAGCGTCAACCCCGACTTTCTCCAGCACTCGAACCGCCGGAATATTCAGCGAATTTGCCAGCGCAAATCGCACCCGCACGGGTCCCTGGAACGTCTCGCTGTAGTCCGTCGGTTTGTACAGCTTTGCACCGGGAATCGCGTAATAGGTGGGCACGTCCGCCAGAATTGTATTGGGTTGAATGAATCCCCGTTCCAGCGCCAACTCGTAGACAAACGGTTTGAGCGTTGAACCGGGTTGCCTGAGGGACTGCACACCATCGTTGCGCCCATTCTGCGTCTCGTCGAAATAGTTCGGTGAGCCGACGTAGGCCAGCACTGCTCCTGTGCGGTTGTCCAACACCAGTGCTGCTGCCTGGCGCACGTTGTGGTTGGTCAGGTTCTGGATTACCTGGCGCACCTGAGCCTCGACAAACTGCTGGAGCGGCAAATCCAGGGTGGTGCGAATCTGAGATGGGTGATCCTGCGACAGTTGACCTGCCAGCCAGAACAGATAGTGCGGTGCAGCCAGAATGCCTTTTTGGGGCGGTTGCAGCGTCAGGTTTTCGGCAAAGGCGCGGTCGGCCTGCGATCGCCCCACCTTTCCATCCTGCACCATCCGATCCAGCACGTACCGCTGTCGTTCTTTGAGTTTGTCCCAGGCGTAATAGGGATTGAGATCTGTTGGATCGTTGGGTAATGCAGCCAGCAGACTCGCCTGCGCCAGCGACAGGTCTTTTGCCGGAACGCCAAAATACGTCCGTGCTGCCGCCTCGACCCCGTACAGATTGCCACCCATTGGCAACCGATTCACATACGCCTGAAGTATGTCCTCCCGATTCATCCCCGCCGCAATCCGCCACGCCTGCCACACCTGCTGGAGCTTCCCCGCTGGAGAACTGGGCAAATCGTCCAGCATTCGCGCCAACTGCATGGGGATGGTGGATGCCCCACTAACCACTCGTCTGGCCTGAATCGCTTCGGCGATCGCCCGTCCCACTGCCCACCAGTCCACCGCCCCATGCTGGTAGAACCGTCGGTCTTCCACCGCAATAATCGCCTGTACAAACAGGGGGGATACCTGATCGAGCGGCACTACGGAGGTGTGCTCCTGGTCGCGGCTGAGCAGGGTACCGAGGGGGTAGCCGTTGCGGTCTGTGAAGGCGATCGCCTGGTCAGTCTGAGCGATGTTAGCCGCACGGATAGGCATAGTTAAGGGAAGCAGCCGGATGAATAGCAGGACTGTCCCCAGGACGACCAATGTTTTGTAGGCGGAGTACCTGCGGCGTTGAGGGGGGGCGATCGGGTGGGGGTTGGCTCCCAGTTTCATGGGGTGGATGGGTGGATGGGTGGATGGGTGGATGGGTGGAGGGTGGAGGGTGGATGGGTGGATGAGTGGATGGGTGGGGAAGTATTTGCGCCTTCTATCCCAAACTTGGAGGGGCTTGAGGACTCCCCTATGGAATAAAAACTTCTGTGGAGTTGGCTCCTGCTAGAGCTGAAGAATAGGGGCATTGTGAGATTAAGTGATTAGGGTTTCCACAAGTGAGTAGGAGCTGTTTCCGGTGGTTGTTGTGAAACTTTATATTTAAGATATTTACGATTTGCGAAAGACCTGCATGAGCTTAAAAATACAAATTGCCAATCTCCCTGATAGTGAAAAGGTCATTGCAGAAAGTTGGCTGGCGATCGCCAATTTGCCGAAATATCGCAAGAAGTGGATAATTTTAAGCTAGAAAATTACGCTTATACATTGCTACAGAAAAAGCAGGGCTATTTCACTCTCAAATAAATCCTGATATGGGATGAGCAGGGTAGGATGGGCAAAGCGAAGCGTGCCCATCAATGCATACGAATGGTGATGGGCACGGACTGCCGTCCTTTGCCCATCCTACCGTTCAACTTTGGGTAAATTCATACCCCAAATCGAGAATGAAATGACCCTGGAATATATGCGAAGTCTGCATTAAGGTGTATGGATTGCTCGACAAAAAACTGGACAGCATTTTGTAGATTAATAGCTTTGGATTTTCCTGAAATGTAGATTGCACCATGAGTGCGATCTCGCATCCATATGCTCCCCTCTGCAACTGCTCTCTTGCTTTTCCAGAAAAAGTGATTTGTTCCCCAAGAATCCAAATTCCTCTCAATCTTCTCAGGGTTAAAGAGATAGGTATCCTCTTCATTCTTGCCGTACTTGTAAGGCATGAAATTTGGCAGCAAATTACTCAGTAGTTTTAAGCAGTATTCACCGTCGGCCCTCGCGGAGAAATCCTTTGCAGTCAATATTCCAATGTCCAGATCTTGCATATTGCTCTGGAGAGTAGCCTTACTTCTTGTACTGAAGCTTTTAGGGGATGTTTGAAAAGGTATGGTCTATCGTGTTTAACACCAGGAGATCCCCCCTAGCCCCCCTTAAAAAGGGGGGAACTGGCTTCAAAGTCCCCTTTTTAAGGGGGATTTAGGGGGATTGGATAATTTGCTACTCACAGATGTGCTTCTCAAACACCCTCTTATCGTACTGCTAACTATGCAGGGTGTTGTTATTGGTTGATTTAGCAAAGGTCAAACCTTGAAGGCCATCAGAAATCTTTGCATCAAAGGACTGCCTTCAAGTTTGTTCCTAGAACGGTTTTTGCACATGTTTCTCGCTGTCCTTCCCCCATCCGCAGGACAATCCGCAGGACAATCCGCAGGACAAACCTGTGAGACATTTTTTAACTGTCCTCCCCTGTCCTCTAGACAATCCGCAGGACACCTTGCCTGTGACAATCTTTTACTGTCCCCATCTTTTCCTCAGGACATTCCAGCAGACATGACTAAAAACCTCCAAGTTCCCCAAAAAAAGATGAGTTAGGCTGTACTATGGGAGAAATTCCTGAGGACAGTCCAGAGGATAGTGGATGAGCAACGGTGAGATCGATCGCATTCCAGTCAACCAGTTGCCAGAGCGATATGACCTGGTGAGAAGCGCGGTCTACACCCGCATGAATGCGCTCGGCATCGTTCCCGACAAGGTTGGCAATAAAGCTTACCTGAACAGTGAACAGATCCGATTAATGGATGACCTGCATCAGTTCATCCAGGGGGGCGGCACGATTCCGGAGTTTAAGGAAATTCGGGGGCTGAAGGTGGAGGAGCATCCTCCAGATGTGTCCGGTGGACTGTCCACAGTACAGCCGGAGCTGATCCAACTGGTGGCGGCGATCGCCTCCGAGATGGCCAATCGGTTCCAGCCCCAGCTACCTGAACCAGACCCATTTGAATATTTAAGAAATTTGGAAGAGGCATATCAGAACGGCTGGCTGCTCAGCACCTCCGAGATTGCCTTTTTACTGGATTTGTTGCCCTCAGAGATTCAGCATTATGGCGATAGTTTTTCTGAGGCAGGCTTTGTTTTCACCCGCGAGGGCTATCGGGCGGGAGGAGAGGTAGCCTGGAGACTGTCAAAGCGGTTAAAATAAAAAAGCCAGCGGGAAAGGCTGGCTAGTTGCGTATCGTTCTCTTTTGCTTTTTCGGGTGATGTTGGTGTTCGCACTGGCATCACCTCAGTTTTTTGAGGCAATGGGCTGTCAGTCACTCTGGCGCATGGTTCGCCAGCGGAAGCACGACCCACCAGAGGAGGCATCACTTCTTGAACCCTTCAGCCTTACCTCTGTACTGTACCATGTCCTGAGGACAATCCTCAGGACAGTCTTCAAGAAAGTTCACAGGACAGTCCTCAGGACACGGAAACTTCTTAGACTCCATCCGAAAACCAGGTTCTGGAGGGCGCGCCGCTACAGCGGCGCGCCCACCAGAATCA
>CAZVXA010000323.1:0-6001 GCA_964630955.1 uncultured bacterium | reverse complement strand
ATTTTCATGCTTGGGGGTGGGCGTAGCCGCTGGGTGACTGGCCAGTAATGCCTACTGGAGGGCTTCTGCCTCCTTTCAAGTCAGGAGGCAGAGCCTCCAATCGTCCGTGTCCAGGCAGAGCCTGGGCACGAGAGGTGCTTTGAACCAGAAGTTCTTACAAATTTGCCGAAAGAACCTTTACAAAAATCAAAGAAACGCGGCATCATATAAGTAAGATTAATCGTTTTCTCTGAAATGCAGCCTTAGTCGATATGCCACGCTCCTCCTCCCAGGCCATTTTGCTGGTCGATGGCTACAACGTCATCGGCGCTTGGCCTGAGCTAAAGGAGGCACGCGATCGCACTGGATTAGAAGAAGCTCGACGGCATCTCATTGAGGCGCTTCTGGGATATACCGCGTTCCAGGGATATGATGCAGAGGTTGTTTTTGACGCGCAGTATCAGGACACCCCCGGTAGCCGCGAGGTAGTTACCTCCAGCGTCTCCATCTACTACACCGACTTTAAGCAAACCGCAGACACTTACATCGAAATGGTCTGCTCTCGCTTCCGCAACGATCTGCGCAAGTTTCATCAGCGCCTGATCGTGGCAACCTCCGACAGGGCACAGCAGCAGACTGTCATCGGCTACGGAGCAGAGTGGATGTCAGCGCAACGTCTCCTGAATGAAGTAGAATCCGCCAGTCGCAAAGTACAGCAAAAACGGCGGCAGAATGGGCGATCGAGCAGGCGATTTCTGGCGCAGCAGTTGAATCCGGAGGCCCAGGCGCGGCTGTCTCAGATGCGGCACGGAGTGGATCTTTAGCAGAAGGAATAGCTTTGGGGCTGGCTGAGCGGAGCCGGAGCCAGCGGGCTTTCTGGCGCAAACGACCAACTTTTTTGAAAAAGTTTCCAAAAGTCCTTGTCAAATGGTTCCACTTCTCGTTACGATTAGATTCGCGTTCCTCAGTAGCTCAGTGGTAGAGCGGTCGGCTGTTAACCGATTGGTCGCTGGTTCGAATCCAGCCTGGGGAGTTCAGTTCAACCGAAAAAAGACGTCAGGGGTGATGCGATTGTATCTCTCCTGATGTTTCTTTTCGGTTAGGCTTTTAGTCATGTCAGCAGTGCATCAACAAAATTGGCGGCAATACTGGGCGATCGACCCAACCATGACGTTTCTCAATCATGGTTCTTTTGGGGCCTGTCCAATCGCCGTTCTGGACAAACAGCAGAAGTTGCGGCGGCAGATGGAGTCAGAGCCGGTGCGCTTCTTTGCGATGGAACTGGAGGGACTACTGGACGAGGCCCGATCGGCGCTGGCAACCTTTGTTGGCGGGAATCCGGCAAGTCTGGCTTTTGTACCGAATGCAACGACTGGGGTGAACACAGTGCTGCGATCGCTCCCCCTGCAACCGGGCGACGAGCTGCTGACCACGGACCACGAGTACAACGCTTCTCGCAATGCCCTGAACGTTGCGGCAGAAAGGGCAGGAGCAACGGTGGTGGTGGCGCAGGTGCCGTTCCCAATGCAATCCGGTGATGAGTTCATCGCAGCCGTGCTGGAGAAGGTGACCCCTCGAACGCGTCTGGTGCTGGTGGATCACGTCACCAGCCAAACGGCGCTGGTTCTCCCGGTTGAGCAACTGGTGCGGAAACTGGCGGAACGGGGAATTGAAGTTTTGATTGACGGTGCCCATGCGCCGGGGATGGTGTTGCTGGATCTGGATGCAATGGGTGTGGCCTACTACACAGGAAACTGTCACAAGTGGATGTGTGCGCCGAAGGGGGCAGCCTTTCTGTACGTGCGGCAGGATCTGCGATCGCACGTCCGACCGCTAGTGATCAGCCACGGGGCCAACTCGACCCGGAGCGATCGCTCCTTCTTTCACCTGGAGTTTGACTGGACAGGGACGGGCGATCCCACCCCCTACCTCTGTGTGCCGGAGGCGATTCAGTTTATGGGGGCATTGCTGCCGGGGGGCTGGCCAGAGCTGATGCAGCAAAATCGGGAGAAAGCGCTGACCATGCGCAACCGACTGGCGCGGTTGCTCCAGGTGGAACGGCCCTGCCCGGACGCGTTGATTGGTGCAATGGCAGTACTGCCACTGCCCAATGGCTCCAATGAAGCGCTGCAAAACCGTCTGTTTCACGACTTTCAGATTGAGGTACCGATCGTTCCCTGGCACGGCCTCCCCAACCGTTGGATTCGTATCTCCGCGCAGATTTATAACCAGCCAGCGGACTATGATGTTCTGGCAGAAGCGCTGGTAACGGCGCTGGCAGAGGAGCAGGCCAGCGGAGTTCAATGAAACGGTTTAAGGGTCACGAACAGGGTCAGCTCTGGTGGCTGTTGGGATGGATGGGGGGTGGCCTCATTCTGAGGTTTGCCAACCTGACCGGGAAACCGCTGTGGACGGACGAATTTGCCACGATCGCTTTCAGTCTGGGCAATGGGTTTCGCGCAGTGCCGCTGGATCGGGTGATTTCTGCGTCGGAGTTACTGCAACCCTTAGCCCCCAATGCCCAGGCAGGACTCGTAGAGGTGACCCATCGGCTGCTGACAGAGAGCAATCATCCACCGCTATTTTTCTGGCTGATGCACCTGTGGCTGAGCTGGTTTCCGGGGGGAACAGAGGAGCAGTTTGTGGGGTGGTTGCGATCGCTCCCTGCCCTGTTGGGGGTTCTGACGATTCCCGCTAGCTTCTGGTTGGGAAGACTGGCCTTTCGTTCCCTGCTGGTCGCCCAGTTCAGCGCCGCTTTCATAGCCATTTCTCCCTTCGCAGTTTATCTCTCTCAAGAAGCGAGGCACTACACGCTACCGATGCTCTGGCTGATTGCCTCCCTCGGCTGTCTGATGACGGCAATCCGATGGTGTCAGGAGGGTAAGACCATTTCCTGGTGGCTCTGTCTTTTCTGGATTGTGATCAATGCAATCGGGATTGCCACCCACTACTTTTTTGTGATTGCGCTGTTGGCGGAGGCGATCGCCCTGCTCTACTGCTGCTTCTGCGTTTTCCCCGCGCCTGATGCAGTATTTCTTCGCACGTCTGGGGATCGGCTGATAGTCGTGGCTGCCGCTGCTCTGGTTTCCTTTCTCCCCTGGCTCCCTTTTCTCCAGGGCGTTCAGGATAGTGAACTGACCCGCTGGATCTATCGTGGAGGCCGTTCTGGTCTGGCGCTGCTGGAGCCACTGGCGCAACTGCTGGCAGGTTGGGTCACCCTGTTTTACTTTCTCCCAATTCAAGGTGTGCCGCGAGTCGTGGTGATAGGGTCTGCGATCACTCTAATGGGCCTGATGCTATGGACGGTGCCGAAACTAGTCAGGGGGCTGCGGTTGCAGGCACGGTCGCCGCAGGGACGACTGGCCATGCAAGTCTTGGGTGGATTTGGGGCGGGGGCGATCGCCCTGTTCCTGGGAATCACCTATCTGCGGGGGATGGATTTGACCAGTGCCTTTCGCTATCAGTTTGTGTACTTCCCGGCGGTGGTGGTGCTGGTGGCAGGAAGTCTGGCAGCCCTGTGGCAGGGGGCAGAGCAGCTTTCTTTTCGCAGAGCGGTTCTCTGGATGGCAGGCTTCAGTCTCCTGGGGGCGCTGACTGTTGTTACCAACCTGGGTTATCAGAAAACCCATGCACCCGATCAGGTGGTGCAGGCGATGCAGCAGCAGGGGCAGACTCCGGCGCTGGTGGCGATCGCCCACCGCACCCACGGTCAAACCGGACGCCTGATGGGAATCGCATGGGAATGGCGACGCACCGCTTCGCATCAGCCTGAACCGCAGTACTTGTTGGCCCACCAGGGAAGTGATCCGGCGGCTCCGGTGATGGTGGTGGGGCGATCGCTCTCGCAACTTCCCCGACCCCTGGATCTGTGGCTGGTGAACTTTCGTACGGTGCCCGCTGAACCTCTGGAGCAGATGTTGGGGGAACAGCGGTGCGATCGGATAAGTTCTGATTCGTCTGATGGGTATCGCTCGGTGCTCTATCGATGCCGATAGCTGGCGTTCTGGGATACCGCACTGTAACTGGAGTTTTGATATTTTTCCTGCAATGCCGTGAAACGCTCTCGCAGAGAGTGTTTCACGGCATCTTTGGTTTTAGCGCTGATGTTTCCTGAAACGCTAACGCAGTCAGCGTTTCAGGAAACATCAGCGCAATTTAGTCAAAAGTCCAGCTATAAGTAGGCGTGGCAAAGGTCAAACCTACTTTGGGTGGTTTCGCAGAGACTTGTGGATTTTCTTCCACCGATCTTGCTCCAGCCGCTGTGCCCCCTGGTTCTGTTTGCGAGACAGATAGCCCAGCTCGCGCTGCAATTTCCGATAGTTGTGAAACCGCTCTGCGTCCAGATCTCCGTCAGCCAAAGCCTGTTGAATGGCGCAACCCGGCTCGCGGTCGTGCTGGCAGTTGCGAAACCGACACTGTTCCGCCAGTGCCTCAATCTCCGGGAAGGTCTGCCTCCCGGACAGCCTGCACAGCCTGCACTGTTTCATCCTTCAGTTGGTTGGTGATAGTGGATTTGCCAACACCAGCGGAGCCAATCAGGGCGATCGTTTTCCCGGGTTGCAGATAGGGGGTGAGGGCTTCCACTCTGTTCGGACTCCGGCATAAGCGCTCACGACGGTCAGCGACGCTCAGACTTCGGTGAGCGCTCAGTCGAGCCGTCAAAGCCCACACCCACTCACACCCGACTAAAAGTCCTGTAGGCGGTCAACTCCAGACCTGCGATCGCCATTTCCAGGCGTTCCCATTTGTAATGGACTGGATTCAACCGTGCGAAGGCGGCTGCGGTCAGCAAGATCTCATTGGCGCGGGCCAGGTCTTCCCCCAGCTTGGATGCGAAGTTGATTTCACTGCCGTAGAAATCCTGTCCTTCCACCAGCAGAATGTCGCCGTAGCCGATGCCAAGGCTGACGTAGAGATCCTGAGAATCGGGTAGGGTTGCATTCACCCTGTTGAGGGCAGCAACAAGCGCCATGGACGCGTCCACGGCTTCTGGTGCGTCTGGGAAAGTAGCGTAAAGATTGTCGGCCTCAAATTTCACCAGAGTGCCCTGGTATCGTGCGATCAGCGGTAGGGCGATCGCCTTCAGCCGCTGCATCATGCCCAGAAAGTGAATAATGCCGTGACGATTGGTGAGCCGTGAGAACCCGGACATATCCAGTACCAGCACAGCACAGGTCGTACCGAAGGTCTGCCAGATTGTGGTGTCAATGGCAATCGTCTGCTCCGGCTGATGGTTGCGCTCCTCCAGCAATCGATCCAGGTTGAATCGGGTATTAGAGAACTTCATAGGCTGCGGTAGGTAGGATGACCTGAAATTGAATGCACCCCGCAATGCTATTCAGCGTTCCCACAATCAAATCCAGACTATCTGACCTGAATACTCCAAAGGGGATGCTGTCCGCTGGGTGGCATCATCTTTGGAGTATTCAGGTCAGGTGTGCTTGAAAACCCATAGAGAAGTGGCGCGGTGCTTTTCGCCGAGCCACTTCTCTATGGGTTTTAGCTTTACTGGATATGACACCTGACACCAATACCCCTAAAGCATTGGGTTTAACCGCTCCATTAACTGATTGGCGTTCATCACGCCCTCAATTCGATCCACAGGTTGGCCTTGCTTAAACAACACCAGGGTTGGCAGCGCATAGACCTGATACTCTGTCGCCAGGTTGGGGTAGTTATCGGTGTTGATCTTGACGACCCGCAACTTCTGCTTCAAGTCAGTGTTTACCTGCTCCAGAACCTGCGCCATCAGCTTGCAGGGGCCGCACCAGGGAGCATAAAAATCAACCAGCACGGGCACATCGGATTCGTTGATGACTTCTGAAAAACTACTGAATGCCTTCTTCACCGCCATAGGATAGCCCTCCACAATGGAAACCCCAGGAATCGAGTACATCCCGGTGTTGCAAATGGCGCGAGTGTTGCCCGCGCCATTTGCAACCGATGTTTTGGTTTAGGATCGTGAACAAATTAACCTGTAATTGTTTTTGAGAGAGGCGCGGCGACGCCGCGCCTCTCTCAA
>CAZVXA010000322.1:0-6040 GCA_964630955.1 uncultured bacterium | reverse complement strand
CCCCACTGCCCGGAGCAAATCATCAAGTCGTTCGTCGAGACCGCCCGCTTCGGCGAGCAAATCCACCAAGCCGATCGCATAGGCTTCTTTGCCGCGGATGTGGCGCGCCGAGAAAAAAAGCTCTTTGGCTCTTGCCGCGCCGATTCTCTCGGCCAGGCGAAACGTTCCACCCCACCCCGGGTTCCCCCCCCCGCTGGGGGCGCACCCGCTTCTTGGGTTTCACTTTTTCTATGCCCACTTACTCTATTCCACCTTGACATTAACATCAATGTCAAGGTTTAGGCTAAAGGAAGTGTTCCCTGGATGCTCCTATGCGCTACCCTGCTCGTTTGATGCGACTCTCCACTGATCATCCCGCAATGCTGGCCGCCCTCGCCTGCGGAATTCTGTTGCTGCTGGGGTGGGCTGCATTGCAATTCAACTGGCTGGGGTTGGCCCTGCTGTTGCTGCCTGCGGCTTACATTATCGGTGGCTGGGAAAGTGCTCTGGAGGGGTGGACAACCCTGGTCAAAGAAAAAGAGCTGGATGTTGACCTGTTGATGATTGTGGCAGCGCTTGGGGCCGCTTTTTTAGGACTCTGGCGGCAAGAATACTACCTGATTGTCGATGGTGCAGTACTCATCCTGATCTTTGCCATCAGTGGCGCTCTGGAGGGCTATGCCATGCAGCGGACAGAACGCAGCATTCGCAGCCTGATGAGTCTGACGACCGATACGGCAAGGGTGGTGACAGGTGGGCAAGAACGCCAGGTTGCAATTGCGGAGGTGCGGGTGGGCGATCGCATCCGGGTGAAACCGGGAGAGCTGATTCCCACCGATGCCAGGATCCTGGAGGGGGAGACGGTTTTGAATGAAGCTGCGATTACTGGGGAATCGTTGCCCGTTGAAAAAACGATGGGTGATGAAGTCTTTGCCGGAACCTTGAATGGTCATGGTGCTTTGCTGCTGGAGGTGCATCAACCGCCCGAAAGCAGTTTACTGCAACGAATAATTCGCGTGGTCGAACAGGCCCAGAACGAAAAACCACCGTCCCAGCAATTCATTGAGCGGTTTGAGCGGGGGTATGCCCGCGTGGTGGTCGCAGTAGGAGTTCTGCTGGCGATTTTGCCGCCCTTCCTCTGGGACTGGAGTTGGGAAACGACGATCTATCGAGCCTTAATTTTTCTGGTGGTTGCGTCTCCCTGTGCGCTGGTGGCTGCAATTATGCCCACGCTGTTATCGGGCATTGCGAATGGGGCCAGACAGGGTATTTTATTCAAAAGTGGGAGTCAGTTAGAGTTGGTTGGCAAGGTGAGGGCGATCGCCTTCGACAAAACGGGAACGCTGACCACGGGACAGCCCCAGGTAGATACCGTAATCCCAGCAGTGGGATATACTCCGGCAGAGGTTCTGGCAATCGCCGCTGCGCTGGAGACGTACTCAGAACATCCTGTGGGCAGGGCCGTTTGTCGATATGCCGATCAGACATTGTCCGCAGCTCGACCAACGTTAACCGCTGTCCAGGCGCATCCAGGACAAGGCATTACCGGACTCAAGATCGGCGTTCCTGTCAGAGTGGGAAAAGCTGCTTTTGTGGAAGCAACGGTTGCGCACCTGCCCGAAGACCTGATGAAGGCCAGTGAAGCTCTTGAGCAGGAGGGCAAAACGGTGATCTGGGTTGCGCAGGCGAAGCAGGTGCTGGGATTGATTGCGATCGCGGACACGCTCCGACCCGAAGCAGCAGGGGCGATCGCGCAGCTCAAGCAGATGGGAATTGAGGCGATCGTGATGTTGACCGGGGATAATCAGCGGACGGCACACAGTGTTGCTCAGTCGCTCGGTGTGGATCAGGTCTACGCAGAACTACTACCAGAAGATAAGCTTCAGATCATCCAGAAGCTTCAGAAAAAATATCAGACGGTTGCAATGGTCGGTGATGGAATCAATGATGCACCTGCACTGGCTCAAGCAACCGTTGGAATTGCGATGGGGGCAGCAGGGAGCGATGTTGCTTTAGAAACAGCCGACATTGTGCTGATGACCGACCGATTAGATAGAATTGTGACGGCAATTCGTCTGGGTCAGCGATCGCAAGCGGTTGTGAAACAAAACATCACCTTCGCACTCGGTTTTATTCTGTTGCTGATTACTGCTAATTTTGTGGGCAATATTACACTACCTTTTGGTGTGATTGGCCATGAAGGATCAACCGTTCTTGTGATTCTCAGCGGCTTGAGGCTTTTAAGGTGAACGGGGATCACTGAGTGAAGGATTTCGAATGAAGGATTCATCCGTTAAGCTGCGTAGGAAGGCAAGGAGATCCGATGTTTCCAGATCAGTTAACTCAAACCCCTGAATAAAGGTACTTTTAAGCGGATTCTCTCGCCCCACTCCGGCATCAGGCCCACCAACAATGGTGCGACCTCCCGCCGAATAATGGGCGATCGCATCTTCCAGAGTAGCAACACTCCCATCGTGCATATAAGGAGCCGTCAGCGCAATGTTTCGCAGCGTTGGCGCTTTGAACCGTCCCATATCATTGGGATCGTTGGTGATTTCATGCACCCCAGTATTATCAGGAGGATATGCCCCCCGACCGTCAATGTTGTATAACCCTGTATTGTGAAACGCGATCTCAGTAAATGCCAGTCGCTCGTGAACCGTTGAATCGCTAAAGTTTAAGCCACCGTGACAATGGAAACACTCCAGTCGTTCGCTGTTGAACAGCGCCTCTCCCCGCTTTGCTGACTCGGAGATGGCGTTTGGTTCTCCACCGTAGCGGTAGCGATCATAGGGGGAGTTAAACGAAACCAGACTGCGCTCGAAAGCGGCGATCGCCTTCGTCAAGTTCCTCACAGTAACGGGTATTGCCTCACCTTCAAACGCAGCCGCAAACATCTGAGCGTACTCCGGCTCGTTTTTGAGCAGGGCAAGTATCTCATCTTCCCGTCCTGCCATGCCCATTTCTGCCGGGTGTTCGCCAAACAGGGGCACCAGCATTTGTTGCTCCAGGCTGCGCATCAGGGGATTAGCCCAGGTCAGCACCGAGTTGTAGCCAATGTTGGCCAGACTCATCGAGTTGCGAGGATGGACTTCCCCGGTTGCCCCGATCGCCACAGGCTTGCCGTCAGTAAATGCTAAGGACTGCACATGACAGGTGGCACAGGAGAATGTGCTATTCACTGATAGCCGCTTCTCATAGAACAGATGTCGCCCCAGTTCTACCTTTGCCGCAGTCATTGGATTATCTGCGGGAACGACGGGTTTGGGTGCCCAGATTGGCAGATTCCATTGGTAGGTCTGGGGATCGGTCGCCGGGGGAGTGGATGCCCATGCCCGACTGATACCCAGCGACAGGCAGCAGGAAAGCATGGCAAGCAGCAGCAGCGTCAGCCAGCGGTGGGGCAAACAGATTCGCATACTCAGATCTTGCACCTTGCTTAAAGAAAAACCAAAACCCTGATTCTGCCGCCGCAGAGCGGCGGCAGAATCAGGGTTTTGGTTTCTGGTACAAGATCTCAGCATAAAGATGTGAACTACTGAACTCGGAAAAACGTCTGCCCGGTAGAGGATTGCCCGCCAAATGATAATCCCACATTGTGCAGGATGCCTTTGCAATCATTGTCCTCAGGCCCTGCCATACAGCCAGCAGGCGTATTGGGCTGATTCATCGACAGGTTCGTGGACTGAACCAGAGCCGCTAAATCGGCAACCACCACATTTCGTGCGGGGTCAAAGTTGTTCAGTGTCACCGCTGCAAGGTTGGGGTTGGCACAGCGGGTCGGAGCCTGGTTCGTCGTGCTGGCCTGACAGGCGGTACTTCCCAGGTGAATGGCAAAACCCTGAGCTTGATTGTGTCCTGGGCCTGGAGAGTGACCAGTGCCCGGTTGTCCGTGTCCTGGATTTGGGGAGTGCCCTGTACTGGCACCGGGGGTGTGTGCCGTTAATTGGCGGGTACCGGCACCATGTGGCATGGCAGCACTTGCCAGGTCAATCCGCAGAAATTTGTAGCCGCCTCGCCAGTTCCACCAGAGGGAGGTGAGATTGAGCGGAGAAGCAGCCAGGGTCGCATCGGCGTGGTTCAAGGCAAAGGGAACGCCCAGAGAGAATTGAATACCGCGATAGGTGCCAGGAGGGACAGTACCAATGACGCGATCGCGCACCTCCTGAGTGCCGTTGGCGCAACTGGCGGATTTATCCTCGAAATCGAGCAGGGCAACCGACTGATATTGCCATTTCCCGTCCTGTTGCAGGGTGACTGGAACAGTTCGCCCACTGGCATCGATCAATGCCACATTGGTGACGTAGAACCGAAAGTCTGTCGGTGTGACCCTGGTTGCGGGTGTTCCCAAAGAATAGGATTCACCACAGCGAAAGGGTTGATTGCCCACTTTGGCTTGAAAGCGAAGGGTCACGGATTGTGATTCGGCGGCAATCAGTTTTCCAGATGGGGTTAAGACAGTGTGGGCGATCGCCAAACCGAGGCTGGTGAACGCAGCAGAAGCCAGGAGTAGACGCAATTTGATCATGAGTGGAGAACGGTAGAGTCAACAATGAGTGAAAAATCGAAAGATGATGCCAGTACAGTCAGGGATGTCTTCAGTTGCTCAATTAATTTCCTGGTTTTGAGATAGTCCGGAAACTGTCGCTGCTGCTGAAATAGCGTTGCTGCTGATTGGAGGCTGGCGATCGCCTTCCCCTGTTGGCCCAACTGATGGTGCAGCAACCCCTGGTTGATATAAGCCTGAGCATACTGGGGGTCAAGGGTAATGACCTGAGCAAAGTCATCCAGCGCAGCCGTGAGATTGCCCTGCTGGTGGTATGCACAACCACGATTGAAGAAGGCACGGGTCTCACCTGCATTTGCCTGAATGGCCTGAGTAAAGGCATCGATTGCAGATTCATGCTGTTGCAGCATCAGGTGGGCAACACCGCGATCATTTTGGATCAGTGCAACGGTCGTTCGATCAAGGGGTGAGAGCTGCCGCAGTGCTTCGCCATAATCGACGAGCGCTTCTCGATATACGCCCTGCCCCACTTTTGCCAGACCTCGATTGTAATAGGCGCGAGGGTCGTGGGGTGTCAGTTCCAGTACACGAGTGTCGTCTGCGATCGCAGCCTCATAATTCCCGATGCGGTAAGCTGCCAGTCCTCGATTCAGATAGGCTTCTCGGTCAGTGGGTTTCAGTTCCAATGCTTTACTACAATCTAAGATCGCCAATTCATTTTTTCTCAGGTGAATATCCGTCAAACAGCGATTGCTATAGGCGGTGCCGTACTCCGGATCGAACTGGATGGCTTTAGAAAAAGCATCGTAAGCAGTGGAATAGTCTCCGTCTTTGAAGGCTGCAACACCGGACTGAGCATAAATCTGTGCTGTTTCGGTTGCACTGGTCATTTCTGCCGCAGTTGCAGAAAGACAACTGCCAAACAGAGCCAGTGCAATAACAGCGGCAACAAATGTGAGTCTGTAAATGAGTGGCATAGGCTGGTGGCAGTTATAGTAACGGAGATCGCAAGAAATTCACCGCTTGTGATCAGGCACGCTGACTCATCAAACAAGCGGTGAAAGGCTCTACCATTTAAGACCATCCCTTATTTGCCTGATCAAGCACATAGTTGGATACATTCTCAATCTGATCGGCAGTTAACCGTGTCTTGAATCCCGGCATTGCACCTTTCCCATTGCTAACCTGAGTTTTAATGGCATCCAACGATGCCATCTCAAACTTTTCCAGATCCGCCTTCTTCAAAGTTTTTGCCGGATTCACTAAATTTGCACCCGCAGCATGGCAAGCCGCACAGTTTGCGCTGAAGACCTTTGCCCCATTGGCCAGATCGGCTGCCATCACAGGCGCAGGTAGTAGTGTGAGGGCGATCGCCAATATCGCAATCAGCATCAAAATGATTCGCTTCACAGGTGTTCCTCTCGTATTGAAAATCGGATGGACGGCATTGCTGATTGAGCGTATGTTTTTTGGTTGAGTGGGGCGCGCAGCGCGGCACAAAAACCAGAAAAAAATCTTAAAAAAAAAACGCCCCGAACCACAAAACCCCCAATA
>CAZVXA010000321.1:0-6062 GCA_964630955.1 uncultured bacterium | reverse complement strand
GGCGCAATTTAGTCAAAAGTCCAGTTATTACAGCGCTTTGCGCTGTAATTCAGCACTGCGACACTTGTGCTGTGACATTTAGAACGAGCTTTACACCAGATTAAAGTTGCGGCATTATAATTAGAACAGATGAACTACTCGTGGATGGGCAGCTATGGGTCTTCTTCAACGTCTACAAGATGTCTTGGGTATGCATGAAGAATATGAGGAGGAGGGTTATGAGGAGGAGGGCTACGAGGAGCAGCCAGAGTATCCTTATGCGCAGAGACAGGATTATTCGCGTCAGCGTACAGTTAGAAGTAATGTCGTTGGGATGCCGGGTATGGCTAATGCACCAGCAGAAGTTGTGTTGATGGAGCCGCGCTCATTTGAAGAAGTCCCGCAGGCGGTGAGGGCATTGCGTGATCGCAAGTCCGTCGTGCTCAATCTGGGTTTGATGGATCCCGATCAGGCTCAGCGGGCGGCAGACTACGTAGCGGGTGGGGCCTTTGCAGTTGATGGGCATCAGGAGCGCCTCGGTTCTCATATCTTCCTGTTCACACCGAATTTCATCCAGATCACCAATATGCCCGAACCGGAACCAGTCAGGACGCCGATGCCCAACTATTCCAATCAGCAGGCAGCTTCTCCCTGGACTCCCGACTCAACCCGCACGGTGGACCCCCGTACTGCCGCCCGGCTGGCCGATCTGCGTATCTCGCCTGAAAATTTCTAGGTTGGTATCATTCCCAGGTCTAAGGAGCAGGTGCGACGTGCGACCGTCAAGTGCGCTAACATCCTTGTAATGTCAACCGCAATACACCTGCTATGGAGCAAGAGTCGCTACCCACAGAGGTGATCCTCAGCGATCCGCGTCAAACCATTGGCAAGCTTGTGCTGGATTGGAACCCACAACCGGGAGCATATCTGGATCTGGAGGGTGCCACTTACGCTGTTTTGGAACGACACCACTGTTACCAATACAGGCTAGGGCGGTACCGCCTTTACAAAATTGCCCTCTACGTCCAGACCGCACAGCGTCCCGATGAGAAAAGCCTGGTGAACGGGCGATGGGTGGTTGGGGATGCGACCTGTGTCTATAATGCTCATTCAGAGTTGGTACGATGCGCCGTTAATCCAGACGGTCCCTGTGAAGCCTGTCGGCATTTTGAGAAGCGAAAGACAACCTGGGGTTAAATCGCATACTGCATGGATGACACTCTGATCACTGGCCTCCTCAACAACCTCAAGAGTGACGATGCGGCGGTGCGCGATCGCGCGACAGCATCCCTCTGGAGACTGTGGTTCACCCAGAAGGGAGCCTATGGTTTAGAATTGCTGGAGCGCTGCCAGGGGCTGATGGAAGTTGGAGAATACACCCAGGCAGAACAACTCCTAACCGAAATCATTGAGGCTCAGCCCGACTTTGCCGAAGCCTGGAACCGCAGAGCCGTGCTTCACTACTTGCAGCAGAACTACATCCAGTCCATGGCCGACTGTCAGCAGGCGATCGCCCTCAATCCCATCCACTTCGGCGCACTGCACGGACAGGGTCTCTGTCAGGCGGCAATGGGAGACTATCGGGCAGCGATTCAGTCCTTCAGGCAGGCGTTAAAAATTCAGCCTTACGCATTGATTAACCAGAAGCTGATTCTGGAATGCACGATGAAATTGGGTTAAAAGCGTAGAAGGTGACGCCGCAACGCGGCGTCACCTTCTACGCTTTCAGCACTAAGCCATTGTTTCTCCAGCCGTAATCCGGGCACCGTTGGCAAAATCCCACCCCGATTGGGCACGCTTTCCGGCAAGCTGGACCTCCTGCAGCAGTAGGAGGCCATTCCCCGTTTGCACCAGCACCCCCTGATTCTTTAGAGTGCCGACAACACTTCCAGGCGCGGCTCCTGTGTTGGGCAACGCCGACCATTCCGGCTGGCTGTCCTGAAGTTCCGCAGGTAGCTGAGCAGGGTTTACGGAGTCTAGGGGGACGGTCGCAATGACTTTCAACGAATTGCCGCGAAATTGGGTGGTGCAGTTAGGGTAGAAGCCGCGCACTTGGTTGTGCAGCGCGATCGCCTCCCGATTCCAGTCCAGCGCGTAGTTCTCCTTCTTGATCAGAGGCGCGTAGGTGGCCTGTTTATCGTCCTGGGGAATCGAATCGAGGGTGCCCTGATCAAGCCCTGCCAGTGTCTCGACCAGCAGGTCGGCGGCTTGCTGGGAAAGCGTTTTTGCCAGATCCAGAGCGTTGTCCAGCAGACCGATGGGGGTGTGGGAGGTGAGCAGCATGGCTCCAGTATCCATTCCGGCGTCCATCAACATGGTGGTGATACCCGTCTCCGTTTCTCCGTTGTACAGACACCACTGGATGGGAGCCGCGCCGCGATACTTTGGCAATAGGGAGCCGTGACCATTAATGCAGCCCAGACGCGGCATATCGAGGATTTCCTGGGACAGGATCTGGCCGTAGGCAACCACCACAAAGGCATCCGCCTGAGCCTGACGCAGATGTTCTAGAGTGTCAGCGTTCTTTTTGACGCTGCGGGGTTGCCAGACTGGGAGGTTGTGCTGGAGGGCGATCGCCTTCACCGGAGAGGAGCTGAGTTCGTTACCCCGACCTCGCCGCTTGTCGGGTTGGGTGACGACCGCGAGGACTTCGATGTCAGGTTGCGTTAGCAGTTTTTCTAGACTGGGAACGGCAAAGTGGGGGGTACCAAAGAAGACAATTCTCATTGCGATCGGGGTAAACCTCAGGAGGAAACGAATCGGTATCTCATCGTAACTAAACTTTTGACTGAATTGCGCCGATTTTCCTGAAAAACTGACTGCGTCAGCTTTTCAGGAAAATCGGCGCTAAAATTAAATTTGTCGCGAAACGCTCTCTTAGAGAGCGTTTCGCGACATTGTAGGAAGGATATAGTCAAAAGTCCAGGACGTGGTCAGCGCCTTACCAATTTCAGCGCCTGCACCGTTGACGATATTCAGCACCCCCGGCGGCAGCAGATCGCCAATCAGCTCTACCAGCACCAGGATCGAGGTGGGTGTTGAACCTGCGGGCTTGAGCACCACGCAGTTTCCTGCCGCCAGCGCAGGAGCGAGTTTTCATGCGGCCATCAGCAGCAGGAAGTTCCAGGGGATAATCTGGCCGACGACCCCCAACGGCTCATGGAAGTGGTAGGCAACAGTGGTCTCATCAATCTCGCTGATGCCGCCTTCCTGTGCGCGAATGCAGCCTGCGAAATAGCGGAAATGATCGATCGCCAACGGCACATCTGCATTGCGGGTTTCTCGAATCGGTGTGCCGTTGTCCCAGGTTTCAGCCAGCGCCAATTGCTCCAGATTCTCCTCCATGCAGTCGGCGATTCGGTTCAGAATTACTGCCCAAATGCCCTGGCGGACTGTCCCAACCGTTGCCGCGACGTATTCCCCGGAACGGCCACATCCCCGGATGGGTCATAGTTAGGGCTGCCACCCGCACTACAGCGCTCATCCAGCACACAGATCGCGTACTCCAGGGCATTCATCATGCGTCCCTGGTGCTGTCCCACCCACTCCACACGATCGACTGGGCTACCGCTGACCGCCGCCTCGATTCCACCCCGGTAATGGCCCAGGTCGCCCAGGTCATCCACATCCTGCTGGCTGCGGCGGCGGTTGCGAGACTCCACTAACTCCCGATAGCTGTCAACGCGCTCCCGCCATTCGTTGGCTTCCTCCGCCCGATTCGCCCAGTCAGTGAAGCGATCGCCCTGAGCCACCCACATCCCTGGCAAACTGGCCAGCAACACGCCAACGTTTGGCACCCCACTGCTGGCCCGACTGCTATTCACAAACACCCAACCCCGGTTCTGGAGTTCCGCCTGTTGCGGCTGTCCTGCCGTCGCAGGCCGCACAAACCTGACGCTCTTGAGGGCGTAGGCTTGCAGGTTAGGATTTCTCGGATGGGGACGGGGCGCAATTGTGTCGTCGTATTGCGTCTCGATGCGGTTGCCCTGCTGGTCGGCGATCGCCGTAATCCGTCCCTTGTTGTCGCGGCTGATGGTGTAGCGATCGGGCAATGAAATCTGGATTTTGGTGCGACTGTAGCCGTCAGGCGTGTAGCGAATAAAGAATCCCGATGGGTGGTACGACCAGCGATTCGCCGGGATGTCCCGACTACCTTCCCCGCGACCGGGATTTCCGGCCAGCACGGCAAGCTGTTCCAGTTGATTGTAGGAAGCGTTGCCGGAGGAGAGGAGCGATCGCATACTGGCCTCTGCATTGAGAATTTGCTGCACGGGTGCTGGCAGGCTGGCGAAGGCACGGCTGCGAATCTCCGGCGGGATCTGGCCCCAGGCTCCTCCGTTTAAGCGATTGATTTCATCCTCAGTCAGCAGTTGCCGTGCTGTTGCCTGAAGTTCACCTGACAGGTCGCTAACCTTGGTTCGTGCCAGAATCGCCCAGAGTAGCATTTGAATGTTGCGCTGAGCGATTTGGGGGTTCTGGGTCGATCGCTGCAAAATCCGCTGAATAATCCCATCCCGTTTTCCTTTCAGTGGCGCGTACAGATACCCCTCACCCGTCCCCGGCCCGTGGGTTCCCGCGTGCAGACAGTAGCTTTGGGCATCAAACTCATAGGTTCCAGGCTTCAGGCGAAAGCTGCCATTCTCTCCCCGCTGGAGCTGCGCCATCGGCGTAAACCGAGGATTGTAGCCATCCAGCAGTGATACCTCGGCCTTGGCATCGGCCAAAGCCGTCGAAACAGGTGGCTCTTCCCGCAGCAGACTATCTAATCCGGGAATCGGCGGTATGGGGACGCCACCAGGAAGACCGGGAATCCGGGGAATCGGAAGCCCAAACTGCGCCAGAACAGGGGCCGGGGTGAGTACCAGCAGTCCCGCCAGGATCAGATGCCGCATTGTTTTACTCCATCACAGATCTAACTGTTCAATTCAAACATGGGAAATTCTGAATTGGGAAAATTTGCCAGTTGTAACAATTCCGTACAAGGGGCATGATGCTACCTTTCGTTTGGTATGTGGGAAAACTTGCCAAGTGATTACATTTCCACAAGGTACTGGACATGGCAAATACCAGGGACTGGTTTCAGGTAAGAAAAGATGGTACCCAAACAATCAATAGCGACCTTGTATATAAGGAATTGTTCCCAGAGATTCAAGCAAGAATAGATAAGAATTTGCCTATAAATCAAATTATCAGTTGGCTCAGAGCCACAACTGAAGAGGCTTTTTTTGTGCGTTTTGGAAGGAAGCCTACAACGGGCGCACTCAACAACTCCATTGGAAGATGGAATGAGTATATCGCCATTAGTTCACTCTGTGAGATCGCCACTGACTTATACATAGAATCTGGCGTATGCATTGCCATTTTCTCAATGGGAAGTTCAACTATCCGAATAAACCAGCCGGAGACTATTTATTCAAAATTTCTCAATTTGTTTGAGCCTGATGAGTTTTCCGCAGGTAATTCATTGGAACCAATCAATAGGATTAAGGAAAGAATCTTTTTCCCACTGCTCAAGCGAAAGCTGAAAGCAGAAGACATCAAAGGAGTTGTCTCACTAAAGACTTCTAATGGGTGCATCCCAGTTTTGGAAATTTGCAAAACTGGGATGCACCCACTTCTAATCGACCTGATCGAAGATATCAACCGTCTTTTGAGGCTGCCATTATTAAAGCGATGGGGTACATAACGAAGCAAGGATGGAAATATTACATGGTTGTGAGTGATCTAACCCAGGCAGATAGGAATTTATTTGACAACGCCATTGCTCCCCATGCGATTGCAGTGGGCTTAGAAAGCAAGCTTGTCGATGGATTGTTTCTGTATGGACAAAAAAGTGAATTACGCCCTCTAATGGAAAGAGCTTTACAAGATTGACCTCTATAAGCAGGGTAGGATGGGCAAAGCGAAGCGTGCCCATCAATGCATACGAATGGTGATGGGCACGGACTGCCGTCCTTTGCCCATCCTACCGTTCAACTTTGGGTAAATTCATACCCCAAATCGAGAATGAAATGACCCTGATTGTTTTTGTATGGACAAAAAAGTGAATTACGCCCTCTAATGGAAAGAGCTTTACAAGATTG
>CAZVXA010000320.1:0-6121 GCA_964630955.1 uncultured bacterium | reverse complement strand
ATATTTTTCCACAATGCCGCGAAACGACCTCTCAGAGGTCGTTTCGCGGCATATTCGGTTTTAGCGCCGATTTTTCCTGAAACGCTGACTGCGTCAGCGTTTCAGGAAAAATCGGCGCAATTTAGCTAAAAGTCCAGTAAGACAGACCTCAGGCGTAAGAAGAATAAGTTCTGGATGCGGTTACCTGTTAATATTTATGACGCGACTGCTGTTGCACCAGGCAGGTTTGACCTGGTTATCTCCTGTGGGGAGAGCGTCGGGTATGCTAAAGAGGAATGTTGGGGCGGCACTCCCTCCCAATCAAGCCATTCTTGGTGATCCCAGCTTCAAATCAAACGCCTGTAATTGCTGCAACATAGGGCAAAGTCATGGTTCAGGAACGAGTATTACCAATTTTTTCGACCACGGAAGCGCACATCACCCGCGAAGAAGGGCTGATGCTTTACGAGGACATGGTCCTGGGTCGTTTTTTTGAGGACAAGTGCGCCGAGATGTACTATCGAGGCCGGATGTTTGGCTTCGTCCACCTGTACAACGGGCAAGAAGCCGTCTCCACAGGCATCATTCGGGCCATGCGGCAGGGTGAGGACTATGTGTGCAGCACCTATCGGGATCACGTCCATGCCCTCAGCGTCGGTGTACCTGCTCGCGAAGTGATGGCAGAACTCTTTGGTAAAGCCACAGGATGCAGCCGGGGACGCGGGGGTTCCATGCATCTGTTCTCGGCAGAACACAAGCTGCTGGGAGGCTACGCCTTCATCGGGGAGGGGATTCCCGTGGCGCTGGGAGCAGCTTTCCAGACCAAGTACCGCCGCGAGGCCATGAACAACGCCAGTGCCGACCAGGTGACGGCATGCTTCTTTGGCGACGGCACGACCAACAATGGCCAGTTCTTCGAATGCCTGAACATGGCAGCGCTGTGGAAGCTGCCCATTCTGTTTGTCGTGGAGAACAATAAGTGGGCGATCGGAATGGCGCACGACCGGGCCACCTCCCAGCCGGAGATTTACCGTAAAGCCGAAGTGTTTGGTATGCCCGGCGTAGAGGTCGATGGTATGGATGTGCTGGCGGTGAGAGCTGTGGCGGAACAGGCGATCGCCCGTGCCCGTGCAGGCGAAGGCCCAACCCTGATTGAATGTTTGACCTATCGTTTCCGGGGCCACTCCCTGGCCGATCCCGATGAACTCCGCAGTAAGGCTGAAAAAGAGTTTTGGTTTGCCCGTGATCCCCTGAAGCGTCTGGCCGCTTATCTGACAGAGCAGAACCTGGCTTCCCAGGAGGAGTTGAAGGCAATCGAGCATAAGATTCAGGAGGTCGTAGAGGACGCCGTCAAGTTTGCCCAGGAAAGCCCTGAACCCGACCCCAGCGAACTGTACAAATACGTTTTCGCTGAAGACGAGTAGGCCCCAGGGACATCGCGCTCCCGGCCACCTGCGAAGCGATCGCCAAAATCACCATGCCTGACCCAATTATGTACGAGGACAGTGAGAACTACGTCGTACTGGAAGCTGACCAGCCCGAACAATTTCTCACGGCTCCCGAATTGCTGGAAAAACTGAAGCATTTCCTGTCAGCTATGCCGGAGCGTTTGCCCAGAGACGCGCAGAGATTTTCGGAGTTGGAGCAACAGGCCCGCTACGTCATGGAAACCTCTTGTGAGCTGGATGTGGGACCGGATCGGTTTCTGCAATGGTACGCGGTGCGTTTAGAGAAGTAATGCGGCTCACATCACAAAAGGGTGCCTGTCGCGACAGGCACCCTTTTGTGATGTGAAGAGAAAGGGCGTGGGCTGTGCCCGTGCTCTTCCTCACAAGTGAATGACTTAATCCTGCCGTGGTTCCCCTTCGGAACCGGGAGAAGAAATAAAAGGTCTCCCCTGCTCGGTAATCTCAGTTGGCATTTGCAGGACTTCAGAGCGCTGGCCAAAGGGGCGATCGCCCTCCAGAGTGGTGGGAGTATCGTCTACCCCATCGATCCCCAGGCGAATTTTAATATTGGGGCCCGATCGAGCGAGGCGAATGATTGAACCATCGCCCACCATACTTTTGTCGATCCGTTTTCCATCCAGATAGGTGCCATTGGTGCCCAGGTTGACGACTTCCCAGTTCGCCCCCATTCGACGCAGCTCAACGTGATGCCGGGAGACCACTGCACTGTAGAGGATGACCTGATTGTCAGTTGATCGCCCAATCCGAATGACCGATTGGTGTTCAAACGTCCAAACTTGTACCGGAATTTGCTTGACTGGGTGCAGAAGAGACAGAGTAATCACAGCCGCAAGATGGACAGGGTAGAGAGGGCATTCGCGTGTTGGGGTTGCCTTACTTTAGAGGGGGCTATCAGAGCAACAACCGTGTTTTGAAACCAGAGATGTTTCTATCCTATGCTGCTTTGCCGCATGGCAGAATTACCTCTGGGGCGAATTCTTCCCAAGCATTCCCGAATCTGCTGATAAGACTATCATTCCCGACGACAATTAAGTAGGTAGGCAAGATTAAGCGTGCAACCCCAAAAGCTGTTCCGCTCTGAGCGAAGTCGAAGGGCAGAACAGCTTTTGGGGTTGCAACTTTTTCCACGCCCACTTAATCTTAAGCCGATTAAGACAATTGAAACAGGAAACTGACGCGATCGCCCTTCCCCAGAGCGATGCGATCGCCGGGGCGCAAACGATGGCGATTCCCCAGCGACAACGGCAAATTGTTCACATATGTGCCATTAGAGCTACCGACATCCTCAATGTAGAACGAATCACCTTCCACCCGAATATCGGCATGAATCCGCGACACGATTTCAGAGTTGGGGAAGCCTGAGACATCCACATCGGGTGGAATTCTTTCGTTCGGCTTACCGATATGAATGACTGACAAATTCAGCGGCAGCTCAATCAGGGTATTGGTCTGGACGTGGAGCAACCGAGCTGTCTGCGTCTGGAGCTGAGTCGCTGCGGGGCTAGAACCAGACAGAGGAACCTGAGGTGAAACAGCGGGGACGGGGGTCGGAACCACTGGAGGGGCAGCAGGGGGGGACACCGGGGGAACCATTGGCGGTGCCTCACTGAGGGGATCAGTCGGCAGGGCAGAGGCAACCAGTGGGTCAGGCGGAATGAGTGGGTCAGGGGAAGGCAAATCGGGAATCTCAAAATCCGGTGCAATGGTGGGAACGGCGACCGCTTCTGGCGGACTTGCAGCCGGAGCAGCCTGGAGATTATAGCCGCACTGGCCACAAAAGCTGGCATCCGACTGCACCTTAGCACCGCAACTGGGGCAGGTGGTCATCACAGGCAGTGGGGTATAACAGGCTTCGCACTGCACCGCCCCATCAGGGTTTTGATGATTGCAATTGGGACAAACAATCATGGAGGTTTCTGGCTCATCGGCTGAACGATGGGATGCCGTTTGGGGCATCTGTCGGATGGTATTGCGGAAAGAATACTATCCTGCTCTCCATTATCATGCGAAGCGTCGCCCTACACATCAGGATGACTTCGGGGATTCGCTTTGTTCAACCTGAAGGACTTCCCCTGCTGCCGCATCCAGTAACCACCGAAGTTCACCAGTGATCGGGTGAATGAGCCGCGAGGGATACTGGTTGCTGTCTCCTTCTTCTGCAAACACCTGAGTCAGAGCAGTTTGTTTGTTTGCTCCTGCCACCAGAAACAGGACGCAGCGAGCACAGTTAATCAGGGGCACCGTGAAGGTAATGCGGGGTTGTCCATCTTTGTTGCCCACCGTGACCAGCCGATCGCACACCTGAAGAGCCGCCGTATGGGGAAACAGGGAAGCGGTATGGCCATCGTCCCCCATCCCTTGCAGCATAAGGTCAAAAACGGGAAATTCTCCGGATGGCGTGGGGAACAGCGATCGCAGTTGCGCGTCATATTTGGCGGCAGCAGCAGCCGGGTCCGCTTCATCTGTCGGCATGGGGTGAATATTGGCAGCGGGAATCGGCACTTTGTCCAGCCAGACGCGGCGGGCCATGCCTTCGTTGCTATCAGGATGGGTGGGCGGCACGTAACGCTCATCCCCCCAGAAAATGTGGATTTTGTCCCAGGGCAAGTCTTGCTGAGCGATCGCCTCATACAGCGGCTTTGGCGTACTACCTCCCGATAGGGCAATAGTAAACTGTCCCCGCTCAGCGATCGCCCGGTGTAGCCGCTCCAGTGTTAGTTCCAGTGCCCTTGCAACGATCGCAGGGACATCCGGCAAAATTTCAACGTTTCGATTCATGTTGTTCGTTAACCGTTTCGCTCATTTTTATAGACCTGATTTCACCCCTTGCGGGCTGCTATAAACATTTCTACGAAATCGTCTGTGGCGATCATGTCCCCCCTGCGGTTCTGTCCAGATCTACCGCCATAGTGTTTAATTGACCTTTGGTATAGATTTCCTGGCGGGATCAGTGCTGCCCCAATCCCTGGTACTTGTTCTGGTATTTTTATGACGACCCTCAAAGCTTTCGGCAACCCTGACATGGCGATTCTGGCCTCTCGCACCCTCAAAGTGGTCGGGGTCATTATCATCCTGTCGGCCCTGGTGGATATGTTTATTCTGCCAATCCCCTACCTCTGGGGCGAGCGCCAGTGGCAGGTCGCCGTAGTCGCCCAAATTGTCGATCGAGGGCTGGTACCCCTGGTGGGTCTGGCGCTACTGATGGCGGCTTATTGGATTGACAGCACCGTCAGCGATCGCAAGGGTATCGACCTGCGCTGGCCTGCGCTGATCCTGGCTGCCATTCTGGGATTGATGTACCTGATCTTCTTCCCCCTGCACCTGAGCAACATCAGTCAGAGCAACACCGACGTACAGCAGCGGATTGCCCAGGAGGCAACTCAGGCTGAACAACAGTTGAATGCCCGGTTGCAAGCCGAGGTCGAACAGAAGCGCAGCCAGATTAGCCAGCTGATCAATGCCCCGGAAGATCAGATCACTCAAGCAGTGCAGGCACGGATTATTACGGAAGACCAGGCAAGACAAATCCGCGAGTTTAAGAAGAATCCGGCTTCCATCAATCCCTTTTTGCAACAGCAGGCTGACCAGTTGCGGGGACAACTCCAGGGAGAAATTAACACCCGCCGAGAGCAGGCACTCCAGAATTCGAAGAATGAGTCCCTGAAGTCGGGGCTGCGCGTGGGGATTGGCACACTGCTGCTGGCGATCGCCTACATCATCATCAGTTGGACAGGGCTGCGATCATTGATGCAGAGCTGAAACAAATCTTAACAAGACTTAAAACTGTACACTAGAATGTAATTCACTCCGCTAGCGTACAGCACCTGCCGCCAACTAGCGTCACCCACACAGGAGACTCCAGTTGTCTATCATTCAACGCCTCAAACAGGATCTGAAAAACGACCTGATTGCCGGATTGCTGGTGGTCATTCCCCTGGCAACGACAATCTGGCTGACCCTGACGATCGCCAGTTGGGTAATTAACTTCCTGACGCAGATCCCCAAGCAGATTAATCCTTTTGGCGATCTGAATCCGCTGCTGGGCAATCTACTGAATCTGGCCGTCGGTTTTACAGTCCCGCTTGCCTGCATTCTGTTAATTGGTCTGATGGCGCGTAACATTGCGGGACGCTGGCTGTTGGACGTGGGCGAAAAAATGCTGCAGGCGATTCCGCTGGCGGGTGCAATCTACAAAACCCTGAAGCAGCTATTAGAAACCCTGCTGCGCGATTCGGGTGGAAAATTTCGCCGGGTGGTGCTGGTGGAATATCCCCGTAAGGGAGTCTGGGCACTGGCGTTTGTAACAGGTTCCTTTACACCGGGCATGCACCCCCAGTTTCCCGGCGAGATGCTGAACTTGTTTATTCCCACCACGCCAAATCCCACTACAGGATGGTACGCCATCGTCTCTGAGGACGACGTGATCAACCTCTCGATGTCTGTAGAAGATGCATTCAAGGTGGTCATCTCTGGTGGCATCGTCGGCCCCAGCCTGACCAATGCCTTACCCGCCCAGGTGTACGAGAGCCGGGTTGAGACACCGCTGCCTGAGATGAAGCGTCCGGCCTATTCGCTTGTTGAAGATGAACTGGCTTAGGATCGCGAATTAAATAAAACCTAATTGTTTTTGAGAGAGGCGGGGGGGGGGCGCCCCCCCAAAAAAAAAAAAAAAA
>CAZVXA010000319.1:0-6124 GCA_964630955.1 uncultured bacterium | reverse complement strand
GGGGCCCCCCCCCCCCCCCCCCCACAACAACCAAACACACGTCTAGAGCATTACCTCTTTTTTCTACAATGCCGCTAGACACCCTCTGCGAGGGTGTCTAGCGGCATATTTGGTTTTAGCACCGATTTTCCTGAAACGCTGACACAGTCAGCGTTTCAGGAAAGAATGGCGCAATTTAGTCAAAAGTCCAGTACTTAGAGACCCGCGCTTTGCATTGGTCTCAAGGCAGTGTATTGTCAACCTGAGCGGACTGTGAATTGGACAGGATAAGGATGGTATGCCGCCTTTTCTCTCCTTCAACAATGGGCCGCTGAGCGACGGTGTTGATGGAAGTTTTCGATGAGCGTGTCTGTCATTCTTCCGGTGTATAACGAGGCGAGCTGTATTGCCCAGACGATTGACCAGGTTGTAGCGTTTGCTGCGGTGCATCCCGAATATCAGTTTATTTTTGTCAATGATGGGTCGAGCGATCGCACCCTGGAGATTCTAGAGCGCAAGCTCAATCAGGTACAGGTTCACCAGATTCAGTTGGTGTCGTACCGGATAAACCGGGGTAAGGGGTATGCGGTCAAAGCCGGGATAGAGTCCAGTTGGGGTGACTATGTTTGCTTCCTGGACAGCGATCTGGCCTACTCTCTGGCCTACCTTGAAAAGCTGGTCGCGACGCTTAAGCATTTGGACATGGCGATCGGGAGCCGCAAATTGATCCCCGATAGTACAGGACGAGTGAAGTTCAGTCGTCGGGTCGCAGGCAGGCTGTTTAACCTGCTCTCCAGAAAAATGCTGGGGTTAAACTATCGGGATATGCAGGCCGGGATCAAGGGATTCCGACGTTTAGCTGCCGAGCATTTATTCAAGCGGCAAACGATCTGGCGATTTTGCTTTGACGTTGAACTGATTTATCTGGCGTGTAAATATGGCTACACCATTGGCGAAATTCCAGTGGCTGTTTCGGAGAGTCATCTCTACAAGCCATCCACCGTCAATTTATGGATTGATCCGTTGAGAATGCTGGCAAATCTGCTCAGAATCAAGGTGAACGATCGTCTCTGTTTGTATGACCCGATGGTGATTCAACGAACCGTACTCCCGTTTCACTGAGGGGCTTGCCATAAAATAAAATCCCAGTAAAATCTCAGTTTTCGTTTGGCGCGGCTTAGCCGCGCCAAACGAAAACTGAGATTTTATTAAACACCAGATCCCTAATTCTGATGAAAGCCCGGTTCACCCTGCTCAGTTTTGACGTTGAGGAATTTGATGTACCGCTGGAGTACGGTCAAGCCATTGATCTGGCAACGCAACTGAGTGTCTCTTTGCAGGGGTTAGAAGCAGTCATCGCCCTGCTCGATCGCCTGGAGTTGCAGGCCACTTTCTTTGTCACGGCCAACTTTGCCCAGCATTATCCCGATCTGATTCGCCACCTCGCTCAACGTCACGAGATCGCCTCCCACGGTTTCTACCATTCGGCCTTTGAAATAGCAGATTTGGAAAAATCCCGGTTGGCTCTGGAGAACATCCTCGATCGCCCCGTCCTTGGATTCCGCATGGCGCGACTGCAATCGGTGGAGGAAAGGGCCATTGCCGCCGCCGGATACCGCTACAACAGTTCCCTCAACCCCACCTATCTTCCCGGTCGCTACAATAATCTTGCGGAACCCAGATGCCCTTTCCTCTCAGACGCACTGCTGAACATCCCCGTATCGGTGACCCCTCTGATCCGATTTCCTCTGTTCTGGCTCAGTTTCAAACACCTGCCGCTGCCACTCTACAAAATAGCCTCGACCTGGACAGTGGGATGCGATCGCCTCCTATCACTCTATTTTCACCCCTGGGAGTTCACAAACATTTCACAATTTGGCCTGCCCCCGCTGATTCATCGACGGTCAGGGCGAGCAATGTGCGATCGCCTGGAAAACTACCTGATCTGGCTGCGGCAGCGCAGTATGTTTGTCACGTATGCCGCTTACGCTGAAATGTTCTTGCAGTCGGAATTGTCGAGTGGGACTCTTTTCTACAAATCCAAAGAAAACTAAGATGTAGCAGTCCTCTTTGATTTGTGAGATGGTTTGTGAGAAGTAGTGCAGGTGCAACCTGCACTACTTCTCACAAACCATCCGCAATTGCTGCAGGGTATAGCCATAGTTATAGCCAATTGAGCTGGGTGCGGGGTGATTCCCCCTTGAGGGGATCAGGGGGTGTGCCCCTGCGTGGGGGCACCACCCCCCTTGTCCTAACCAAAGTGGCTACAGTCATACTTCTGAATTAACAGTTTAGAATCGCTCAATAAAAAACTGCATCAGGTTATATTCGATTAGACCCAGAACTGCTTGAGCCTTAAGACAGAAAAGGCCGGTGTCGTAAAGAAGTGGGTTAATGACTCAGGATGTCTACATTGGATAAGGCTTGGTACGGGTTGTGGAGAGAGAATCGCCAGAGTGATCGGCTCTGGTTTACGATCCTCCTTCTAGGTGCGCTGGTTTTATTTCTGATGAATCTGGGGGGCTTGCCCCTACGGGACTGGGACGAGGGAACCGTGGCAAAAGTCGCCCGTGAGATCTGGCAGAGCAGCCCCTCTGAGCTGGTATGGCTACACCCCGAGCTGAACGGACAGCCGTATATCAATAAGCCACCGCTGGTTCACTGGTTGATTGCGATCGCCTATGACATCGGCGGTGTCAACGAGTGGATGGCTCGACTACCAGGGGCACTGCTCACCGCACTGTCAGTTCCCCTGATGTATGTCACAGGCCGGGAACTGTTCCCCCGCCGCCTGCCCGCCCTGCTCTCGGCACTGGTATTTCTCACCTTCCTGCCCGTTGTGCGCCTGGGGCGTCTGGCGATGCTGGATGGGGCCGTCGTCTTTTTCTCACTGCTGATGCTCTGGTGTGTGCTGCGTGCCCGCCGGGATGTGCGCTTTTCCCTGGGGATTGGCCTCAGTCTGGGACTGCTGTGTCTGACCAAAGGGGTGATGCTGGCGGTGCTGATGGGGGCGATCGCCCTTTCCTTCCTGGTGTGGGATACGCCTCGTCTGCTGACCCAACCCTACCTGTGGCTGGGGATTTTTTTGGGGGCGGTGCCCGTTGGCCTGTGGTATGGCGCTCAATGGCAGCAGTATGGTCTGAAGTTTGTGGTGGATAACCTGGGTGGCCAGTCGGCGCTGCGAATCTGGGAGCCAGTTGAGAACAACGGCGGTCCCCCCTGGTACTACCTGCTGGAGCTACTCAAGTACGGTGCCCCCTGGATTCTGTTCCTCCCCGCCGGGTTTCGCTCCGCCTGGGAAAACCGGGTGATGGGCTGGGCCAAGCTGTCGCTGGTGTGGAGCATCGGCTACTTCTCTGCTATCACGCTGATGATGACCAAGCTGCCCTGGTATATTCTGCCGCTGTTTCCGGCACTGTCGTTTGTGGTGGGGGCACAGTTGGCTGATATGTGGGAACGGGGCAAAAAGGGTATTCGTCAGCCCAACGTCCAACCTTACTCATCCCTCTGGGTGCGCATGTTTGCGTTGTTGGCCCTGGCAGGCTTGGGCGGTAGCCTCTACTTCGGTTTTTTCAGCGCACCCCGCGAGCTGGACCTGGCAACGGTGATGGCAGCAGTAGGGATCACGATGCTGGTGGTGTCGGTTCTGCTGAGCGAAAATAACGCCAATTTCATTACGGTGCTGATCTGGGGCAGCTACCTGGGGCTGCTGCTGTTTATGCTGTCGGGCCACTGGGTCTGGGAACTGGCAGAAGATTACCCGGTGAAGCCCGTCGCAGTGCTGGTGCAGCGCAACACGCTTGCCGATGAGGAGATTTATACCTCCCACCCTCACCATCGACCTTCCCTGGATTTCTACAGCAATCGCCAGATCAGCCCCCGCTCAGAAGCACAAATCAAGGAAGTCTGGCAACAGAATCCACAAGTTTACCTTTTGCTCGATCAGAAAACCAAACAGGAGCTGAATCTTCAGGGTGGAAAAACGCTGGGTACGGTGGAGGGCTGGTCGCTGCTATTCAGGGGACGGTAGGATTGGGAGGCAGGAGGATACATCCGATGCCAGCTTTCACGATTGACCTCAGCACTATCACGAACTTTACCAGGGTGTTATCTTCGATTCTTCTACCTGTTTTCGTTTGCCAGAGGGCGGTGACCGATCTCCAGATGTCTCCTGGATTGAGCAGTCTCGCTGGGACAGGCTGACTCCAGGGCAAAAGCGTCGATTTCCCCCTGTTTGTCCCGACTTTGTGTTGGAACTCATGTCGCCTACTGACAATCTCAGTACAGTTCAGGCGAAGATGCAGGAGTATCTCAGGAGCGGTTTACGCCTTGGCTGGCTGCTCAACCCAAAAGACCGACAAGTTGAAATTTATCGAGCAGGCCAGGCGGTTCAGATGTTACAAGCACCGACTGCCCTATCGGGAGAAGATGTTCTCCCCAACTTCACCTTAAACCTTGACTGGTTTTGGCGCTAAACGCTTCCCACTGCTCAAGGGCGACTGGATTCGAGGACTGTCCCCGCTGCATCAGCACCACCCCATCGCTGAAATTCACCAGTCCAAAGGTTTTCTGCTCCAGTAAGTTGGCGATCGCCCCCATTTGCTCCTTCAGTTGCGCCCGATCGTCCTTAAACGCTACCTGGAACTGGCGGGGATACCACAGGTCGGTGACCAGATAATCCACCGAAATCACCTGCCCCGTATCGTTCTGCACCTGCGTACCGGGAAAACGCACCGCCTCGCGCCGACTCGACAGGTGGGCCACCAGATGGGTACTGGCCGACACCGAGGCATCAGCGGGAATTTGAGCCAGCACCTCCCGCACCGCCTGCGAATGCTGCCACTGCTGCGGTGGCGCAACGTAGACCCAGGGGCGGAACGAGTCGGGGATGGCGAAGGAGAGGGCGCGGTTCGGGTTCGCCGTCAGGGTGACAATCAGGGCGATCGCCCAGCAGAACCGCCAGAATACCTTTGTGCGCGGCTGAAGCAGATTGGGGTGCTGCCACCACCAGAGAATCGCACCGTAGAACAGACCGGGAACCAGGGTCATGGCGTAGCGCAGGTCCACCGAGAGGGCAGTGCGGTCCTGACGCAGGAAGTTTTTGAGTATGGGGAATCCGGTGATCGCCCAGGCGGAGGGAGAAATCGCAGGCACAAAGGCTAGCGGGAGCCACTGGGCCAGCAGGTATTTCAGAGTGCGATTGACAGGGGTAACCAGTTCCACCAGCAAACGACCGGGTTGACGGGCGATCGCCCCGATCACCTCCAGCGTCGAAGCTTCCTGTCCATCCACAAACTGCCCAAACTGCTCCACCATGAACCGTTTTGAAACATCGTCAGAGAAGAGTGGCATGACGACATTGGTGAGCAGCAGCATGTAGCCAAAACTTAGCCCACAGACAGCAGCCCCAATCCAGGGAAAGCGGCGACTGGCCAGCAGGTAAAATCCCACTCCGAACAGAACAACGCCTGCATCTTCTCGCACCAGTAACGTCAGCACTGACAGTAGCCAAAACACCCACCAGCGGCGCTTCTCCATTGCCAGCAGTAGGCTAAATACAAACAGCGGGATCTGGCAGATATCGTGGAAATTTGCCAGCGTTGGCCCCATCACCGCTCCGGCGAAGAAATAGCTGACGGTGATCCAGGCGGAAACATGGGGCGGGTGGTAGTGGCGGGCCAGGGCGTACAGCACCAGTCCCCCTGCGGTCACCAGCGTCACTTGCAGCACAGACAATCCTGCTGCTGAGGGGAACAGCGCATAGAACGGGAGCCACAGCATCAGTGCGGGCGTGAAGTGTTGCCCCAGACGGTGATAGTCCACCCTGGGTATTTGCCCCTGGGCGACTGCAATCGATTCGGTAGAAGAGAGCGAACTTTCAAACAGCCGACCGTGCAGGCTGTTCCAGAACAACTGGTTAAAAATGCCCTGATCGAAGGAAACGTAGGACGGGAAGAAGTTGAGATACCGATGCAGCGCCAGTCCACAGCAAATCAACCAGAACAGAGCGGCTACCGTCAGAACGACCCGGAGCGATCGACTTTTGGGCACCGTTCTGTAGAATCGCGGGGGTGAGGTGAGGACAGGATAGCCCATCTCAATTCTCCGAGGTACTCCCGCCACAGCGAAGCTTGGCGGCGATGGG
>CAZVXA010000318.1:0-6132 GCA_964630955.1 uncultured bacterium | reverse complement strand
CCCCAGTTCCCGGCACTCCTGCGCTAAAGGAGTGGGCGATCGCCGTTGAAGCACTGCGGGCCGGAAGGAGTATTTTGCTACTGCGGAAGGGCGGAATTCGGGAAACCAACGGGCGCTTTGCGGTCGATCATCAGCGCGTCTGGCTCTACCCCACTTACGAGCACCAGAAGCCCCATTGGTTGAAGCCAGATTATGCCAGTCGGATCACTCCCGTCGATTCTGGGTGGCACCCTACCGAAGTCCCGATTTCTGCCTGGGCCGAGGTGACCGAGGTGCTTCAGTTGATGGATGAGGCCGCGCTCGCCCGACTTCTGCCCTTTCATATCTGGAATGAACGGCTGGTTACCGAACGGCTGCACTGGAAGCCCCACCAACCGCTGTACGCACTGCTGCTGCGGGTCTATGCCCTCCCAGAAGTAATCTCACTCCCGTACTCCGATACCTACGGCGGCTGTAAGTCCTGGTTGCACCTGCCGATTCCCACCTGGAAAGAAGCTGCTCCCGTCCTCAGCGATGCGGAGTTTGCCCAGATTTCTGACCAAATCAAACAGCGCTCAGGTGGGGGGCTGCACCACCCGCTGGAGCTGACTGAGACCAACCTCCGCCAGTAGCGCCAGCACCGCCACTGGGATCGCCCCCACCAGCAAAATTGCGGTGTCGTAGAGCGAAAACCCCAGCACAATGAAACTCCCCAGTCCACCAGCCCCCACAAAGGCGGCGAGTGTTGCACTGGCAATCACCTCCACTGTCGCCGTTTTGATCCCCGCGATCACCAGCGGTAGCGCCAGGGGAATCTCCACCAGACGCAGCACCTGCCCATGACTCATACCCATCCCATAGGCAGCTTCACGCACCATTGGGTCAATACTGCGAAAGGCGACATCGGTGCTGATCAGAATGGGCGGCATGACCAGCAGGGTGAGGGCGATCGCCGCCGACTCAAAACTCAGCCCGAAGTAGGGAACCACCAGAAACAATACCGCCAGACTGGGGATGACTCGCAGTGCGTTGAAGCTATTGATAAACAAGGCAGAGGCAAAGCGCGATCGCGCACTCCACAACCCCAGCGGCAAGCCCACCAAAAGCCCGATCGCCAATGGCACCAGCACCAGCAAAAAATGCTGCTGAAGTGCAGCGGTCAGGCGATCGAGATTGGTCATTGCATACTGATATGCCTGAAAAAAAACGTCCATACTCCTGAGAATCGGCGCTTGCCTCATCTTACAGCGCTGTTCAAGCACTTAAAACCCGGTGGTTTTTGTGAGAGCCGCGCTCCGCGCGGCTCTCACAAAAACAACTGGGGCTGATTCAAGCGCGAAGCGCTGTAGGAAATCTCCTCAATCCTGGACTTTTAACTAAAATATCGCGCCGATTTTCCTGAAGCGCTGACGGCGTCAGCGCTTCAGGAAAATCGGCGCTAAAATAATTTGCCGCGAAACGCTCTCTAAGAGAGCGTTTCGCGGCATTGCAAGAAAAATAGTCCAAACCCAGTTTTGTGAGTGACGCGGGCTGCGCCCGCGTCACTCACAAAACTGGGTTTGGAAATTTGCGACAGTGGGATACACTCAAGCCGCCAGTGTAAAGAAATCGATCAACTTATTACGAACTAATTCTTCCTGGTGCAGATCTCAGATCGCCGGGAAACGTAAAACTATGGCGATCGCCAGTTGGTACTGAATCGAGGAAATACCATGATGAGGGTCAATTCCTCCTATGTATTACTTACAAAATCACCGACCGATCGCAACAGGTAAACGGGATAGTTTGTAACGGTCCGAAAACATGATGCAGGGACTCAACCATACACTAACACGAGTGATCAATGACGCCGACGGAACTTACCTGAACGACCAGGATTTACAGCCGTTGGAGCAATACAGTCAGAGCTATACTGCTCGCCTCGAAGCTTATCAGCAGTTGCAGGAGCACAGCCCTCAACTGATTCAACACGCGCTCCGAAAACTGGCGCAGGTGCATCCCGAACTGATCCAGCAGCATGGTCAGCGCTGTGTGTACGACATGACCGAAGTAGTCCGCTACATCGGGATCTCGGTGCTGCGTGACGATGAGCCATTCTTCAGAGAACAAATGCTGTCCTGGCTCGACACGATTCTGCTGGCCCACAAACGCAACGATCAGTGTGCAACGGCCTACCGCTATCTCCAGGAAGCCATCCAGTCCAGTCTCCCCACCTCCAGAAGTAGTCTGCTTCGCCCTTACCTCGACATTGTGATTCAAGCCCTCCAGTCCCACGCCTGACCCGACGCTCCTTCTTTGATTTGCGGTTCTCCAGAGGCATTCCTCAAACGGAGACAGACCCATGAACTCGACTCTATTCACGCTCGATCGTCATGCCACCCTAGAACAGCGCCAGATCGCACTTCGTCAAATCTATCAGCAAGTTCTCGAGAGACAGCCCTATACCCACGAGCAAAAGACGCTGGCCAAACTCGAAAAAGATTTTCTCAACGACAAAATTGGCGTTCGCCGCTTCTTGAAAGAACTGGGCTGTTCCCCCATCTATCTGAAGGCATTCTACTTTTCGTCGTCCAATCCCAAATTCATCGAACGCTGCCTCAAACACTTCCTGGGACGCGCCCCACTGAACCAGGAAGAGATGCGGCTCTACTGTGACGTACTCATGCGTCACGGCACCACTGCCCTGATTACTGCCATTCTCGATTCTGAGGAGTATCGCAAAGCCTTTGGTGGATTCACCATCCCAGCTCCCCAGGCACAACGCTACGAATCGCCCAGCACCTTCCTGGAGTCCCACTGGCTCCAAACAGAACACCTGGGTCAACGAGGGGAAGGTGTTCCTGCTCTGTTCTGGCACGCGCTGGGTCTCAACTGCGATGCAGGGGTCTGTCGGCATCCAGAAGCAGACACAGCACTCCCCCCTAAAGCCCAGGGGGAAATCCACGAAGAACTGCTGGATCTGGTGCGATCGCTCAACGTGGACGCCGCCAAACAGAAAGTCTCGGCCCTCTCCTCTGAAGAACGTCATGCTTTGCGCCGCTTGCTTTCCAGAAGATAGGTGAGGGGCGATCGCCAGTAGGATAAACTCTTGGTGATGTGATTTTCAGCACTCGCCATGCGCGTATACGTTCTTCTGTTCAATGTCGGCACCGACAATGAGGGCATCCACACGCTCAAGTTGAAGGAAAACGACCCTGGCGGTGACAGCGAAGCCACGCGCAATGTGGTGCTGATGTTCGAATCTGAAGACGACGCCACACGCTACAGCGTTCTGTTGGAGGCGCAGGATTTTATGGCTCCTGCGGTAGAATCAATCGATTCTGAAGAAGTCGAAGCATTCTGCCGCGACGCCGACTACGACTGCGTGGTCGTCCCCGAAGGCACCCTCACCCTCCCTCCCGAAGCAAACGTAGAGCAGACCGACTGGCAACCTGAAGGTTCATCCAGGAGTGATGAATCCGCCACAGACGAATTTTCAGAATCAGAGCTGGATCGGATTCGGCGGCGACTGGAGGGGTTGTTGTAAGTTGAGTTAGAAACACATGAACTGACCGCTCTGCCGTCAGTTTATGTGTTTCTAAGTAAGTGGGCGTGGAAAAAGTCGAAACCCAAAAAGCGATTCCGCCCGCTGCGCGGGCGGAATCGCTTTTTGGGTTTCAAGCTTAATCGCGCCTATCTACTTAACTGTCTGGACTTTTGACTAATGCGCCGATTTTTCCTGAAAACCTGCCTGCGTCAGTTTTTCAGGAAAAATCGGCACTAAATTGAATATGCCGCGAAACGCCCTCTGAGAGGACGTTTCGCGGCATTATAGGAAAAATAGTCAAAACTCCAGTAACAGTCAAACAATGAGTGTCGGAACATCTAAATTGAGTCGATCGCTCACGACAGACAGCTTCACCCGTGAGCCGAATTCACCACCCGAAAAGACCGATACGGTGATCACCCGAGCATGGAGCAGGCGGCTATCGTAAGGTGAGGCACCCGTGCCCGGATTAACGGGGTAGGCGGGGGAACAGGCGGCACTGAGGCTGAGGCGCAGGGCATGACCAGCGGGGATACGGATACAGGTGGGTTGGAGGGCGATCGCCAGCAGATGGGGCGGCAACAGATCGGGGGGGGCTTCTGGGGGTTCAACTCGCAGATAGCCCTGGGCAAAGTTGAACACCTGGCCGTTGGGTTTGACTTCTGAGAGGACTGCACACAGGTCGAAGCTGGGGGTGTCAGCGATGCAGTTTAGCTCAACGGTGAGATCTCCTGCAATGGTTAAGTCCTGAGTGAGCGGAACAGTAGTGTAGGTGAGAACGTCGGTACGGCTGTCGAGGGCAGCGCGTTCGAAGGCACCGGGCGGGGCGCTGATATGGCCTCCACTGGCGGGAACGGGTCGCCAGGGGTCATGCACACAGGCATCGGCCACCGGGTCGGGAGTGGCTTCTGACGATAGTTTCCCTTCCCGATCGCCCATGCAGGCCAGACCACTGCTGCTGAGAAAAAACGTTTGGGTCTGGGCTGCGGGGAACTGGTCAAATTTGCGCCACTGGTTCGTCCCCATCTCAAACAGGCAGACAGGGGCTTCGTTCAGCAATCCCGCGTCCTTGCCCTTGAGAAACTGGTCAAACCAGCGGACTTGCAGGCGATCGATCGGAGAATTGGCCGCTTCGCCATAGTCCAGCACCCCCGTTCGGCGTCCCCAGGGGAGGTGCGCCCACGGGCCAACCCACAGGTGTTGGGGAAATTGGCTGCGGCTGGCCATTGCCCGGTAGAGTTGCATGGTTCCCCGCAGGTAGGTGTCGAACCAACCACCAATGTGCAGCATTGGCAGGTCTACTGACTCAAAGTAAGTTTTGGGGGAAAGCTTTTGCCAGTATTCAGCGCTGGAGTCGGAGTTGCGCAGCCATTCGTGGTAGAAGGAATTGGGCGCAAGTCGCTCCAGAATTTCTGAGCGGGGACAGACGACATCCTGAGTGTTGGGGCTGCGAGCGGCGGTGTACAGGGCGCGATAGGCGTCGGGGTCACCGTGGCGACGGGCCGTTTCAGCCGCGATCTGGGCCGCCCAACTCAGGTTGAGCTGGTAGCTAAAAGCACCTCCCTCATAGGCCCAATCCGCGTACAGGTCGTAGGCGGCCATGCTGGGACAGATAGTTTTTAACGCGGGGGGTCTGGAAATGGCAGCATAGAGCTGGGTCATCCCCTGGTAAGAGAAGCCGTACATCCCCACCTGACCAGTGCTTTTCGGAAGTTGTGCTGCCCATTCAACCGTGTCATATCCATCTGCAATCTCGCTGGCAAACAGGCTGAATTCCCCTTCTGAAGAACCTCTGCCTCGCACATCCTGAATCACCACGATATAGCCCTGAGCCACGTACCAGGTGGGATGGGCATAGACGACGGTGGAGGCGATCGCCCGTCCATAGGGCTGCCGCATCAGCAACACCGGAAATGGCCCCGATCCTTCGGGATAGTAGACATCCGCATCAAGCCTGACGCCATCACGGGTCTGCATCGATAGGGTTTTCTTCGGAAGCACATTCAGCATGGATCACTCCCCTTTGTAGCGGTTCTCAGTCTGTGTCATCTGACTGGACTTTTGACTATTTCTTCCTACCAGGCCGCGAAATGCTCTCTGAAAGCGCGTTTCGCGGCAAATTTATTTTAGCGCCGATTTCCCTGAAACGCTGATTCTGTCAGTGTTTCAGGGAAATCGACACGATTGAGTCAAAAGCCCAGATCTGAAAGCACCCTCACCATCTCATGAATCAAACAGGAATGCGATAGCAGCAGCCCCGGTTTCTCGATGTCCTGGAATTGCGATCCCCACTGATCCTGGGCGCTCAATCCTGCCCGAACTAATGCTTACATCGATCTTTTCTACTAGTAGTCACCCCAGATTTGAAGAATCTGAAACACCCAAACCTGGAGGGTTCGATCCGTGTTCAGAATGTTGTTTTCATCACATCAAGCATATCGAAAGCAGCACCTCAACCTAAAGGAATCCGTATCCTCAGGAGGATGTTTAGCGAGGAACAAACTTGCTATTTCTTCTAATACAGCTCGCCTGTTTTTGATACGGTATGGGGAACTTCAGGCCACTTTTGAAAGGGTGTATCCCAGTTTTGGGGGGGGGGGGGGGGGGGGGGGGGGGGGGGGGGGGGG
>CAZVXA010000317.1:4930-6187 GCA_964630955.1 uncultured bacterium | reverse complement strand
CGCGCCCTCCAGAATTTGGGTTTTCGGATAGGCTTTAAGAATGGCTATGTGAACTGTTAATTGGGCAGGTACTTTTGGACGACTGACCAGCCGGTGAGTGTAACGAAAATGAAACCAAACAGCAGCACTAGATTCGTGCCAACGTGGAGCGATCGCGCCCAGGAAATTGTCCCAATCTGAGTCGCACTCCACCCCGATAGCAGCGTCAATGCCACCACTGCTAACCCCGCAGGCAGGTGCCTGGACTGTCCCAGGCTGCCAAATTCCCCCAGCGTACCCACAATCCCAATCCCCAGCAGTAGCAGCACCAGACCCACCATCGTGCCGCCCATCATGAAGTGCAGCGGGCGCAGCCAGTCGGGGCGGGGTTCACTATGGGTGCGCTGGCGACGCATCCAGAGACCCGTGACACCCAGCAGAATATAGGCCAGAATTGACCAGCCCATTGACCATGCCGCGATTCGCCAGAGCCAGATAAAAGAAGGGAGATCCAAAGGAATTTGTGGAATATTACAGTGGGTAACTGCGAATCATCATAGCTTGTGGTATCGACGCAGAAGCTTATATTTTTTGAGAGAGGCGCGGCGAAGCCGTGCAGCTCTCAAAATCACGTTGTGAGGGTGTTCTTCGAATGAACAATCTGGGGATGAGACGGACAGTCCAGGCGCTCACGCTTCTGGGAGCGACAGTAACCGGAATATTAGCTGTATCCTGGGGGGCGATCGCCAGCATTTTTGGTCAGCAGGAGCTGAATCAGTCCCAGTTGATTGCGCTTTCGGCCCCACGCGGCGAGACGGACTATCGCCTGATTATCCTGGAGCAACTGGTAACCAGTGGCTCCACCTATCGTCCCTGCTGGCGTGAAACCAGCACGACGCGCCCGATTACCGTTGACCCGCTGCTGCTCACCTTTGACTTCACGGGCATCTGTGGCCGCAGTCTTGACAGCAACGGCTATTCCATTCGAGTTAATGGGGAAGATCTGGGCTTGCAGTATGACCTGCGGGTAGTTCAGCGCAACCAGAATCTGGTGCTGCTGGGGGTGCCTGCAAATCGGGCACTACCAGAGTTGGCGATCGCCAGCACCGGGGGCGTGAGTCGAAATATCGTCAAACTTTTCCTGAACCCCGGCTGGCGCTTCACCAAACGCACTTTCCAGGGGGCTACCCTCGGCCACATCTACCTCACGTTCGACGGCAATATTCCCGGCCTTCCTTTACCTTCGCCTTCGCCTTCACCCACCCCCTCACCTTCGCC
>CAZVXA010000317.1:665-4830 GCA_964630955.1 uncultured bacterium | reverse complement strand
CCTTCGCCTTCACCCACCCCCTCACCTTCGCCCACCCCCACTCCTACCCCTTCACCTTCGCCCACCCCCACTCCTAACTTTCCAGATATCAGCACGGATCTTTATCGCCAGGAGATTCAGCAGGCGGTTCAAACGGGATTTATCCGGGGCTTTGAAGATGGAACGTTCCGTCCCCTGGAGCCGCTCACCCGCGAGCAGATTGTCTCGATGGTGCTGGATGCCCTCCAGCAGATTCCTGGCGTTTCGCTCCAGATACCGACCAGCGTGACGACGAATCCTTTCCCCGACGTGGAGACTAACCGCTGGAGTGCTGCCAAGATCCAGTTTGCGAGAAATAACGGAATTATTTCGGGTTATGACGATGGTACGTTCCAGCCAGCTCGGCCAGTGTCACGAGCAGAACTGATGGCGGTGCTGCGGCGCACAGCCGAGTATGGCCGACGACTGCGGGGGCTGTCTCCCAGCCTGCCACAGACGCAACCGCCGCGCACCTTCTCGGATACGGCTACCCACTGGTCGTCGGGGCTGGTGACGCAGATGTCGGGTTACTGTGGGGTGGCTTCTCCCGTAAATGAGACGGGGGATGCGTTTGCACCCGATAGTCCAGCGCTGCGGAATTATGCGGCGGCAGCAACGCTGCGCACGTATAACTGCGTGCGACGGTAATTCTACTCTTCGAGTTTTCTGGTTTCTAACGGCAGGAAGACAGTGAGGACTTCACCTTGCTGTTTATGTTTTACTGTGAGTTTGCCGCCGAGGGCATGGAACAGGTTCTTGGTGACGGCCAGGTTGAGGCTGAGGTTGCCCGTTTCGGGTTGGAACATCAGCAGTTGACCCAACGACTTCAGTGGAGAGAGAAAAGCGGGCATCTCGTTGGCGGGCGATCGCGGCTCAATTTGCAGCTTCAGTTGGTGTCCGGCCAGAGTAACGCGCACCTGGATGTGGCTACCGGGGGAGAGAGTGTGGTAAAGGCGATCGATCAGTCCCGTCAGTACCTGATCCAGCATTGTGGGGTCGGTGACCACCATGGGCAGTTTTTGCGGCAGGATCACCTCCAGCGTCAGATTGCGCTGGGTGGCCTGCTGCTGCCAGCGAGGAAGGTTTTGCTCGAAGAGCTCCGACAGGGAGATGGGAGCCAGTGGGGTGAGGGGTTCCTTGACTGGAGCAGTTTCCACCTCTACAGCCCGGAAGAACAGGTTGAACCGATCGATCTGGTCGGTGCATTCCCGGTCAATCACTTCTAGCCGCTTGATCACATCGGCGTTCAGGTCTTTGCGCTTCAGCAGCAGTCGGGTGAGGGTACGAATGGTGGTGAGGGGGGTGCGGACTTCATGGGCGATCGCCCTCAACAACTCCGCATCAAAGCTCTCGGTAGCCTGGGTGAACTGCTCCAGCACATGTCCCTGAGCAATGTTGGTTCCCTCTACAGGAACAGCATAACTATTGGTCGCATGATTGTTGGAATGGCCATTTCCATCCATCGAGTTAACGGAACGTTCTACAGGAAAATCCACCGTATCTAGCTCCGATGGCTCCGGCAGGTGAGCCAGCATCAGGTGGCTGAACTGACTGACGGTGCGGAAATCAGGGGTCGCTGGGGTGAACCGTTCAATTTGCGACTCAAGCTGTTCCAGAGCCGCCGGGTTCGTAAACAGTAGCCTTGCCCGGAGGGCCTGCCAGGACTGTTCAATGACTTCGGGGTCAAAGGAGAAAAAGAGAGCAGGATTTCCTGCCGCATCTTCCCCCAGCACCACGACTAATCCATATTGAGCCGTCAGCACCAGACAGAACTGTTCTGCCGCCAGGGGGTCGTTGGGCATCAGGGAAACGGTGGATGTGCCCAGAGGATTGATAAATGCTTGCTGTGAGGCACTGGGAAGGAGATGGAGCGGCATCCAGGCCAGTGCGCCCAGGGGTGTTTCAGTAAAGGTATAGGTGGCTAGGCTGGAGGCAAGATCCAGCACATCGACAATGGGAAGCGGCCCCGACAGAACGATCCCCTGTACCATTGGAGCACAACCATCACAAAAAGTCTCAGCGGCAACCGTAAGCGATCGCCTGAGCAGGTCATTCAGGGCGGCGATCGCCCCTGCCCATTCTCGCTCTGCCCGCAGTCGCTGTTGTGCTGGCGTGCCAGTTGGTTCCCGCAACACCTCTGCCGGGGCCACAACTTCACTCAGGGTTGGTAGATACCACTTATACACGTCGGGTGCCTTCTCAGCCAGTTCCACACAGCCCTACAGAGGCAGTATACCCGCTGTTCCGCTGCTTCCACAGCCTCGCTACAAAGGTTTCAAACAGTGATCGAGCACATCCTGGATGCACGGATACCTGGAATTCCCCCACTAACGAAGCCATATATAGACGATATCCGCGGAAGCGGACTGTGGCCTAGCCATAGAACCGAACCCCCTAGTCGCAATGCCCGATGGCAATTGTAACCGGGGGGAATTGTTTCAGCACCGGGAGCTTAGGAGCTTGCAACAAAATCAAGTCCCAGTTTGAGTCTGGCGCGGCTTTGCTGCGCCAGACTCAAACTGGGACTTGATTAACCCGCAAAACCCTTACCTCCCCGCCCAGCTCACCCAGGCATGGGAAACCGCGACCGTTTCCATCATGTGGCTCAATTCTGCCGCCTCAATGTTTGCTCCCTCCAGGTCAGCCCCGCTGAAATTCGTTCCATCGATCAGAACCCCAATCAGATCGGCTCCCGTCAGGTTCGCGCTCCGCAGGTCTGCCCGCATCAGATTGGCCCGCCCCAACTGAGCGTTACAAAGATCGGCCCCAATCAAATTCACATCACTTAGCGTCGCCCCCTGCAATTGAGCATGACTCAGGTCAGCATTGGTCAAATTGGCCCGGTCGAGAATCGCCCCCACCAGGTTTGCCCTGCTCAGGTCAGCCCCACTCAAATCGCTCAGACTCAAGTCCACACCGTGCAAGTCTGCCCCGCTCAGGTCTACTCCGTGCAGACAGATCCCACGAAACAACCTTTCTCCACCCGCATAGCGGCTCAACAAGGTTCCCGCATTCATTGTTCTTCCCCTTTTGTCATGCAAGAGATACAGCGCTTTGCAAGCGCGTGTGGTACAAAGTTTTTGTTGAGAGCCGCGCAGAGCGCGGCTCTCAACAAAAACTTTGTTTCTATCTCAGCGCAAAGCGCTGTAAGGAGATTTCAGCGATCGCTCAACCAAACCAATGTGACGGCATCAATTGAGCGTCTCCCTGTTGTCCCTCAAACTCACTCCCCGCCCAATGCTCCTCACACAACCACCGAATTCCTCGATAAATCAGCAGTGTAATTTCACTCCTTCGTCCCACCACTTCTGCCAGACAGGAGTTATCCTGACAAACGATATTCCTCTCTTCCTGAACCGCATAAACCCCCGGAATTCGGTTTACTACATATGCCACCAATTTCTGATGCAAATCTGGCCTCAAAAATGCCTCCCGACAAGCTGTTTCAGGATAGCTCTGCAACACCCTATCCACCGTTTCAACCACCACTGGAAGTACTAAATTCACAATCGCTTTTGTCATACCCCACCTCCCAACACAGAAGTCATCTACGCATCGGTTTTTCCTCTACCATCTGCGTCCAGGGTTCGACTCATCGCTCACCCCAAAGTCTGCGTGCATCTGCGTTCAAGATTGCCCTCTATCCTGATAGAAACTCTCCCTTCCGAGCCTCTCTGCTTAAAATTATGAATTTGTTGTTACCAACCAAAAAGAAAGTCATTAAAACGTTACCTCCCTCTAGTAGTTCGCCAAGCGAACTTTGCCTGGTTGAAAAACTTTGCCTGGTTAGTGTGGCGCGCGAAGCGCGCCACACTAACCAGGCAAAGTTTCTTTGGTGGACTACTAGCTTTCCAGGGTTTACAGCCTTTTCCATGCCAATCAGGTATGAATCTTGAGGTGCAGGGGCTTCGACGTGAGTTCAGCGTTCGACCCCTCAGCGTGATCTCGGGCCGAAAGCTGAGCGCTCACGCGGATCGAGTGAATGTTCGACTGATCTCACGTCGAAGTCCTCGCCGAACTCCGAAGTCGGAACGGCACCGCCCCCCACCTCCCCCGTACCCCACCAGCGTGAAAAACGCTGTATCCCAGTTTTGGGGGGGGGGGGGGGGGGGGGGGGGGGGGGGGGGCGGCCGGGGAGCGGGGCGGG
>CAZVXA010000317.1:0-655 GCA_964630955.1 uncultured bacterium | reverse complement strand
CCCCTGGGGCTGCGTGCGCCGCGCGCCCCCCCCCCCCCCAACAAAGCGCCAATACTGGGTTTGGCAATTTGCAAAAGTGAGATGTACCCACTTTCCACTTCTCATCGCCCCCATCAGCAAATTAGCGGGAGCAATTCTGACGGAGCGCATAGGATGGTGAGTAATCCCCGGCTCTCGACTGATAAGGAATTCATGGGCGTAGTCATCTGTCCTGGAATACACGAGTTAGAAGCGACCCACAGTTTCCTGGCAAACCTGGGGGAGCGATCGCACGACCTCCTGGTCTTTCCGACGGATCGTTATCCTGCCTACTCTACCCCTCATATCGTTAACTTTTTGCACCGTCAGTTAAGCAATCCCCTGAGCTCCCACACCTGGCGTGATGCGGTCACCACGCCCCTGGTCTTCATTGCGTTCAGTGCGGGCGTCGTGGGGGCGATCGGCGCGGCGAACCTGTGGCAGTGGATGGGTGGCAAGGTCAAAGCGTTTATTGCCATCGACGGTTGGGGAGTGCCGCTGCTGGGTAATTTCCCTATTCATCGCCTCAGCCACGACAGCTTTACCCACTGGAGTTCCGCCCTGCTAGGAAGCGGTTCTGACAGCTTCTACGCAGACCCCCCGGTGGCGCATCTGGATCTCTGGCAATCGCCCCAAA
>CAZVXA010000316.1:0-6197 GCA_964630955.1 uncultured bacterium | reverse complement strand
CTGGGCGATCGCAATCGAGGAGTCGGGCAACGACAGCTCCTCCTTCAGAAATTCAATTAGTCGGTCATACGTAACGGGCGTCATAATCTCACTCACCACCTCAAAGTCATCACACAGGGTCAGGAATTGCTGAGCGGCACAGCACGACACGTCTTCATCTGCCATTCCAGCAATGAGTTAGATTTTCCTTCTGCTGGATGGCCTCACAATCGCAAGCCAGATTTCCAGATAACAGGGCAAAAATCTATTCAACGATATAAATCGATGACCGTTTCTCTCTTCTTCCGGGAGATTACTTTATTTTCTGCAACACCGCAAAAATAGCTCCGTAGATTCTGGGAGAAGCGACGATTCAGATGCGTTCAGTAGCGTACGCAACAATCGTCCTGAAAGATTATCAGGAAAGGGTGCAGACGGCAAGGAGGAGTAAATTGGTGGATGGGTGAAGGGTGGCTTTTTCGACGGGATCAAGAGCAGGGTAAACGCAATCTCCTACTCATCCACCCATCCACTCTCCCACTAATTCAGGAACCGCAGAGGCAGGCGATCGCCCGCTTGGATGCCCAGTTCGGCTGCCCGTCCACCCCGGAGTTCGATGACCTGATCGACGAGACCATCCGGGCCATAGGCGGGGCAGGGATCGGCAGTACAGGGAGGGACGTTGGGGATGATCGCTTTGACCTCACCTCCCAGTAGAAAAATCATGTCCAGGGGAATGAGGGTATTCTTCATCCAAAACTGGATAGGGCGGGGCGGCGACACCGGAAACAGCATTCCCCGATTGGCTTCCAGTGAAGTACGATTCATCAGGCCGATCTCCTGCTGTTCAGGCGTGCGAGCCACCTCCAACTGAATCGTGTTCCCGGAGACCTGAAATTCGGCCCCGATCGGCAGTGCTTGCACCATTGCTGGTTGATTGGCGGCGGTGAGTTCCGGTGAGGTACAGGCCAGCACCAGAAAGCCCAGACTCATCCCTAATCCCAGTTGAACAATTCGACGCATGATTTTGAGTTCAATTGAAGGTTTGGATTTGCTTCCGTCTACTCCTGGACATCCCTGACGGAGAAATCGCGTTCAGGTTGCGGAGACGCTCATCTTCTGTCCCTACGCTTCCCGGAGAACATATCCGACGCCTCGAACTGTCTGAATCAGACGCTTCTCACCCTCGTCTTCAATCTTCAGCCGCAGATAGCGAACGTAGACCTCGATCACGTTGGACTCGCCCATAAAATCGTAACCCCAGACATTTTCCAGAATTTGCTCCCGCGTCAACACCTCACGGGGGTGCTCCATTAAGTACTTGAGCAGCTCAAATTCCTTCATTGTCAGGTCAATCACCCGATTCTGCCGCATAGCGCGACGGGTATTCAAATCCAGCACCAGATCACCAAATCGCAGTTGTTCAGTGCTTGTCGCATCCGGTTGGAGGTAAAGGCGCACCAGCCGTAGAAATTCTTCGGTTCGATAGGGTTTCAGGAAATAGTCGTCTGCTCCCGCCTCCAAACAGGCGATGCGGTCGTCCACCGCATCTCTGGCCATCAGCATCAGCACAGGTACTCGCGCTCCCGCAGTCCGCAGGCTATTGCACAACATCAACCCGGACTCACCCGCCAGCATTCGGTCTACCACAATCAACGCGGGCTGAAAGTCCTGCGCCTGCCGCAACCCAGTGGTTGAATCGTAAGCGATCGCCGTCTCATAGCCAGACTCCCGCAGATCGGTCGTGACATGCTGAGCCAGTGATTCATCGGTTTCAATCACCAACACACGGGGCGTTGCGTCGAGCGTCGAGGAGTTCATAGAGCAGGAGTAATAATACTTATTTGTTTTAGCACAGGGGCCTGGATTTCAGCTCAAAACTCAAGTCAATTTTCGCAACAGTGCCCAGTTGGCGGTAGGGGCAGGTTTTGCCGTGCTCCCTGCAACTTGCCAGCCATCTCCAGTCAAACCTGCACCGATACAGCGCTTTGCAAGCGCGTGAGTTCAAAGTTTTTGTTGAGAGCCGCGCTGAGCGCGGCTCTCAACAAAAACTTTGGTTTTATCTCAGCGCAAAGCACTGTATCGGGCTTAAGGCAATTCTACCGAAGCAGGCTTAGCAACGTGGGGCAGCCCCCACCCCAGTTTCTCCCGCAAAACATGGAAGAACTCTGGAGGACGCAGGCGAATGAAGCGGGCTTTGTACGGTGATCGCTCAATTCTCACCCGGTCATCTGGCATGACGTAGCAGCCACCGTTACCGTCTACCACCATAATCAGGCGATCGGGCGTCGCTGGGTAGATGGTAACAGGCTCATGGTTCGCAAACACCAGGGCACGGGAAGCCAGGGAGTGCGGGCAAATCGGCACCAGTTGCAGAACGGGAACCCCAGGCGTGATAACGGGTCCCCCGGCAGAGAGGGCATAGGCGGTTGACCCTGTGGGGGTAGCAACAATAATCCCATCGGCAGCAATGTCAACGGGGGCATGGCGACCCACCTCAATTTCGAAGTGGCACATGCAGGTCATCGGCTCCCGATGCAACACCATTTCGTTCAGGCACAGCGCTTCCCAGGCCACCACCCCCTGTTGAATGGCCTGCACGGTCAACATTGATCGCTCCTCAATCTCGTATTCGCCATTGACCAACTGTTCCAATGCCTGGGGCAGGTGGTTCAGGTAGGTCTCAGTCAAGAAGCCCATATGCCCTGTGTTCACTGCCAGCAGAGGGATGCCACGGGGAGCCACCTGACGAAAGGCCGATAGAACGGTACCGTCTCCCCCCAGGGCGATCACGAAGGCCATATCATTGTCAAACCCCGGTGGCACCAGATTCTCAATCGGTGTATGGCAGACCGGACGATGGGGCTTGGAGTAGCCCAAAATTCCACCCACGCCTGTTGCCAGACAGACCTCCCATCCATAGGCCGTCAGTTTCTCCTGCAACTCCTCCGCCGTGCGACAGGCGATGGGTTTGATGTCGTTATAGATAATCCCGGCTTTGGGCACGCTTTCGGTCAAGGTTGGATGTGCAAGGTTGGATGTGTAACGAGATAGGCTTGAGAGAAGGATGAAGACCTGCTTCCCCCGCCCCCAGTGCCAAATGTAGAGCCAAATTCCTTCTATCTAGATTAGAGCTTCTAGTTAATTTTGAACATTTCCAGGGCAAAGGCTTTCGCCGAATTACAGTTTGAGGGGCATTTTGACAGCAAATTAACCTGCCCCCTTGTCTAAAGGTCTTAAGATCTAATAAATTAGCCTATAGGTAAACAGAACAATTAAAAGAAAAACTTATAGCTATGTTTACAAATATTTAAGTTTCCTTGCTCAACTTTATTAAATACGGAATTGTTGCAATTTTTCTTCATAGTTTGTTACAAAGGATAGGAGCCTGTCGCAGGTGCCGATGCTTATGTTTGGTGGTTTAACTGGTTCAAAAGGCAATCCCGGAACCGATCTGGGAGAGCGGATGTTGAATGCGGTAGCAAGCCAGTCGATCCGCCATCTGTTTACTCAGAGCGAGTCGGTGGACGTGCATATCCGCTGCTTTCCCTCCAGCAAATTGCTCCAGGGCAGCATTGACAGCTTCAAAATGAGCGGTCGCAATCTGGTGATCCGCAAAGATTTCCTGGTCGAAGAAATGTCCTTTGAAACGGATGCGGTGTCCATCGACCCCAGTTCTGTTTTGGGCGGCAAGATTCGGCTGAAGCAGCCGACCCAGGCGGTCGCCCAGGTGGTACTGACGGAGGACGGGATTAACAAGGCATTCCATGCCGAGTTGGTGAAACAGCGGATGGTCAATCTGGACGCCGAGGAACTGACCAACCTTTCAGGAGGGGAACCCGTCAGCTTCCGGGATGTCAAAGTTGAGCTGCTGCCTGAAAACCAGATGACCATCAGCGCTAAAACAGATTTGCCCAACCGCAAGGACATTCTCCTCAGCCTGAAAGCCAAGCTGAACATTGAGCGGCGTCGCCGTCTGTCGTTTAGCAACCCTGAATTTGTCGCAGAAACTGTTCCTGATGAGGTCAGAGGGCTGTCTCAGGTGCTGACGATGGCCTTTGCTCAAGTGCTGGACAACATGGTGGATCTGGACCGATTTGACCTGGATGGCGTCACTTTGCGGATCAATCGCCTGGAGACTCACGGGAAAAAGTTGGTCTTCAGCGGTTATGCTCAGATTGATCACTTTCCCGGAAACGGCTAAACCCGATTTTCCTGCATGTCTATCGTTAAACTCTTTCAGGATGGCGGCGTAGTCATGTACCCGCTGCTGGCCCTGTCTCTTCTCTCATTGACCCTGGTTATCGAGCGAATTCTATTTTGGAGCAAGGTTGTTCGTCAGCAAAACCGTCTGATTCAGGAGGTGCTGACGCTATATCCCCGTACCCCCCGGGCAGCGTTGCAGAAGCTGGAGCAAAGCACCAATCTGCCAATGGCCCGCATTTTTCTAGCGGCGCTGGAGTTGGAAAAGGCGACGCCCGACGAGTTTCGGCTGGCATTGGAGAGTGCTGCTCAAGCTGAAATTCCTTTGATGAAGCGATTCAATACCATCTTCGACACCATCATCAGCGTTTCACCGCTGCTGGGCCTCCTGGGAACAGTTCTGGGACTGATTAACTCTTTCGGGTCACTGCAACTGGGTAGCGGTGGCGCTCAGGTAACAGGTGTGACGGGAGGGATTAGCGAGGCGCTGGTGTCCACTGCATCGGGTCTGGTAGTTGCGATCGCCACCCTCCTGTTTGCCAATACATTCCGGGGCCTGTACCAGAGACAAATTGCCCTGATCCAGGAATACGGTGGCCAGTTGGAACTGCTCTACCGTCGCCGTAACGAACAATCTGGAGCTTCCCATGCGTCTGCCTGAAGAACCCGATTTGCCACCTCAAATCAACATCGTGCCGATGATCGACGTGGTGTTTGCCATTCTGACCTTTTTCATCGTGTCGAGTCTGTTTCTGACGCGATCGCAGGGACTCCCGGTCAACCTCCCAAATGCGGCCACCGGACAGACCCAACCCGAAAGCCAGGTGGTTGTCACGATCGACCGTTCGGGAACCCTCTCCCTCAACCGCCAGCCCACCGAGTTGCAGGGTTTAGAAGCCGCCGTGAGGCAGTTGGTTGCTTCCGGCCAACAGCCCCTGGTGATTATCAATGCAGATACGGAAGTTCCCCACGGGCAAGTGGTGACGGTCATGGATCGGCTCCGGGCGATTCCCGGTGTGCGAATGGCGATCGCAACTCAGCGCCCCTGATCTAGCGGGTGACTTTTGCACGGATGCCGGGAGCATATGCTTCGAGGACTCTCCCGGTATCGGTGCAGGTAATCATCAAATAGTCACAGGCCGCACACTGAGTGCGAGTTAACTGCTGAAGAAGCAGGAAGTGTCGCTCTGCAGTGCTGCCACAGTTAGGGCAGTGAATCGCTTGAACCGTTTGCATTCTAATCCTCTTAAATCCAGGGGTCTATACAATTAGAAATAGGGAATCTGCACAGAGAAATCTTTCAAAGGCAGACGCTCCAATCTCAAAAAAGCGAAAACTTCAACGAAAATTTCCTTGGGATCACGAATCAATTAACCTGAAATGTTTTTTGATAGAAGCGCAGTCTGGCCACGCTTCTATCAAAAAAGATGCGGTTTTATTTAATCCAAGATCCTTAATTACCTATCAATAAGCACATCAAAAGTAAAGCCAAATAGGTAAGCGCGATTCAGCTTTTTGGGTTTCGAATTTTTCTACGCCCACTTACTTATTGATAGTTACAACTGAAATCAAGCTGACTCATTGATAAAGACTTATAGCTTCAATTCATTTACATTATGTCAGCTATTTTTAAGACTGGCAACATTCTCACAACAAAAGTTGAGATCGGGGATCGCTCTTTGGACGGGCATTTCACGATTCACATGAAAGGGAGATGAGCCTGCATTGTCACTGCATATTTGTTTAAAAAATCTGTCTTCAGGTGGAACCTTCACCATAAAAACTTAATCTCTTAAACTTAATTTAAGTTTCAAGAACGATGGCTCAATCGTGGGCAAAAATTTTCCGTCCTCCCAGCCCCAGTCTGCCAATTCAAATTTTTTACTTGGGTCAGGTCAGTAGGGCAATCACTGCTGTTGCAAGACCGTCAGGGGATTTGGGTGCATCCCAGTTTTGGGGGGGGGGGGGGGGGGGCCCCCCCCCCCCCCCAAACAGGGGGGGGGGTTATTTGAAAA
>CAZVXA010000315.1:0-6281 GCA_964630955.1 uncultured bacterium | reverse complement strand
TTGTAGTTTACCACTAAATAATTACCCGTCGTGTGGATGTCTCCCCCACTGCGCGGGGGAGACATCCACACGACGGGTATTCTTTCGTAGAAATTTTCTTAATTTGGTTGCCGATTCGTCTGAAGTGAATCTTTGGCCGATAGTCCATCCCCCTGGGTGCCGAAGAACCAGAGGGCAGCGGCGGCCTCCGCACGAGTCACAGGCTTTCCGGGCTGGAACAGGGTGGTAAACCCAAACGCCCGCCGGATATTGGACTGTTCTCCGTTCTGGTAGTCTGCCTGAACGGCTCTCAGGGCACGGGGATTGATCTGGTTGGCATCCTGGAAGCCCCAGGTCTGCTGCACCCCATCGACCGTGGCATTGGGGAGCGATCGCCTCACATCCAGCGGTACCTTCCACAGCACCAGCGTTTGTCGCGCCAGCGGTGCATCAGGCTGAAAGATTCCCGACCCGGTATCTCCCGACAGGCGACTGGGGATGATTCCCGCCTCCGCCAGTCCCTGAATCACGCCAAAATCGGGATCGCTGGGAGGCACATCCTGAAAGGCGGGTTGACTGGCGGCGGTTCCCAGGCGAACTTGATTAGCGGGACGGTTGGCAAAGATCGTGTTATTGGCTGTGGCCAGCCAGCGGGCAAACTCCCGTCGGGTAATTTCCTTGTTGGGCTGAAAGTTCCCATCCACCGATTTGCCGCCGCCCGGAGTCAGGGGCAATGCCCCCAGCGCCAGGAGATCGGTAATGTATGGCTGGAGCTGGGGCGGGGCCTGCTGCACATCCCCGGCGGCGGAAGGACTTTCAGGGGTGGAAGTCACGGGTGTGGGGCTGGCCTGGGTCACCTGATTCGGTGGCAGAACGGGGCCAATAAAATTGGGATCACCCGGTTGCGGAACTGCTGTCGGACTGACCTGGGGGGACGGCAGGGTTGCGGTGGCGTTCCGACCATAGGACAGGATAAAGGATGTCGGAGGGGACGCTTGAGGATTGGGGGACGGTTGTGTTGCTGGGGGGGTCTGTGGGGCGATCGCCACCGTCACACTTAATCCATCCCGGGTTGCGCTGATGTTTTCAGGACTGGTGCTGCTCTGCACCTGCCACCCTTCGGTCTGGAATCGCTGCTGATAGAACTGCTGCACCTGTTCAGATGTGTCCGTAGTAGACCACTGCGTCAAGGTCTCTACACCACCTGCGGTAGGGGCAGTCACCGCCTGTAGGATGGCACCCGGGTACTGAGGAATTTCAGCCGGGAAGTCAGCAGGGAGACTGGCCGTGGCTGCAGGAGAACCACCGTTTAAAGTCCCTGGAAGGTTGGGGGAACCGCCTTGCAATAGCGGGTCGGGAGCAAATGCCCGTTCCAGATTTGTACACGCCCCGATGGGCAGCGTCAGACTCAACAGCAACCCAGTCAGAACCGCTTGTTTTGACCGCACAACACACCACAGAACGCATTGTCTCTACGCTAGCAAATTGATTCAGGTAAAGTTTGAGCGCCTGTGCCGCCTGCCTGACAGGCGCTCAAACTTTACCTGAATCAAGTGCCCTGCATCAGCACCAGGAATAGGGTTTGTAGGAGACCGACCACCACCCCCAGCACGCCCCCCAGATTCACAATGCCCTGGAGTTCCGTTTTGACAATGCCCTGGATGGCGGCTTCCAGATTTGCCGGAGAGGTGGCCTTGACCCGATCGATAATCACCTGGTCGATATTGAGAATCGGAATCGCCTGGGCCACGATCACCTCCAGATCTTTCTCCAGATAGCGTTCCAGCACCAGCGCCAGCTCCTTACTCACAGGCTGCAAAGACTGGTTCACCACCTCCGAGGCGCGGATTCGGTTGAGCAGCAGCACTGCTACCTGTTCCCAGTCCACCGACTCACTTAGCTTCTGGAATAGATCCTCACCCCGCGTCTGGATGTAGTCGCGTACCACCTCCCGCATGGTTCTCCGCAGTTGCCGCACGGTAGAGACCGGGAGATTTTGCAGGGACAAATTTTGCAACCACTCGCGCAAACGGCTACGGACGCTGAGAGTCTGAACCAGTTCGATTAGCAGGGCATTGCTAGCCTCCCGCTCGTCCAGGAAGTGCGATCGCAGCCGAACCAGCGCATTCCGCACGCCAAACAGATTGGCCACGACCCAGTAGGTGCCGCTGGTCTTCTCGCGGAAGCCTTCATCAATGATTTGAATATTGCGATCGGTGAGAAAGTCCACGATCACCTGGCGTAGTAGATCGGGGGGCAATACCACCTCCAGCATCCAGCGGGAGAGCTGATCCGCCTGCGCCGTCGAAAGCTGAAACTCCAGGATGACCTGATCGAAGAGCTGATTGAGCTGCGCTTCCAGAAAATCTTCTCGCCGCGCCAGGACTTTAATCAATCGGGGGAAGGATTGCCCCAGGAGATCCTTGAGGATATTGGCCAGAATCTTGGCGGTTTTCTGTTCGTTATCCTGCCGTATCTGATCCAGGGCCAGCTCCAACAGCCATTGGATGGCGGACTGCACACGCTCCACCTCAAGCAATCGGCGCGCCAGGTTTTGCAGTTCTTCCGGCGTCAGCAGCGACCCCATAATAGCGTTTGAGATGCGCTGCGCCAGCCGCTCCTGGTTACTGGGAATCAAGCCCGGTGTGAACGGCAGCTTCCGTCCGGCGATGTAGATCGCCCGGTAGGGACGGAATAGCATCCGAATGGCGATGTCATTGGTGAAATAACCAATGATCCCACCCAGGACTGGAGGAGCAGTAAGCAGCCAGAAAGAGTAGATGTTCAAGGATGGAGGAGCTTGGGGGAAATGGCATTTGAGGCGGGAATTGTGAGAACTCCTAGTTTCTACCCTACACCTTCTGACCGATTGCTGGTTTCATTTTGTAGCAATCAGTACACCCATCATGCCCCCGGCGATCGCATAGTGCACCACCACCGAAAACCCGGCCTGCTGCGCCAGTTCCCGCTGGGTTCGCCCATTGGGAAATCGCTCCAGACTGGGCATGATGTAGGCGTACTCGTCCTTCAGCCCGAACTGATTCGCCAGCGGCACCACCAGATGATCCAGGTACCACTGCTGAAACGTTTGCATTGGGGGACTGTCAGGACGGTGGAAGTCCAGAATTGACACCGTTGACCCCGGTTTCAGCACCCGATGCAGCTCCCGCAAACTGGCGGGAATATCCACAACGTTGCGCAGACCATAGCCCATTGTCACCGCATCGAATTGATTGTCCTGAAACGGCAGGTGTAGGGCATCCCCCTGGACCCAGGTAACCGACAGGGGTTGGGCACTCTCGGTGGTGCGCTGATGGGCGATCGCCAACTGAGCCGCCGCAAAATCTAGACCATAGACATGACCGTTTAGCCCCACTCTGCGGGCCAGCAGTCTTGCCAGGTCACCACTGCCGCAGCAAACATCCAGGCAGGTATCTCCCGGCTGTGGGTCACACCAGCTTACCGCCATCTGCTTCCAGACGTGATGCAGGCCCAGGCTGAGCCAGTCGTTCAGGGAATCGTAGATCGGGGCAATGCGATCGAATAGCGCCTGGATGTCTTTGGATTCGGGGGTAGCCACGAGTTCTGGGGAATTTCATCTTTCCTATTCTAAACCTCGAAGAAGGGCGACAATGCTGCCCTTCTTCGAGGTTTAGAGTACTCCAATTTTTTCTGAAACGCTGATGCAGTCAGCGTTTCAGAAAAAATTGGCGCTCAAACTAAATATGCCGCGAAACACTCTCTTAGAGAGCGTTTCGCGGCATCAAAGGAAAAACAGGAAAAATAGTCAAAACTCCAGTTGGTAAGTGGGCGTGGAAAAAGTCGAAATCCCAAAAGCTGTTCCGCCCACTGCGGGGGTGGAACAGCTTTTGGGATTTCAAGCTGAATCGCGCCTACCGACTTAGAACCAGGTTTTTGAGAGAGAGCTGTGCAGAGCACGGCTCTCTCTCAAAAACCTGTAGGCCATTCAAAACGAGATAATTAAGTAGCCGTCCTGGAACTTAGCACCCGTCACCTGTTTGCCGCTCAACTCAGGGGGCAACAGAATATTTCGGCGCTGGTCACCCGCTTCGACGGTTACCTCTGGACCATACTGAGTCAGCTTCACCTGCTTCTTGTCGAAGCCGGGAAGGAAGAGGGCAACTTTGCGATCGCCCACGTTCACCGCGATCGGTTTGGGCACCTGGGTAGCCGTATCAAAGTTGGGCAAAGCCTCCACCAACGGTTGCCAATCATTCGTGGGATTCTGAGGAAGGGCGCTAATCGGGAGTGGGGCGAACTCAGCGTCAAGTCCTTCGGTAGAAATGGACTGGTTCACGATCACGCCGCCGACGGTGAGGCCAATTTGCTGGGCGCTGCCCCAGAGGTATCTGGCAGTGGCGATCGCTCCGGCATCTGTCGTCGTTACCAGATAGGCCGCAACCCGGTTGGGGTCAGTCACCGCCGCCTTCCCCTGTTCAAGCAAACCATTCGCCTGCTGGGCGGGCGGTGCATTAAACAGATCGCCAGACCAGTTCACGTTCAGGACCGCAGCGGCAACAGGTTGGATGAAAGGAGACAGCGTTTTTGCCAGGTCTGATTCAGCAAACACCTGGCGAAATCTTCGGAAATACCAGTCTGCGATCTCTGGTGTGCCCAGCATTCGCAGCGTGTTCAGGTCGCCTTCACCGTCATAGACGATGACATCGTATTCACCGCTGGCGTCAAATTCCCTCAGGGCATAAAGGGCAAGCGCACTGTCCATTCCCGGCAGCACCCCCAGTTCCTGACCATAGACTGCCTTAAAGAAAGGAGTCCGGAGATACTGGGCTTCCTGCCGCTTGAGTTCCTCCCAACTGCGCTCCAGTAGCACAGTGGACTGGAGCTGTACTGCTTTCAGGTTGGGGAGAATGTTCTGGGGATCTGCATCAAGACTGGTTTCTAGCAATAGAGCGGGGGCCGGGGTGGGGTCCTGAATCGCCAGCAGCACCCGTCTTCCCTGGGCGGCAAACTTACGAGCCGCTGCGATCGCCACCGTCGTTCTTCCCGTACCACCCTTCCCCAAAAAAGTCAGAATCAAGCTCATTACGCCAATACTCTGTGGTCATCTCATCTATCGTAGCGATCGCATGGCAGGAAAACCTGACCACAAAGGTCAGTTTCTTACACCAGAGGTGTACTGTCGATAAAAAAGCCATTGTTCCGCCTGCTCAACGGGCGGAATAATGGCTTTTTTGGCAAGCTTTTTAGAGGCGTCAGGCCACTAATTCCAGCTCGTCTTCAAAGAACCAGGTTGAATACTTATCGTCAAACTGAATGACTGCTCCGACACCACTCCCATCCGTCATTTTAAACCCAAGCACCACACCGGTTTGACCCAGGCGCTTAACCACATCCGGCGTTACCCGATCCCGCAACCGCCGTACCCGAACTTTTTGACCGATTTCCATCGCCACTCCAACGCTACGGACAAACATAAGCAAGTGTATCAGCGTATTGCGCCATTTTAAGCAGTCAGTAAAGAGATTCAGGTAGTGCAAAATTTAGCCTGCTTTAAGACAGAAGTTGGGGGTTCGGGTGTAAGGTGTAGGGTGGACGGATTTACGCTCTGACCTGGAGGCATCCGTCCTTATGTAAAACTGCCCTGACAATTCTCAAACCATGCTCGCCAAACGCATTCTACCCTGTCTCGATGTCAAAGCTGGTCGCGTCGTTAAAGGCGTGAATTTTGTTGATCTCAAGGACGCAGGCGATCCGGTGGAACTGGCGCAGGTTTACAACGATGCGGGAGCGGATGAGTTGGTGTTTCTGGACATTACTGCAACTCACGAAGATCGCGGCATTATTTTCGACGTGGTGTACCGGACTGCAGAACAAGTGTTCATCCCCCTGACGGTTGGGGGAGGCATCCAATCCTTAGAAACAATTAAACAATTGTTAAGAGCCGGAGCTGACAAAATCAGCATCAACTCGGCGGCGGTGCGCGACCCCAACCTGATTGACCGGGCCAGCGATCGCTTTGGTGCCCAGTGCATTGTCGTTGCCATTGACGCCCGTCGCCGGGTGGATGCCGAAAATCCCGGCTGGGATGTGTACGTGCGGGGGGGGCGGGAGAATACAGGACTGGACGCGATCGCCTGGGCAAAAGAGGTCGAACGGCGGGGAGCAGGGGAAATCCTGCTGACCAGCATGGATGCAGACGGCACGCAGGCGGGCTACGACCTGACGTTGACACGGGCGATCGCCGATGCAGTGCAAATCCCCGTCGTCGCTTCGGGTGGAGCGGGAAACTGCGATCACATTTATGAAGCGCTGACCGAGGG
>CAZVXA010000314.1:0-6284 GCA_964630955.1 uncultured bacterium | reverse complement strand
GCGCTATCCATCCCCGCCGTGTGGACGGACGGGGTATTCCGCGATCATGCGATAAATCCTGATATGGGATGAGCAGGGTAGGATGGGCACGCTTCGCTTTGCCCATCCTACCCTGCTACTCCGGTTGGACGTATCCCGCGAAGTCTGGTTGGAAGGTTGAAACCAATGGTGGCTGTGGTCATCTGACTTTGAGTCATCTGGGTCGAATGCAGATGAGAGGACAGGCGAGAACTTGGGGAGTGCCCACAACTTGCACGATGCTCTACCGCAACGGCCAGTGGTTTGCGTCTATCACCGTGAACTGTGAGCCGATTCGGAAAACCGAGCCAGGAGTCATTGGCATCGATTTGGGCTGCAAAGATGCCATCACGCTCTCGACAGGCGAGAAGATCGTCAAACCTGAGTTCATCAAAACTGGACAACGGCAGGTCAAGGCAGCATCCAAGCAGTTGAGACGAAAGCGCTCACCCAACCATAAGCAGAAAATCAAAGCTTCTCGCCGATGGAAGAAACAGCGCCAGGTGGTGTCAAAGCGACAGCGCAAAGTGACTCGTCAGCGAGAAGATTGGATGCACAAGACAACCTCCAACATCGTCAGTGTGCAGCGCTGGGGACTCACTCCCAAAGGGCTTTCTGAGCGTCTTCATGTCTGCCAGCACTGCGGTCATACCGAAGATCGAGATGTGAATGCAGCTCAGGTCAACGAGAGTTGGGCACGGGGTTTGGAACGAGCCTCGATAGACGCAGAGCCGTCAAGCACTACCTCATGCGGAAGTATGCGGCAACTTGGGGCGAAGAAGCGTCAGAAATCTCAGCGCAGGGCGGAATTGGGGAATGAAACCCCATCCGCCCGTGCGGTGGGGTAGTTCATATAATGTAGAAGTGAGCCTTTAGATAAACGCGCTTGATTCAAAACGAAACCTTAGAACTGTTGGAGTGGTCCCGCCTGTGTCAGCATGTGGCAACCTTTGCTGTGACCAAACTGGGGGCGATCGCCACTCGCAATCTGGTCATTCCCACCACCCAGGCCGCAAGTGAGGCGCTGCTGGCCCAGACCCAGGAGGTCTACCAGCTTGAAAGCACACTACCCAGTGGCCTCAGCTTCGAGGGCGTGCAGGATATTGGCGATGCGCTGGAGCGGGCTGGACTGCGCGGCATTCTCTCTGGAGACGAACTGCTGGCGATCGCCACCACCCTTAACGGTGCCCGACAACTGCGCCGCGTCATCGACAACTATCCTGACCTGACGGTTCTCAACGATCTGGTTTCTGACCTGCGCACCTACCCCGAACTGGAGCAGGAAATCCACCACTGCATCGACGATCGGGGCAAGGTGGCCGACCGCGCCAGCCCCAAACTCAGCGGCATTCGAGAACAGCTCAAACAGCACCGCGATCGCATCCATCAGATCCTCAACAACATCCTCCAACGCAACGCCAACGCCGTTCAGGAAATGCTGATCACGCAACGGGGCGATCGCTTCGTCATCCCCGTCAAAGCTTCCCATAAGGACGTGATTCCCGGCATCGTCCACGACACCTCCACCAGCGGCGTCACCCTCTATGTGGAACCAAATGCAATCGTTGGCCCCGGCAACCAGCTCCGCCAACTCGTGCGCCAGGAGCAGGTGGAAGAAGAGGCTGTCCGCCGCAAACTTACCGAACAGGTCGCTGAAGTCCAGGAAGACCTGGAGCGCTTGCTGGCGATCGTCACCACCCTGGATCTGGCCACCGCCCGCGCCCGCTACTCCCTCTGGCTGGGAGCCAACCCACCCCGATTCATCGAATTCGGCTCCCCCACTTTGGATTCTGCTAACCCTACCATTCCCCATTCCCCAGTTCCTGAGCTTGCCGAAGGATCCCCGATTCCCCAGTTCCTGAGCTTGCCGAAGGATTCCCCATCCAACATCGTCCTGCGTCAGCTCCGCCACCCCCTGCTGATCTGGCAACAACAACACGAACAGGGTTCTCCCGTTGTGCCCATCGACCTGAATATCCAGCCGCAGATTCGAGTGGTGGCGATCACGGGGCCGAACACGGGTGGCAAGACCGTCACGCTGAAAACCCTGGGGCTGGCCGCACTGATGGCGAAGGTGGGCCTATTTGTCCCCGCCCGCGAACCCGTTGAACTCCCCTGGTTTGACCAGGTGCTGGCGGACATTGGCGATGAGCAGTCCCTCCAGCAGAGTCTCTCCACCTTTTCGGGCCACATCCGCCGGATTAGCCGCATTCTGGAAGCGCTGGACACTGAAGCAGACGAATCCGATCGGGAACCATCCGCCTCTGATGCCCCTTCGAAGGAAACACCCAAATCCCTGGTGCTGCTGGACGAAGTGGGGGCCGGAACTGACCCGACGGAAGGCAGTGCGCTGGCGATCGCCCTCCTGCGCGACCTGGCCAACCACGCCACGCTGACGATTGCCACCACCCACTACGGCGAACTGAAAGCCCTGAAATATCAGGACCCCCGCTTTGAAAACGCCTCCGTGGAATTTGATGAAACCACCCTTTCCCCCACCTATCGCCTGCTGTGGGGCATCCCCGGACGCTCCAACGCCCTCACGATCGCCCGTCGCCTGGGCATGAAAACCGCCATCATTGAAGCGGCCCAGGAGCAGGTGGGTCTGGGCGGTACCAGCGAAGTCAACGAGGTGATCGCCGGACTGGAGGATCAGCGCCGCCAGCAGGAACAGAAGTCTCAGGTGGCCGAAGACCTGGTGAAGCAGGCCGAACGTCTCTACCGGGAAGTCTCCCGCAAAGCAGAAATGCTCCAGCAGCGGGAACGCGAACTCCAGCAACAGCAGGAACAGGCCGTGCAGCAGGCGATCGCCCAGGCCAAAGGCGAGATCGCCGGAGTCATCCGCCGTCTGCAACAAGGCCCTGCTACGGCTCAGGAGGCCCAACAGGCAACGGAAACGGTTAACAAGCTGGCCGAGCGCCATTTGCCCTCCCGCAAACAGCCACCCAAACCAAAACCGGGCTTTCGACCCCAGGTGGGCGATCGCGTCCGGATTCCACGTCTGGGGCAAACCGCCGAAGTGCTGTCGAACCCCGATGAGGACAACGAACTGATGGTGCGCTTTGGCCTGATGAAGATGACGGTCTCTCTGGTCGATATCGAATCACTCCAGGGCGAAAAGGCAGAAGTTCCTAAAAAAGAACCCAAACCCAAACCGCAGGAATCTCCGAAAGCGGAACCTCCACCTGCGCCAGAATCGACTGCCCCGGCGATTCGTACCTCCCGCAACACCGTCGATCTGCGCGGCAGACGGGTGGATGATGCGGAGGTGGAGTTAGAAAGGGCGATCGCTTCTGCTGCCGCTGGCCCCCTGTGGATCATCCACGGTCACGGCACGGGCAAGCTGAAGAAAGGCGTCCAGGAGTATTTGCAGCGCCATCCCCAGGTGTCGCGGTTCGAGGCGGCGGAGCAGTCGGATGGCGGAACCGGGGTGACAGTGGCCTATGTAGAATAGGCTGAAGGTGATTCAGAAAGGATTATCTGTAATCGAGGGATCGGTTTTATGCCTAAAACACTCACAATTGAGTTACCGGACGACCTGGAACCGCTCTCCGTTCAGGCCAATGAGCTGAATAAACCTCTGGAAAATCTCGTTCTGCAAACTTTGGGGGCGATCGCAGGACTCATACAGAATTTACGGGATGCAAATCCGCAGATTCGTAAAGCTGCGGCTGAGGCTCTGGGAAGCATTGGCACAGAAATTGCGATTCCAGGTTTAATACAGGCACTAGAGGATGAAAACCCGGCTGTTCGTCAGGCAACCGTAAATGCTTTGCGACAAATTGGCACCGAAGCAGCCACCAATGCAATCACTCAGAATTCATCAGTAGATCTAGAATCCTCGCAATCTAAGGTCTTTGATCCAATTACTCCCCTGATTGGCACATTGCACTTAGGAACTACAGATCTCGCTGAAAACCACGATTCTTATATTGGTGAAGCCCTTGCACAGGAGCTGAACCCCGTTGAGTAGGCTATTTTTCGATACTTCCGGTTGGGCAAGTCTATTTATCCCAACTGAATCTTTCCATTCTCAAGCCGCTCAATGTTTTCTACTGGCTCAGCAGCAGCGTCAGACAATTACTACTACAAACTACATCGTTGCAGAGTTAGTTGCCCTGCTTGGTAGTCGTCAACGTGCTCCCAGGACTCAACTTTTTCAATACGTTGACTCAATTAAGACCGCTTCGTTTGTTGAACTGATACACATTGATGCTGCGACAGAGGCGATCGCCTGGGAACTTTGCAAAAGCCGACCTGACAAAGCATGGTCATTGGTCGATTGCACTTCGTTCGTCATCATGGAGCAGTTAGAAATTCAAGAGGCGCTAACGACGGATCAGCACTTTGAGCAGGCAGGTTTTGTCCGCTTGTTGAAGTGACGAACTGAGTGATCGGGTAAGTTGCCAGTGAGAAGGAAATGGCTAGTTTGGCCGTTGGTAAACAAACGAGATCATAGCTTAAGACACACGTGGTATCTCCACTCTGGGGAGAAGTCTGGTAAATAAGCCTCCTGTTAATAACTCACCTCGTTTGGCTTTCTGTCGTTTCTTGTCGTCTAGAAGTTCCCAATATGGATCTAATGCTAACTGCAAGGCTCTTTCCATTCTTTGAAGTTCTGCAGGAATGCTAAAAATTTCCGATTCATAATAACGAATTTCGTAACTGTACCCGTACCTCTCTAATGTTTCTACACTTTTTAAGCCATCGTGACTTGAGAAGCGACTTGAAGGCTGAACACTACTTCTACCAACATAAAAAATATCAGGAAAACCTACAATATTATGAGGTGGATAGACAATAATTACATAGACATATGGAAAATGCGTTTGCGTTGCCACTGTTGGCCTCTGCTTGAGTACTTTCCAAAATTCAAAAGGAGTCTCAATCCTACCCTCTGTATAGCGCTGAATTTTTTGGTTCCAGAAATCGGAAATCTTTTGCTGTTGTTGCTCCCTGCTTATCCCTAGAAGAATTTTATTGATATTGTTGAACTGACGTTCCACGGATTTCATGGCTTCAGACACGGCTTCTGAAAGAGTATTAATCCTCCTGGCAAGCTCAGAATTTTCTGTAAGTTGAGGAGAGGGCTTATCTGAAAATCTTATGTCAAAGCCGTTGTTATAAAGAGCTTCAGCCAATACGGAATTGAACATTTGAGCAAGGCTATGAGCAAAACTTGGATGAATCCAAACTTCGGCGGGTTTGGAAATATCTTCTTGGATTACTTGCACCAAAGTAGACACGTCAGTCCGAAAAACAGATGCAAGCATCTGAAGTCGCAGCCCTATGTCAGTATTAGTATCATATATTTGAGAATAAATATTAGTCCAATTTTGTCCGATCGCTTGACAGAATTTATCAGCTCTGAGGTACCCATCAGTGTGGCGCTGAATAATCTTTATTCCATCAAAATTTTGAATTCTCAAGCTTGAAAATGGACTTATTCCCCCTACTTCTTTCTCGACTTCTTCCAGGAACCCAAGTTCTGATGATGCAAATAAGTTTAACTGTAACCTTTTAACAACTTGTCCTTCTACAATTTGAAATCCCATTGATCGAAGAGATCTTAACTCAATTGGGCTGAAATTTTTGGCCTTACCTGGTCTACGTTGTTTGCAAAGCTCTACAGCTTTTTGAAAGTAAAAAATATCATCATCATGCCTCCTCTGATCAGGAGACTGCCTAACTACAACAAAATCTTGTCCCTCCTTTAAATAACCAAGCCTGACTTGATCGCCATGCCAGCGACGCAGAGCGGCTGAGGTCTTCTCCCCACAAGCTTTAGCAAGTTCTGAGCGGAAACAGCCAATACTATCGAGACTTATGGAAGAGTTCATTCCCAGTAGAGTTGTCATTTTGCTCTGATGTAGGAAGTTATACCTTGAGGTCATTATAGCCTCAGTATGTGGAATGACAACACTATATGTGCTGTTCTTCTCAAGAGGTTTCACTATATGTGGTAGTTCTATTGTATTGGGGGAGCTAATCTCTCGACCCATAAATTTGAGCAAATCAACGACCCCACTGTCCTTGTGTCTTGCCTGAATCAACGTTTAGAAGCGATGATTGGAGATTCCTGGGTGTTTGGTCTTGCTCCGCTGCGATCGCCAGTTGCACAATGCAAACGGTTTGGTTGGAGGCGAAGCAGGCAGGGATTTGCCGTAACCCCAAAGGACACCGCCCAAATGCCAATCCCACCCACCAACGTGTCGCCCACCCGTAGGGGCAAAGCATTTGCGCGAAAAACCTCCAGCTTCACCCAA
>CAZVXA010000313.1:0-6366 GCA_964630955.1 uncultured bacterium | reverse complement strand
GAAAGGCCAGAAAGGGAAGCAAGCGAAAAGCTCAGAAGACTGGGCTGAACCGCTCGATTCTGGAAGTTGGCTTTGGCATGATTGGTCAGATGTTGGCGTACAAGGAACGAGAAGCAGGCGGGTTCTATGTGGAATCTCCCACCCGTGAACTCAAGCCGACGCAGCGTTGTGTGCAGTGCTGGGGACTCACTCCCAAAGGGCTTTCTGAGCGTCTTCATGTCTGCCAGCACTGCGGTCATACCGAAGATCGAGATGTGAATGCAGCTCAGGTCAACGAGAGTTGGGCACGGGGTTTGGAACGAGCCTCGATAGACGCAGAGCCGTCAAGCACTACCTCATGCGGAAGTATGCGGCAACTTGGGGCGAAGAAGCGTCAGAAATCTCAGCGCAAGGTGGAATTGGGGATTGAAACCCCAGCCGCCCGTGCGGTGGGGTAGTTCATAGAAACCCACTAGCAGTTTGTCTCTGGCTTTGCGCGTGATACAGCACTTTGCGCTGAGATAGAACCAAAGTTTTTGTTGAGAGCCACACTCCGCGCGGCTCTCAACAAAAACTTTGTACAACACGCGCTTGCAAAGCGCTGTATCACGCACTTAAACCAGGGAAGGCGATCGCACAAGGCTGAGGGCAACCGCTTCTGCCACCTTGATGCCATCAATGCCTGCCGAAAGAATGCCCCCGGCGTATCCGGCTCCTTCACCCGCTGGATAAAGCCCCAACGTGTTGAGACTCTGATACTGATCGTTGCGTTTAATTCGAATTGGTGAAGAGGTGCGGGTTTCAACCCCGGTTAAGACAGCATCGTGCATGGCAAACCCCTTAATTTGTTGGTCGAAGGCGGGGAGCGCTTCACGGATGGCGGCGATCGCATAATCCGGCAAGCTAGAGCTGAGATCGCAGAGGTGTACCCCCGGTCGGTAGGAAGGCTTGACACTGCCGAGGGTAGTCGAGGGTCGCTGAGCCAGAAAGTCACCCACTAGCTGCCCTGGAGCCTCATAGGTGCCACCGCCCAACTCAAACGCCCGCGCTTCTAACTGACGCTGAAGCTCCATTCCGGCTAATGGGCTACCCGGATAATCCTCTGGTGTAATGCCAACCACAATCCCGCTATTGGCGTTTTTGCCGCTGCGCTCGTACTGACTCATGCCGTTGGTCACGACCCGCCCCACCTCTGACGTGGCGGCTACCACCTGGCCTCCGGGACACATACAAAAGCTATAAACCGAGCGTCCATTCGCGCAATGATGCACCAACTGATAGTCCGCCGCGCCCAGCACTGGATGCCCTGCCTGCGCCCCCAATCGGCATTGATCAATCATCGATTGGGGGTGCTCAATCCGAAACCCGATGGAGAAAGGCTTGGGTTCGATATAAACGCCCTGCTGATGCAGCATCTCGAAGGTATCGCGGGCACTATGGCCGACCGCTAGAACGACGTGCTCGCTGGGGAGATACTCTCCGGTGTCCAGAATCACGCCGCGTACCTGCCGATGTTCCCCCTGAGTTTCGATGACGATCGTTTCGACCCGGCTCTGGAAACGAAACTCACCCCCCAAAGATTCGATCGTGCGGCGCATCGTTTCGACGATTTTGACCAGTCGATAGGTGCCAATATGAGGTTTATTCACATAGAGGATTTCGGGAGCAGCCCCGGCATTCACTAACTCTTCCAGGACTTTTCGTCCGTGATGATTGGCGTCTTTGACGCGGCTGTAGAGTTTGCCATCAGAAAACGTACCAGCGCCACCCTCACCAAACTGCGCATTCGATTCTGGATTAAACTTTCGCTTGCTCCAGAAGCCGAAAGTATCAACAGAGCGATCGTGAACCGGTTTTCCCCGTTCTAGAATCAGGGGACGAAACCCCATTTGTGCTAACAGCAACCCCGCAAAGATGCCGCAAGGCCCTGCACCGATCACGATTGGTCGATTTGAACTGGATGGGTTGGCGATCGCAGCCTTGGTCACAAACCGATAGCTCGTATCCGGGGTGGGGATGACGTGTGGATCTTTTTTGAATTTTTGGAGTAACCGCTTTTCTTGAGTGGTTTCGACATCCAGGATATAAACAAAAACAATGTCTTCTTTTTTTCGCGCATCATAACTGCGCTTGAAGATGGAATAGCTGAGTAAGTCGGCAGGGGCAATTTGCAGCTTTTTAAGAATGGCTGTCTGAAGGGCTTCTTCAGGGTGATCAAGCGGCAGTTTTATTTCGGTGAGTCGGAGCATGATCGAAGTTGAGTGTTAATACAGCTCATATTTCATTAGCTGGCAGGGCAACGTTCCATTATATACCGCAATCCTCTGGCTTGACTTTAACCCAATCGACTGAGCCAATTCCTTATTTCCGCTTAAGATAAAAGCCGTCCAGCCTTTGAAGCGCTGCTTCAAGACATCGCCGAGCTGTCGATAAAAAGCTCCCAGGTCACTGTCTCGCCCCAACCGTTCGCCATAGGGGGGATTGCAGAACACAACCCCACTATCGGCAGGCGCAACCACGTCAGAAAGCTCCATTTCAGAAAACCAGATCTGCTCTGATACCCCGCAGTTGTGAGCATTGGCGATCGCCTGCTGAATCACCGTTGCATCGCGATCGCTGCCCCAGATGGGTGCAGGCAGTGTTTCTCGTTGACTGTCTTCTGCCTCTTGAATCAATTGTTCCAACAGATTCAAATCAAAGTCCAGCCAGGTCTCAAACCCAAATTTCTCGCGAAACAGCCCTGGTGCAATATTGAGCGATTTGAGACAAGCCTCCAGGGGTAACGTGCCAGAGCCGCAGAGGGGATCATAAAACATTTGCTCAGGCTGCCAGCCCGACAGTTGAATTAGTGCAGCGGCAAGCGATTCTTTCAGCGGGGCCGCCCCCATCGCAGGGCGATAGCCCCGGCGGTGCAGGCTGTTTCCAGAACTGTCTAAGCTGACCGTGCAACCGTCGCGATCGAGATGCACATTGATGCGCACATCAGGGTCGTGACGTTCAACGTCAGAGCGATCACCCAATATTTCTTGCTGCTGATCAACGATCGCCTGCTTGACCTGAAGCGCTGTGAAGTGGGTATGGTTGAGTTGCTCCGTTTTACCCGTTGCATTCACAGCCAGGGTTAAATCGGGCGTCAGATACTCTGACCAATCAATCGTTTGAATACCCTGATACAGATCCTCCGGACTCTGGCAGGGAAATTCATGCAGTTTCATCAGAATACGGAACGGCAACCGTGCCCACAAATTGACACGGTAGAGTAAGGCGCGATCGCCCTCAAAGGAAGCTCCACAGAACCCCGGCTCCACAGAATGCGCCCCTAGCTGCTCTAATTCCTGAACAGCAAGTGCTTCTAGACCGTTCGCCACTGTTGCAAAATACTGACCCATTGACCCATGCTACAGCGCTTTGCGCTGAGATAGAACCAAAGTTTTTGTTGAGAGCCGCACTCCGTGCGGCTCTCAACAAAAACTTTGTACCACACGCGCTTGCAAAGCGCTGTATTACTTCGGCAATTGAAATGCTGTGCGTGGGCGCACGAAGTGTGCATATCCGTTTTTTAACGTCTCTCGCATACCCCTGCGGCACAGGAGTACGCGAGAGACGCTAAACGCCTATAATCCGCGCCTACACAGTTACCATTTTTTAGCAAGCTCTGAGATAATCCGTTTGAACCAGAAATGCAACGAGAGCTGTGACTAACATTGTGGTGCCTGCTGCCAGAAATAAACCTGTTAAACTAATGTCAAGCAGTATACCAGAAATCGCTTGAGAGAAGGGGTCAAGGGCTACTGCTGCAAACATGACCAGACTCATCATGCGCCCTTGCATGGCGATCGCAGTTTCTTGTTGCAGCCATGTCAGTGCCATTACACCAACAACGCCACCCCCGATGCCCATTGAGAGAATAATTGTTGCAGCAGTCCAGGTTTGAAAGACAAATCCAAGGGCAATGAGTCCGATACCCAAAGCACTCGCCAGTAAAAGCAGAGGCGTTTGAAGCTGTTTAGTTCCACCCAATCGGCTGGCGATCCACACGCCAAATAATGCCCCAACTCCGTAAGTAGATTGTAAATATCCAAAGGTGGTGGCATCTCCATTCAACCGACTGGTCACCAATTCGGCAACGCCAACGACGATCGGTCCCAGAATGGCGAAATTAATCATTGCGATCAACAGCAAACTGATCCGGATGCCGGGATGGTGACCAGCATAGCGCAGCCCTTCCCAAATTCCTTTGGTGAGGGTATGGGGTTCTAAAGGAGCCGTGACGATGGGCTGACGGGTTCGCACCAGATAGATGCAGCCTGCGCCGATTGCAAATAGAACGGTGTTCAAAGCAAAGGCAGTGGTTAACCCCAATGTCCCGATCGCAACCCCTGCAAGGGCGGGACCGAATACATTACTGATCTGCTCGCTCCCCTGCATCCAGGCATTCGCCTGGACTAAGTGAGATTTGCGGATGATACGGGGCAATAACGCTAGAGTTGCTGGGTACAAAAAGGCTTCTGAGATGCCAAATAGCCCTGAAATCAAGATAATTCCATGGAGGTGAAACGTGTTGGTCAGCAGGAGTAGAGTTAAGGAACTACTCAGGAGCGTGCTGGCAGCCGTTGCGATCGCAGCGATGATATTGGGTGGGAAGCGATCGCTAATCGCACCACCAACGAGCATCAAGATGCCACGGGGAATGGCGGCTGCCATCAGGACGGTGCCAAGGGTCATGCCTGACCCCGTTTTCTGTAAAACCAGCCAGGTCAGGGCGACAAACCAGAACTGACCCGCACAATAAATAAACGATTGTCCGACCCAGAGCCAGCGAAAGTTGGGCTGTTTCAGAGGAGAATTGAGCATAACGATGGGATGCCTGATGAGTTGCTTGCTCGGCTAAGGCGTTGTAAATCAACAACTTCACCCTGGAGATTGCTTTGTGGCGCGGCTTCGCCACGCCACAAAGCAATCTCCGATAAAGTCTACTGATACTGAATGGGTTGAATATTCAACTCGGCCCGCCATTGAGTCAAAGGTTTCTCCCAACCCTCTTCCCACTTCTGGGCAAAAAGGGGGTTAGCCGCTTTACCCATTTGAAATCCCTGGGCGATCGCTTCCAACAACTGGGGTAACATTTCTGGTGTCTTGAGTGTGGTAGAGATCAAACTATTCGCGATCAACATGGTTGCCAGTGGGTAGGGAAACTGCGGCAAATGGAATGCCTGTAAACCAATTTCACCGACGACAGAGGTGTTAAATCCGGTGATGATATGCCAGAGATCATGGGTCTGGCTCAGCCGTAGCTCAACATATTCGGCATCTGATTTTGCGGTCATTCCAGCATGGAGATTGGGATCGAATCCCGTTTTCTTCATCTGGGCAGCGTAGATGTATCCCAGGGAATCGGGGGGCAAGGTCAGTAAAGCATCCAGGTCGTGGGCAGGCGGAATGTAGCGATCGCGGATCAGGACAGCACAAGCGGGATCTCGATTGAGATACTGAGCCAACCGATCGTAGGCAGGCGTTTCCAACAAACCATGGGTCAACTCACCGACTGTGTCCAGGCTATTGTCTCCAAATAGCATCGAGGTGAATGACTGGACGATCAGCAGCTTTGACAGGACTGACTTAAAGCCTCGGATGATTAGATTTTGCATCTGTTTGTGCGCAGGAGCATTCACAGATACATTGGACGTAGCTGAATCAAGCAGTTGCATAGGAAATCACTCCAAAGAACTTTAATGTTGACAGATTGAATACACCAGAGATGCTCGAAGATCTCTACCAGAGCAAGTCATTGAGCAACCCATAGACGCCGACAAAATCAATCCGGGCGATCGCGTTGAAATAACGAATCTGTTCATGAATCCGTTCCATTCCCGATGCAAAAAGCAACTTGAGTGGAGCGATCGCCAGCACAAACCAGGGAAAACATTGGAAGCGCACAAACCGAAACCCAACGTGGACAGATTGCGGCAGACAGCGAGAGCGCATACTGGCAGAGCCAGCTTTTGGAATCAGCACATTCTGGGGCATAACATGACTTTCGAATGCAAATCAACCTAAAATATGAGGATCGCTCATATTTTTATGATATGAGCAGCCCTCATGTTTTGTCAAGCAGAATGTGAGCAATACTCATTTATTTTTCGAACCAGGGAGAACGCCCATGTCTGAAAGCCCATCAACCGCAGGCGGAATGCGCCGTAAACCGCGTCAGGCCCGCAGTCAGGAGCGGGTTAATCGGATTCTGGATGTGGCAGAAGAGCTGTTTGCCAGCCAGGGCTACACTGCAACGACGACTAATGCGATCGCAGCTCAGGCCCAGGTGCCGATCGGCTCCTTCTACCAGTTTTTCCCAGACAAAACCGCGATTCTACAAGCCCTGGCATTCCG
>CAZVXA010000312.1:0-6489 GCA_964630955.1 uncultured bacterium | reverse complement strand
GGCGGAATCGCTTTTAGGGGTTCAACTTTTACCGCACCAATTTCAAAAAGATGTCGGTTAAATTAGCCTGGTCCTTCTCCACGCGCACCAGGGGTAATGGTTCCAGGATTGCCAGCGCCGGATAGAGCAGTTCCGCATCCCGGATGTAGATGATGTTTCCCTGGATGGTGCCCCCAATGGCTTCGATCTTTTGAGCGCGATCGCCCTCCAGCTCAGTCTCCAGTTCAATCCTGAAAGCCGTCCCTGAAAACTGGCGGATTAGCTCTGAGGTGAGTTCTTCTGCAACAATCTCACCCTGATTGATGATCGCAACCCGATCAGAGAGTTCCTCTGCAATATCGAGCTGGTGGGTGGTGAGAAGGATGGCGCGCCCCTCGGCGGCGATCTCCCGCACGAGAGACTTAACGTGCTGGGTCGCTTCTACGTCCAGTCCTAACGTTGGTTCATCTAGCAGCAGGAGTTGGGGGTCGTGGATCAGGGAGACGGCGATCGCCAGTTTTTGCTGCATCCCGCGAGACAGGTTCTGGGTGACGGTTTTGCGCTTGTCGGTCAGCTCAAAGCGCTCCAGCAGTTCACCGCCCCGCTGTTGGGCCAGTTTCCGACTGAGGCCGCGCAGTACGCCAAAATACTCCAGATTTTCTTCTGGAGTCAGTCGCCAGTAGAGGTTGCGGTTTCCTTCCAGGACAGCACCGAGCGATCGCAGCGCCCACGCATTCCGGTGCGGATCCATGCCCGCAATTCTAACCCAGCCCTCATCCGGCAAAATCAGGCTGGCGATCATTTTAATCGTGGTCGTTTTCCCGGCCCCGTTCGGACCGAGGAAAGCCAGCACCTCCCCAGCGGCAATCCGGAGTGAGACGTCTCGCACCGCCGGGAATTCCTTTCCCTTTGAGCGGTAAATTTTCTTGAGGTGCTGTGCCTCCAAAACCTGCATCAACGCTAGTCTCCGCCAATGCTGATGCCGCTCCCGTTGAGCTGGGCACCTGTGATGTTAATTCCGGTCAACACTGCGCCCTGAGTATCGGCACTGTAGGCGACTGCACCCGTCATGTTGACATTAGTCATATTAGTACTGGTAAGGCTGGCGTTGGTGGCAAACACCTTCGTCATATCCGCATTGGCCAAATTCGCACCGGTCAGATCAGCCCCTTCCAGGTTGGCCTCCGTCAGGTTTGCCCCTTCCAGGTTGGCACCGCGCAAGTCGGCTCCAATCAAATGAGTGCCACTCAGGTCAGCACCACGCAGGTCACACCCTGCACAGGCTCCCGTTTCAAGCAGTTGACGCGTCTGAGCCGGGTTGTCTGCGAGGGCAGGGGTGACCAGCATCAGGGGAGCGATCAAGCTGACAGCAGTGAGAAATAAGCTTTTCATAATCCGCCTCCGGGTGTTTCCTACAGGCGTGAGGAGAAATCCTCATACTTCTAGCTTCGAACAATACCGAGGATTTTGCGTCCCACCATCGGGTGAAACAACTGGGTTAGCCCTATCAGCCAGAAATGTCTCCTCAGCGGGGGCATGGTTTAATTACACCGCTGATTTCCCGGATTTCGGAAAATCCCGTAATTTTTTTTCGATCTATCCTGAACTCTCCTTCCCAATCTGAAATCTATAGACTGCCCCGAATTCCGTAAGGGCAGGTTTTGCCCAAATGTAACGCTCCTGTCCACCATCCCCGTATCAAACTTGCCCCACCCATCCACGGCCTGCAAACCACCTCCTGTCACCCACCAAAAAAGGGCGAACAGCCGTTCGCCCCTACATATCGTTTATGCAACGTCGTTCATGCAACGTCATTCATGCGAATGATTAATCCAGGACGTGCAGATCAGTGACTGCGCCCAGGCTGCTGGTGGAAACCAGCTTGGCGTACTTCGCCAGCACTCCAGATGTATACCGTGGCTTCGGCGGCGTCCAACGGGCACGGCGTTCCGCCAGCACCGCATCGGAGACGTTCACCTGTAACAGACGGGCATCGGCATCAATCGTGATACTGTCGCCCTCCTCTACCAGGGCGATATTCCCGCCCACAAAGGCTTCCGGCGCGACGTGGCCAACCACCATACCGTAGGTACCACCGGAGAATCTCCCATCGGTGATCAGGCCAACCGAGTCCCCTAGTCCCGCACCGATAATGGCTGATGTGGGAGCCAGCATTTCTCGCATACCGGGGCCACCCTTCGGGCCTTCGTAACGAATCACAATCACATCTCCCGGATTAATCTTTCCAGCGAGAATCGCGTCGAGGCAGGCTTCCTCGGAGTCAAACACGCGAGCGGGGCCAGTGATGTTGCGGTGCTTGATACCCGTTAGCTTGGCGACGGAACCTTCGGTAGCCAGATTGCCCTTGAGGATGCCCAGGTGTCCCTGTGGGTACATCGGTTTGTTCCAGGGGCGAATCACGTCCTGATCGGCGCGCGGCTCATCGGGGACATCGCGCAGGCGTTCGGCGATCGTGTCTCCCGTCACCGTGATACAGTCCCCGTGCAGCAGGCCGTGGTTCAGCAGCATTTTCATGACTTGAGGAATGCCGCCTGCCCTGTGCAAATCGGTGGCCACGTAGCGTCCAGAGGGCTTCAGGTCGCAGAGGACGGGGACACGGGCGCGGATGGTCTCGAAGTCGTCGATGGAGAGGGGCACCCCGGCGGAATGGGCGATCGCCAGAAAGTGCAGCACCGCATTCGTCGAACCACCAACGGCCATAATCACCGAAATCGCATTCTCAATGCTCTTGCGGGTAATGATGTCCCGCGGACACAGGTTGTTGCGAATCGCCTCCACCAGAACCTTGCCCGCCATCTCCGTGTTCTCGGCCTTTTCGGGGTCTTCTGCCGCCATCGTGGAGGAATACATCAGGCTCATGCCCATTGCTTCGAAGGCGGAGGACATGGTGTTCGCGGTGTACATACCGCCGCAAGAACCCGCACCGGGACAGGCACTGCGCTCGATCGCATAAAGCATACTTTCGTCGATCCGTCCGGCGCTGAACTGGCCCACCGCCTCAAACGAACTCACCACCGTTAGATCCTGCCCGTGCAGGTGTCCCGGCTTGATCGTGCCGCCATAGACAAACACAGCGGGAATATTCATCCGGGCCATCGCGATCATGGCTCCCGGCATATTCTTATCGCAGCCGCCGATAGCGATCACACCGTCCATGCTCTGGGCATTGCAGGCCGTTTCGATAGAGTCGGCAATCACGTCTCGCGACACTAAGGAGTATTTCATCCCCTCGGTGCCCATTGAAATCCCGTCACTGACGGTGATCGTACCGAAAATTTGGGGCATCCCCCCGGCAGCACGAATTCCCGCTTCGGCGCGTTCAGCGATCGCCGCAATTCCCATATTGCAGGGGGTAATCGTACTGTAGGCGCTGGCCACGCCGACGATGGGTTTCTGAAAGTCCTCGTCGGTAAACCCAACGGCCCGCAACATGGCACGGTTGGGGCTGCGCTGCACCCCATCGGTGATGGCCTGACTTCGGAGCTTTTCGGACATAACTTTCCTTCCTTGAGAAAAAACTGTGGGAATTCAGGTGAGCGCATCCTAGAAAGATGCCCGTGCGATCGCGCCGTTTTCTTACAGGTCATCCTCGCGCTGGTACAGATGGCTTTTCCCTCACCCATTTTCCCAGAATCGAGGCCGATTTTTGCAGCAGGGCAATCAGCTTAGAGAATCAGCCAAACCTTCCTGAATTTCTTCTGCCCCTTCGGAAAAGCAAAGCAGGTTTATCTTCCTTTCCTGAGAGTCTTCCTCGATCTGCGGGAACTCTGGGGGGAAGCTCCTTGCCAGGGATGTTCTCCAGCGCCAGCAGAACTTATGAACGTAGACGAATTCCTCGACAGCTACGCCTCCGGCATCCGAGACTTCCGGGAAAGCAATTTTTCGGGTATGGATCTGAGCGGTCAAGATTTGCGCAAGGCGAACCTGCGACGAGTCGATCTACGCAACGCCGACCTCAGCGGTATTGACCTGAGCTACGCTAATCTGCGGGAGGCGAACCTGGAGGGGGCGGACCTGAGCCACGCAACGCTGACCTGTGCCAACCTGATTGGGGCCAATCTGACGCGAGCCAACCTCTGCGAAACCAATCTGGCAGAAGCAGGTATACGGGGGAGCCAGTTGATCGAGGCGAACCTGAGTCGAGCAGTTCTCACTGAAACCAATCTGTCCGAGGCCAACCTGAGTCAGGCAGTGCTGGTTCAGGCCAATCTGCGGGAGGCCAGTCTAAATCGCACGAAACTCATGGGTGCCAACCTGACCCGCGCCAATCTGGAGGGAGCCAACCTGACCAATGCAATCTTGAATGAAGCCATTCTGGAACATGCCACACTGACCAACGCGATTTTGCAGGGGGCCAGCCTGGAGGAAGCCGATCTGCGGGAGGCCGATTTGAGCCGGAGTCGTCTGATCAGCGCCAATTTGATCAATGCCACCCTGAGCTATGCCAATATCCGCAGCGCCAATCTGAGCTGGACAGCCCTGCGGGGAGCCAACCTCTACAAGGCAAATCTCTATCGTGCTCGACTGACCTGGGCCAACCTGAGTGAGGCCAATCTGAGTGAAGCGGTGATGATCAGCGCCAATCTGGAGCAGGTTAACCTGCATAACGCACTGCTGACAGGGGCGTTGATGCCCGATGGAACCGCTCACGAATAGCTGGTTGAATCGGTTGTCTGAAGATCAGCGCGTAGGCTTGTCCTCCCGATATAGTTGAAGCCACGGTTGTTGGGACGGGGCGCACGGGTGATTCCCCTTTGAGGGGGTCAGGGGGCGTGCGCCTGCATGGAGCCACCGCCCCCCAGTTCCTGTCCTGTCCAAGACGGCGATCGCGATAAAATTCATTCAACCTTGTGGTCGTTGCCGGATTGGGAGTGTCAATATCAGAACAGGAAGTTTGCCGAACCTGCTATGACCGAACGTCAAGATTCGATCGCCCAGCACTACCACGAGCGCACCAAGTACGATCCTGCCACCATTGCCAGCCGCTCCCAACCGTTGGACTGGAGCAAACAACCGATTCCATTCAAAGACTATAAAATTGGTACCGCTTATGACCTGAAGCCGCATTTGATGCAGTCAGAGGCTACAGAAAGCGTTGAAGGATCTGAATGGCGCAGACTGGCTCAACTACTCTTTTGCAGCTACGGCCTGACGCTCAAGGTGCTGACCCAGAACGGCGACCCCATTTATCTGAGAGCCGCACCTTCCGCAGGGGGACTCTACCCTGCCGAGATCTACCTGATCTCCCGTGGCACCCCTCTGCTACCAGCGGGACTCTATCATTACCAGCCCCAGACCCACACCCTCCTACACTTCTGGGAGAACAACGTGTGGGGCGCTTTACAAAATGCCTGCTTCTGGCACCCCACCCTGGACAACACTCAGATGGCGCTGGTGATCACCGCTACCTTCCAGCGATCGGCCTGGCGCTATCAGGATCGGGCCTACCGTCGCATTTTCCTGGACACGGGACACCTGCTGGGCAATATTGAACTGGCCGCCGCGATGAACGATTACCGTCCACACCTGATTGGAGGGTTCATTGATGAAGCAGTCAATGATCTGATGTATCTGGATGCAGACCAGGAGGGGGCGATCGCCATCCTTCCCCTCGCCGATCTGCTCGAGGTCACCCAGAACCTGCCCCACGCTTCCACTGCCCTACCCTCGGCGATTCACACGGACTACCCCGACATTCCGGATGGTGAACTGCTGGCCTACTTCCATAGAGCCACCCAGATTACCGCTGACCAGGAGCCATCCCAAAAATCCGCCAAACTACAGGAAAAGGCCGACCCCGTAGAGGATAAGTACAATTTTCCTTTCTGTCTGCGTGTTCCCACCGCCTGTCCCCCGATTGATTGGGGAGAAAGCCTGACGGGTCTGGAACAAACCATCCTCAAACGGCGCTCCACTCGCGTCTACAGCGGCAAAGACCTGGCTCTGGATGAACTCAAGGCGCTGCTCAATTTCACCTACCATCCCCAGATCTCCATTGATCAGGGATTAGATCCTGCGCCCGACTACTTCGACCTCAGCCTGATCCAGACGTTTATTGCCATCTCTGGTGTGGAGGGACTGGAAGAAGGCTGCTATTACTACGCGCCTCTGGCAGAGGAGTTGCGCCAGATCCGGTTCAAGAATTTCCGGCGGGAGCTGCATATTCTTTGCCTGGGGCAGGAGTTGGGCCGCGATGCAGGAGCCGTTCTGTTTCACACCGCTGACCTGAAGCAGGCGCTGGCAAAATATGGCGATCGCGCTTACCGCTACCTACATATGGATGCCGGACACCTGGGGCAACGGCTAAACCTGGCAGCAATTTATTTGGAATTAGGAGTCAGTGGCATCGGAGGTTTTTACGACAATCAGGTCAATGAAGTGCTGGGCATTCCCCAGGATGAGGCCGTGCTCTACATCACCACGCTGGGACGCCCCCGATAACCTCTTAGGATCGCGAATTAAATAAAACCGAATTGTTTTTGAGAGAGG
>CAZVXA010000311.1:2321-6518 GCA_964630955.1 uncultured bacterium | reverse complement strand
CCACCCCCTTTGTGGGGGGGGGGGGCGTGCCCCCCCCCCCCCCACCCCCAAAACTGGGATGCACCCATTCGAACAAGCGGCGCGGTGCTTTACACCGCGCCGCTTCTTCTCATGGACTTTAAACTGTACCTGGCGTAAAGGGTTAGAATCTTTGATAAGTTTGACGTTGTAGGATGCGTTAGGCAGTAGCCATCACGCATTGTTCAGACGCGGCTAATGCGGGACTATCGGGAGTGTGATCTTGGGACATGACGACTTCAGCACCACAACTCCTGACGCTCGTGGAGTTTCTGCAGCTTCCCTATATCGAGGACTCTCCAGCCTGGGAATTTGTGCAGGGACAGGTGATTCAGAAGCCGATGCCCGGAGGTAAGCACAGCCGTCTTCAGTCGCGGATTGCAGGTCGCATCAACGGTGCTGATTCTAACTTCGAAGCTTTTCCCGAACTGCGCTGCACCTTTGGCGGTAGATCTATTGTGCCGGACGTTGTGGTGATCTCCAGTGAGAAAGTTCCTGTAGACGAGAATGGTGAGATTGCCACCAGTGGCATTGAGATCGCCCCTGACTGGGTGATCGAGATCCTGTCGCCGAAACAGAGCCAAATGAATGTCACCCGAAAGATTCTACATAGCCTCCGTCACGGTACACAGCTCGGCTGGTTAATTGATCCAGAAGACCGGGTTGTGCTGATTTTTCGTCCCGATACATTGCCTGAAGAACAGACAGGGGATGTAGTTCTCCCTGTGTTGTCCAGTCTCAACTTGAGCATCACTGTAGCGCAGGTATTTGACTGGCTTAAGGTTGGGAACGCTGGATAAAAAACGATGGAGCGCTTAGGCAGCAAAGTTAAATCGAGCGTCGTGGTGGTCGAAAAGGGGAAAGGGCGATCGCGCCTGGACCACCTCGCCACCGAAGAACCGCTGGAAATTCGCCTGACTGCCCCTCAACGCACGATCGCCATCACCATGCGCACACCCGGAGCCGACTTTGATCTGGCAGAGGGTTTCCTGTATAACGAAGGAATTATTTCAAATCGAACGGATCTTTTACGGCTTAGCTATTGCATTTACCCAGATATCGATGGAAGCCAGCGGTATAATATCGTGAACGTTGAATTAAATAGTTCTGTTGATCCTGATTTACAATCGCTCGAACGCTATTTCTGCACCACGAGTGCCTGTGGTGTTTGCGGTAAAGCTAGACTGGAGGCGCTGAAAATTCAGGGCTGTGAGGTGATGGATAGCTCGTTTAAGGTTCCTGCCTCCGTGATTGATGACCTGCCGGAGAAGCTGCGATCGCACCAGGGTATCTTCACCGAGACAGGGGGCCTCCATGCCGCAGCACTGTTTGATGGTGAGGGTAATTTGCTTGCGGTGCAGGAGGATGTGGGCCGCCACAACGCCCTGGATAAGCTGGTGGGCAGTGCATTTCTGGCGGGAACGTTGTCGTGGCGCGATCGCATCGTCATGGTCAGCGGGCGCTCTAGCTTTGAGATTCTGCAGAAGTCTCTGAGGGCAGGGGCACCACATCTTTGAAGGAACACCCCGCCTCAATCAACGCCGCTTCCATGTTCTTGAAACACTGCTCCGCCTGCTGCACGACATCGTCTGAGATGGTCATGGTGCGGTAGTCAAACCCCGTGGTCCCGGAGACAAACACCCATTCGCCATCCACAACGGCTCTGGAGTAGCCGATATCTGTTTCAAAGGTTGATCCGGAGGAGATTAGGCGACGATTCATTAGTGAGGCGTCCTTTTATCAGAAGCGATTCTGAGATGCAGAGGGGTAGGAAAGGCTAAGATATTATCTGTTGGTTTAAGTATGCTAAGGCATTGGCTTTACTTGCAATACGGTGAGGTCGTCTATGGCTCACGAAAGTACTATTGAGATAAGACTGACTGGCGAAGGTATGGCACCAGGCAGGATTCGTTCGAAAGATATTGCGGAAGTTATTGAGTCTGTTGAAGACATGATAACTTCTGTAGTTATTCGTGAACATCCAGATTTGAAGAGAGAATCAATCATCATTGGTTTAAAAAATATCCAGGATGGAAGTTCAAGGCTAAGGTTTTCTCCCAATTTACAAGAACTGACTTTGCCGGCTACTCGTCGGATTACAAGATCGATTAAGGAAAATAGCTTCGGTGGGCTTCCAAACAGCACAATTCATTCTTTGAAAAAGTTATCTGCTTTTACACGACGCCACCAGTGCTATGCGGAATTTCTGGAGCAGAATGGAAAGATAGAATTATTGGCAGTTCTTACTCCAGAAGTGAAGATACCTGACATTTATCCCTTGTCGGGAGAAACAACTATATATGGTGAAATTACTCGCGTTGGAGGTACGGAACCAAGCATTCAATTTAGAACTTTTGATGAGAAGATTACATACTGTAGCACAACTAAAAGTATTGCTAGAGAAGCTGGCTCTAAACTTTACAGCAGGGTGGGATTGAAGGGACGAGCAGAGTGGAACTCTGAGACCTTTGAAATTGAAAACTTTCATGTGACTGATATTTCTGATTATGAAGAAACGTCTGTTTCGGCTGCTTTCGAAGAACTTCAAAGGCTTTTCAGTAGCTCGTTCAATGCAGTAGAAGACGTCGATGGTTTTGTCTCTGAAGTTCGCTATGGACTATCGGAGGCATAGATGCAGTTAGTCTGCTTTGATACACAGATAATTATTTGGGGCGTTAAGAATCAAGCTACTCCTGGGCAGGAAGAAAACATTGACAAAGCAAAGCTTCTAATCAGAATCTGTGAAGATAATGGCTCTAGGGTTATGGTTCCTTCTGTAGTTGTTGCGGAACTTCTGTGTGCATTAGCTCCTGAACTTCATAACTCGTTCAGCGAACAGATGCATCGCCAGTTTATTGTTCCACTTCTTGACACTCAAGCTGCACTTCATTTTGCAAATTTGTGGAAAAACAGGCAAAATCAAAGGCCGTTAACTGGAATTTCAAGGAGTGAAATGAAGGCTGATTTTATGATTATTTCAATAGCATTAGCACGCGGAGCAAATTGCATTTATAGTGAGGATTCAGGACTTAGAAACTTTGCTCAGCAATACATTGATGTGAAGCCTTTGCCCGATCTTTGAGACTAATTTTCTGCAAGCCTACAGCATTTTTTACTATCAATTCTCCACCATCTATTGAGTATAGGATATGGGAGTCTGCAACTTCTCATCATCTCGAAAAGTGCTGCAGCTAATTTCTTGTTGTAAATCTATGCCTCTTCGCTGTCTGCCATGACTTTAACTGTCGCCACTTTCTATAAATTTCTACGTCTGCCTGATTATGCAGAGATGCAGTCTCCCCTACTGTCTCTATGTCAGGAGCAGGACATTCGCGGCACGATTCTCTTAGCTGAAGAGGGGATTAACGCAACGATCGCCGGAACACCAGAGGCGATCGCCACCCTCCTCACTCACCTGAAAGCTGACCCCCGACTGGCGGATCTGGAACACAAGGAATCCACTGCCGAGGAACCGCCCTTCGAGCGGATGAAGGTGCGCCTGAAGCAAGAAATTGTCACATTGGGGCAGCCTGACGTTGACCCGAATCAGCAGGTCGGTACGTATGTAGAGCCGCAGGACTGGAACACGCTGATCTCTGATCCAGAGGTGATTGTGATCGATACGCGCAACCAGTACGAAGTGGCGATCGGCACCTTCCAGGGCGCACAGGACCCTCAGACCCATTCTTTTCGAGACTTTCCGGAGTACGTCCGTCAGCATCTCGACCCCACGCAGCATAAGAAGGTGGCGATGTTCTGCACGGGTGGCATTCGCTGCGAGAAAGCTTCCTCCTTCATGCTTTCAGAAGGCTTCGAGCAGGTATATCACCTGAAGGGCGGCATTTTGAAATACCTGGAAACCGTTCCCCCCGAAGAAAGTCTCTGGCAGGGTGAATGCTTCGTGTTTGACCAGCGGGTTGCGGTACAGCACGGTCTGGAGGAAGGCACCCATGAGATGTGCCTGAGCTGCGGCCATCCCATTTCTGAAGCGGAGACGCGATCGCCCCAGTACACACCGGGAATCTCCTGTCCCCATTGTTTCGACAGTCTGACGGAGGAGAAGCGGCGACGGCAGGAGGCGAGACATGGAAGGGGTAATGGGTAATTGGGAATTGGGAATGGGTGCAATTTTCGATCCCAGTCGCACCTATCGTTATACTCTATGGCGGCAATGGGATT
>CAZVXA010000311.1:0-2221 GCA_964630955.1 uncultured bacterium | reverse complement strand
GCAATTTTCGATCCCAGTCGCACCTATCGTTATACTCTATGGCGGCAATGGGATTCATGTTTGCCCCGAATTGCCTTTGTCATGCTCAACCCCAGTACGGCTGATGCAGAGAAGAATGACCCCACAATTCGGCGCTGTATCGGGCTGGCGCAGCAGTGGGAGTTTGGCTCGCTGGAGGTGGTGAACTTGTTTGCTTATCGGGCGACTCATCCGACGGAGTTGAAGCAGGCGATCGACCCCGTTGGTCAGGAGAATGATGTTTATCTGATCGGGGCGATGGAGCGATCGCTCACACTGGTGTTTGCCTGGGGAAATTGGGGGTGTTTGTGGGGGCGCGATCGGTTTGTTCTGGAACTGCTGGCGCGTCATCCACAGCGCTACTGTTTAGGCATGAATCAATCGGGGCAACCGCGCCATCCACTCTACGTTCCCCGTGCGGTTGGCCTTCAGGAATTTGCTTAAAACCCAGGATAAGAAGTAGCGCTGTGCAAAGCACAGCGCTACTTCTTATCCTGGGTTTTAAGCAGATAAAACACCTCTCTAATTCACTGGAGTTTTGACTATTTCCCCTATAGTGCCGCGAACCGCTCTCTGAGAGAACGGTTCGCGTTTAGCGCCGATTTAGTCAAAAGTCCAGAATTCATGGATTCTGCGGCAATTCCAGAACCCAGTCGCGCAGGAGGGTGTTTACCTGATCCGGTACCTCATCGTGGGGACAGTGACCTGCATGCAGATAGTGTTCCGTCAGAGTGGGGTAATACTGACGGTACTTTGCCCCCTGCCGTCGGGCATTAGTCCAGGGGTCGCCCTCGCCCCAGAGCATCAGCAGTGGGCACTGCATTTCATTGAGGAGGATGTCGATGTACTCACCTCGCGGTGACTTAAACACAGAGGAAAAAACTGTGACTGCACCGGGATCGCAGGAGGGGCGGTAGATATCTTCAACTAACTGATCCGTAATCGCAGAGTGATCCAGATAGACCCGTTCCAGGGTGCGACGAATCACCGATTTCTGGCGTACATATTGGAACAGCAGATAGCTGGGAACTGGGTGGAGCAGCACCGATCGCGTTACGTTGCCGAGTACCTCACGGATTGGGTCGGGTTTGGGAGCAGGTTCGGTACTGCTGAAGGCACCTGCACCGTTGAGCAGCACCAGACCCAAAGCAGAGTTGGGGTGTTGAGAAGCAACTTTGAGGACGGAGTAACCGCCCAGGGAATTGCCTGCCAGTACCGCAGGTCGTCCGATGATCTCCTGGATAAACTCGTGCAGTTGGTCGCGCCATAGATCGCCACTATACTTCCAGTCCGGCTTAGCAGATCGGCCAAAGCCCAGCAGGTCGATCGCGTAGACTTCAAAGTCTCGGTGCAGTCCGGCCATATTTTTGCGCCAGTGATCCGTCGATGCTCCAAAGCCATGCACCAGGAGCAGAGGGGGACGGTCGGGGCGATCTCCGGCTTTCACATAGTGGATGGGTTGATCCCGCCATTGCCAGAAAGTCGCTGTTGCGGAGGCGATCGCAGTTTGCATAGCTCAAAGATGAAATGTGAAATAATGTAAATCATTCTAACCAAAAATTTGATTTCTCAAGTGTTCTTTACATCCCATTACGCTTGAAAAATTTAGCAATCTCCGATACAGAAATGCTATAAAGAAGGGGTGGGTAAATGAGGCTTTTCACCGATACATCAGCGTACTGCGGAAAATAATATCATCAGGCAGTTGAACTGCTGGTTCCGCAGAATTTAATGCTTTTTTATGTGAACTCAATCAGGCTGACTGTGCTTTAGATTTGCAACAGATCGGCGATCGCTCTTCCCCTGTTGTACTCCCAGAGACTCTTCAGACGCTTCTAAGAGCTTGAGATATTGTCAGGGAAACAGCGTAATTCTATTCTGCTTGCCAACTGATGTGATCGGTTGAATCACTCATGAATTCAGCTTTGATCATACGGTTGTAGCATTTCTTTCCTGATGAAAACCCACGCAAAGTTTGGAACGTCAAATTAACGATGGAGGTTATAATGCAGTATTTATTGTTGGATGCTCATCGTCGATTTCTTGGATTATTAAATTCTCAACGCACGTTTTCAGTTGGAGATACGTTTGAAAATCAGAACGAACAAGTGTACGCTGTGGTTGGCTTGAATTGGTCAGGTGGTCAGGGCGCTGCAACTCACTCATTGACAGTGATTCCCGTCTCAGGTGCAGTCAAGTCAGC